>NZ_JBSFVU010000033.1:0-79602 GCF_053592475.1 Streptomyces sp. NPDC002671
TCGTCCACCCCGTCCGGGAACCCCTCGGCCAGCCGCCGCCCGGTGGTGATCTGCACCGGCCGCGCCACCCGGTTCAGCCCCGTGCGGTGCCGGGCGTTCAACATCACCGGCGGCACCACCGCCTGGGCGCAGCAGGGGCACCCGCTCAACCGCCCGGCCGGCGGCCGGGCCGTGTGGGCGATGGACCGCCAGGTCCGCATGATCGCGGGCTCGCTGGTGCTGGCCGGGGTGCTGGTCGACCTCGCGCTGCCCGGCGCCCGCTGGGTCTCGGCCGCCGTCGGCTTCGGCCTGGCCTTCTCGGCCGCCACCAACACGTGCGCCATGGGCGCGATGCTCGGCAAGCTCCCCTACAACCGCCCCAAGGCGGTGCTCCCCAGCCTCGACGACACCTTCGCCGCCCTGCGGAAGTAAGCGGCAGCGAGGCGACACGCACAAGGGTCGGCCGTCCCTGCGAGGGGTGGCCGACCCGCGCTGTCTCAGGCGAGCCCGCGTCGTCTCGGGCGGGCCCCGCGCTGTCTCAGGCGAGCGTGAGGAACAGCTTCTCCAGCTCCGCCTCGCTCATCGGAGCGCCGCCCCGCTCGGCCTCGGCCAGGCACTGCCGCATGCCGCTGGCCACGATCTTGAAGCCCGCGCGGTCCAGTGCCCGGGAGACGGCGGCGAGTTGGGTCACCACGTCCTTGCAGTCGCGGCCGGCCTCGATCATCGCGATGACACCCGCCAGCTGGCCCTGGGCGCGGCGCAACCGGTTCAGCACCGGAGCCACGGCCGCGAGCCGCCGCCGGGAGCCGCCCGCACGGTCACCGGATCCGGTAGCGGTGCCTCACCCACTGGCGGAACGCCGTCGGGTCAGCTCGGAAGTAGCGGTACGAGAGCCAGAGGAAGAAGACGCCGGCCGCCAGGAAGATCAGGGACGCCCAAGGGCCCCGGGCCAGGTCGCGGGCGTCCTGGAGATCACTCGGATCCTCGGGGGCGTAGACGACGGGTATCCGGTCACCGACCTTGGTGCCGCCCGACACGTCGCCGGACCACTCGTAGCGCGGCGTCCCGTCCCGGTCGCTGAAGTCCAGCAAGTAGGAGGTGTCGCGGCCGGTTCCCTGCTGATCCTCCACGGTGGCCACCGTGCGCGGCTTCGGTGACCACGAAGCCGATGACCATGCCGAGTCCGCACACCGGCATCAGGGCCGTCAGGAGCCAAAACGGCTGCCCCTCGGCCCGGTCCGGCCGTAGCCTGGGGGCCATGCCTTCGCTTCGCACAGCACAACACGCGGTGGCGGTGTGGGACATCGCCACCCCCTCGGGGACCGGCCGGATCCAGGGGTTGGCCATGGCGAGCTTCCGCGCCCGCACCGCCGACCCCGTCGATCTCGGTGTGATCCCCTATCCCGCCGTCACCTTGGCCGTCGACCTGGGCGACTGGCCGATCGCCGTCGACGACGCCGGCGGGGGGCGGGAGCACGGCAGCGTCGTCATCGGCCTCGATCCGGGCGCGGTGCGGGGGAGCGGCAGCGAGATCGACTGCCTGCAGATCCGGTTGTCACCGCTGGTCGCCCACGCGGTCCTGGGTGGCGCCGCCGCGGAGGCGCGCGGGCTGGTGGTCTCCCTCGACGACCTCTGGGGCCGCGACGCGGAGCGCACCCTGGACCGGCTGCGAGCCGCCGGGGCCTGGGGCGATCGGTTCGAGATCGCGGAGGCCGCGCTCGGCCGGCGGTTCGAGCAGGGGCATGAGCAGGGCCGCCGCGTCGATCCCGAAGTCGCCGAGGTGTGGCGGCAGATGATGACGCGTCACGGCGTGGTCCGGGTCGAGCGGATGGCGGCGGAGGTCGGCTGGAGCCGCAAGCGCCTGTGGTCCCGGTTCCGGTCCCAGGTCGGCGTCACGCCCAAGCGCGCGGCGCAGTTGATCCGCTTCGACCACGTGGCGCACCGCCTGGCCGCGGGCCACAGCGTCGCGCGGATCGCCGCGGAGTGCGGCTACGCCGACCAGTCCCACCTGCACCGCGACGTCATGGCCTTCACCGGGGGGACTCCCGCGGCCCTGGCGACGGCACCCTGGCTCGCGGTGGACGACGTCGCCTGGCCGCGCGGCGGCATCAGCCGCGGTTCAGCGCCGCCCCGGTCAGTTCAGGCCGAGCCCGCGGGCGATCAGTCCGCGTTGCACGTCGTTGGTGCCGCCGGCGAGGAAGGCGAGGACGGACAGGCGCAGGCCCTGCTCGAAGAGGCCGGCGCCGGGGGCGTCCGGCGTGCTGAGCGCCGCCGCGGGGCCGAGGACGTCCAGGACGTCGCGGCTGAGCTGCTCCAAGACCTCGGCGGCCAGCACGCCGGCCATCGACGAGGCGAGGCGGGCGATGTGGGCGGGGCCGGACTCGGCCCGCTCGGCGGCCTCGCCGAGCAGCAGGTTCACCGCCCGCACCTGGACGGCCATCCGGCTGAGCGTGGCGCGTGCGGCGGACCCCGCCGGACCGGCCAGGCCCTCCGGGTCGGCGCGGACCGCTGCCAGCAGTTCGTCGAACTGCCGGCGGGACAGTCCGGCCACCTCGCCGGCCAGCAGCAGCCGCTCGCCGGTGAGCGTCTCGGTGATGACGTGCCAGCCGCGGTTGACCGGGCCGACGCGCGCGCCGTCGCTCACCCGGACGTCGTCGAAGCGCACGGTGCAGCAGGTCTGCCCGGACAGGCCCTGGAGCGGCTCCGTGCTGATCCCGGCGGTCGCCATCGGGACGATGAACATGCTGATTCCGGCGAGCGGCGTGCTCGCTTCCACGTCCGTGCGCACGGCGAGCCAGATGTACTCCGCCGTATCGGCGTTGGCAATCCAGGACTTCGTCCCGTTGATCACCCAGTCCTCGCCGTCCCGGACCGCCGTCGTGGTCAGTGAGGCCAGGTCGGAGCCGGCCTCCGGCTCGCTGTACCCCAGGCAGAAGGTCAGTCGCCCGTCCCGGATCGGGGGGAGGTAGCGGGCCTTCTGCTCGGCCGTCCCGTACCGGACGACGGGATGGCCGACCACGGAGACGGCCGCCATCGCGTTGGCGACCGGCAGTTGGTGGTAGGCGTTCTCCTCCTGCATCGCCAGTTGCTCGGGGACGGTGGCCGCGCGGCCGCCGTCGGCGGCGGGCCAGGTCATCCCGAACCACCGGCGCGCGGACATCGCCGCCACCAGCTCCGGGTCGTCACCCTTGCTGAACTCCCGTACCCGGCCACGGTGTTCGGCCCCGAAGGAGCGGGCCTGGGCCCGCATCGCCGCGGCCGGCGCGGAGTGGTCCACGGCGGGCAGGCCGGCGGTGCTCGCGATCAGGAGGTCGGCGACCGTTCCGCCCGGTGCCGGGAAGCAGGACAGCCGCGCCACGTCCGCGTGGACCCGGCGGAACAGCCACGGGGCGTCGTGTTCCTCGAAGTAGCCGCCCGCGCCGAGGTTGTGGTGGGCCGTCAGCTGGGCGCGCGGTGCGGCGGCGGCCGCGTGGCACACCGCGAGCTCGGTGGCGAGGACCGCCGCCTCCGCGTCCGGTGCCTCGTCGTGCCTCCGGACGGCGTCGTTGATCAGGAGTTCGCCGGCGACGAGGTCGATCTCGCGGGACGCCGTGCGCTGCTGGACCGCGCCGAAGCCGCCGATCGTCTGCCCGAACTGCCGGCGGACCTTGGCGTGGGCGACGGACTGCCCGTGCGTGTGCCGCGCGGCCGCCATGGCGCGCGCCGCGAGCCCCAGCCTGAGCAGCGAGAGCGCCCGGCGGGCCTCGTGCGGCTCGACGGAGAACTCGACCTCCGCCGCGCCCAGGCGCAGGCTGCTCCAGGCGGGCGACGCCAGCCCGGGCTGCGGGATGGCGAACTCCACGGGCCGGACCGACCCGAGGCCGCCCTCGGGGGGCAGGAGCAGGACGTGCGAGGCGGCCGCCCCGCCCTCGGCGAACGGGACCAGTCCGGCTGCCGGGTCCGTCGGCGTCACCACCAGGATCCGGACGCCGCCGTCCGCGATGCCGTCCGCGATCTCCGGGGCGGCCTTCGCCAGCAGGCCCGCGGCGACGTAGCCGTCCATCACGGGTAGCGGGCAGGCAGCCGCTCCGGTGGTCCGCAGCAGCCCCACGACGGCGTCGACGCTGCCCAGGCCGAACCAACCCTGGGCGGCCGCCAGCCGCCACAGCCGGGCCAGCGCGGCTTCGTCCGCCTGGTCGGGGAAGTGCCACTGCCTGGTCAGCAGTTCGATGACCTCGTCGATTCTGAGAACTGTCTTGAGCATTTGCCCGCCTGCCTGCTCGTCCGCTGTCCTGACAATTCGAGGGATGCCGAGCATAGGGACGGGGTGATTTCCCGGCAATGTGCGGCCGGATATTTAGGGGCTAATTAGGGGTTCGCCGCGCGGCGGCCGGGGATAGGGTCGGTCCTGGCCGAGGAATCGGTTATTCGTGCTGCGTTCAGAAAGGTGACGCCCGTGGGAAACGCCGACACTGACAGCTGGATCCGCGTCTACCGCCAGGCACCGGGGGGCATGCGCCTGTTCTGCTTCCCCCACGCGGGTGGTGCGGCCACCTCCTACTTCTCCTGGGGCGCCGCGCTGCCCGGCGACACCGAGGTGCTGGCCCTGCAGTACCCGGGCCGCCAGGACCGCGGCTCCGAGCCCCACCTGCGCTCCCTCCCCGAGCTGGCCGACCGCATCCACGCGGCGGTCCGGCCGCTGCTGGACGCGCCGTTCGCGTTCTTCGGCCACAGCATGGGCGCGGTCCTCGCCTACGAGGTGGCGCGTCGGCTCGACCGGGAGGAGGGCGCGGTGCCGGCGCACCTGTTCGTCTCCGGCAGGCGGGCCCCCTCCCGGTTCAAGCACGAGGAGCTGCACCGGGCGAGCAGGGCCGTGTTCGTCGAGCAGATGCGCGTGCTGGGCGGCACCGACCCGCGCATCCTGGCCGACCAGGAGCTGCTGGACATGGTCCTGCCGACGGTCCGCGCCGACTACGAGGCCATCGAGACCTACCGGTTCGAGCCCGGCCCGCCGCTGTCCTGCGACATCACCGCACTGACCGGCGACCGCGACCCGAGGGTCGCCATCGACGAGGCGGCGGCCTGGGCGGACCACACGCTCGGCCGGTTCGGCCTGCGGGTCTTCCCCGGCGGCCACTTCTACCTGGAGGACTGCCGGGCCGGCGTGCTCGACGTCGTCTCGTCGGTGCTCGCGGGAGCGCGGCAGGACGGTACGTCGGTGCTGTCCTGAGCGGCACCCCTAGTGAACCCCTAGTCGCCTCCCCGGCTGCATAAGGGTGCGGTAAGGGTTGGGGCCCGCTCGTGAGGAATATACCGTTGCCGAGGGCGCGGGCCAGGAAAAGGCGAATGGTGTGGCAGCGCCACTTTCTGAGGGGGACAGAATTGGAAACCGTCGATTACACACCGGAAGACGACTGATGGATTTCGAGCCCTCGCCGATTCAACGTGAACGCTGTGCCGACATCAGTGCGGTCGTCGCCGAGCGGTTCGCCGATCACACGACCAGCGCGGACCCCGAGTCGGCGCGGCTGGCCTGGAAGACCGCGGCAGGCATCGGCCTGACCGGGCTGTGCCTGCCCGAGGAGTACGGCGGTGCGGGCCTGGGGGCCCTGGACACCGCGCTGGCCCTGGAGGCGTTCGGACGCTCCTGCTCCGACATGGGCCTGGTCTTCGCGGTCGCCGCCCACCTGCTCTCGTGCGCCGTGCCGGTCCTGGAGTTCGGGACGGACACCGCCAAGGAGCTGCTGACCGGCATGGCGGCGGGCGACCTGATCGCCGGCAACGCCATGACCGAGGACGAGGCCGGCTCCGACATCAGCCGGATCAAGGCCACCGCCACCCGCCAGGGCGACGCCTACGTCCTCGAAGGGGAGAAGTCCTTCGTCAGCAACGCCCCGATCGCGGACGTGTACGTGACCTACGCCGTCACCGATCCGTCCGCCGGGTTCCTGGGCGTCTCGGCCTTCGCCGTGCCGCGCGAGCTGAGCGGCATCGTCGTCAGTGCGACGCTGCCGAAGGTGGGGCTGCGGGGCTGCCTGGCCGCGCGGGTCCGGTTCGACGGCTGCGTGGTTCCGGCCGAGTACCGGCTCGGAGCGGAGGGCAGCGGCGCGGCGATCTTCCAGCACTCGATGGCCTGGGAGCGCGGTGTCCTGTTCGCCGGCTACCTCGGGCTGATGGAACGGCAGTTGGACGAGTGCGTGGCCCGCGTGACCCAGCGCCGGCAGTTCGGGCGCAGGATTGCCGACTTCCAGGCCGTGTCGCACCGGATCGCCCGGATGCGGCAGCGCCTGGAGGGCGCGCGGCTGCTGCTGTACCGCGCCTGCTGGCTGCTCGACCAGGGCCGCACGGACGTCCGCGCGATCGCCATGTCGAAGACCGCCGTGTCCGAGGCCGCGGTCGCCAACAGCCTGGACGCGATGCAGCTGTTCGGCGCGACCGGCTACCTGATGGGCAACGGGATCGAGGAGCAGCTGCGCGACTGCCTGCCGACCACGATCTTCTCCGGCACGACCGAGATCCAGATGGAACTGATCGCACGGGAGTCCGGCCTGTGACCCTCCACCAACTGGTCATCGACGCCGCCGCGCGCCGGCCCGACGCGCCGGCCGTGAGCGGGCCGTCCGGCTGCGTCAGCTACCGCGAACTCGACCTCATGGCGGACGCGATCGCGTCCAGGCTGGACCGCCAGGGCGTGCGCCCCGGCGACCGGGTCGTGCTCTGGGCGGGCAAGAGCCCCGCCACGGTGGCGGCGATGCAGGCGGTCCTGCGGTGCGGCGCCGTCTACGTGCCCGTCGACGGCGGCAGCCCGGTGGCCCGGGTCGCGACCATCGCCCGGGACTGCGCGGCGCGCCTGGTGGTGGCGGACGGCGCCCGGATCCCGCGGATCTCAGCGGAACTGGGCGATGAGCTCGGCTACCTGGAGCTCGACGGCCCCTACGATCCGGCGCCGGCCCGCAATGCCGCCGTCACGCCCGACGACCTGGCGTACATCCTCTACACCTCGGGGTCGACCGGAACGCCCAAGGGCGTGTGCCTGACCCACCGGAACGCGCGGGCGTTCGTCGACTGGGCGTACGAGCTGCTGGCACCGCAGGAGGACGACCGGTTCGCCAACCACGCGCCGTTCACCTTCGACCTGTCGGTGCTCGACCTGTACGTGGCGTTCCGCGCCGGCGCCTCGGTGCGCCTCATCCCCCCGGAGCTGTCCTTCGCGCCGGCACAGCTCGTCGAGTTCCTCCACCAGGAGCGGATCAGCGTCTGGTACTCGGTGCCGTCCGCCCTCGCCGTGATGATGCGCTACGGCGGCCTGCTGGACCGTCCGGCACCGGAGAGCCTGCACACCGTGCTGTTCGCCGGGGAGCCGTTCCCCATCGGGCAGCTGCGCGACCTGGCCGGCTGGACCGGCGCACGGCTGCTGAACCTGTACGGCCCGACCGAGACCAATGTGTGCACCTTCCACGAGGTCACCAAGGCGGACCTGGACCGCGACCGGCCGGTGCCGATCGGGATCGCGGCCTCCGGCGACCGGGTCCAGGCGCTGCGGGAGGACGGCGAGGTCGCGGCCGCGGGCGAGGAGGGCGAACTCGTGGTGGACGGCCCCACGGTGATGCCCGGTTACTGGGGCCGGCCGCCGCAGAGCGGCCCGTACCGCACCGGCGACCTGGTCCGGGTCCTGCCCGACGGCTCGTTCGACTACCTGGGTCGCCGCGACCACATGGTGAAGATCCGCGGGCACCGGGTCGAGCTGGCCGAGGTCGAGGCCGTGCTCGAGAACCACGCCGACGTCGCGGAGGCCGCCGCAGTGGCGGTGGGCGAAGGCATCGACACCCGCCTGGTGGTCTTCGTGGCCCCGCGGGACGGCAGCGAGCCGGGGCTGCTGACCATCCGGCAGCACCTCGCGCAGAACCTGCCGCGCTACATGGTGGCGGACGAGGTGCGCTTCCTCGCCCCGCTGCCGAGGAACGGCAACGGCAAGATCGACCGGCGGGCGCTGAAGGCGCGCGCCGACGGGTCCGCGACGAGCACGTCATGAGCGGGCCGGACCAGACACCCACCTCCCGATGGAAAGGCGGCGCCATGACGATCGACGAAGTCACCCCGCGGATCACCACCTTCATCAGTGAGAGCTTCCTCGACGGTGACCCGAGGGGCGAACTCACCGAGACCACCCCGCTGCTGGAGTGGGAGGTGCTCAACTCGATGAACAGCGCCCTGCTGCTGACCTTCCTGCGCGAGGAACTGCGGGTCGACGTGCCCCTCGCCCAGATCAACGCGGCGAACTTCCGGGACATCGCCGCCATCAGCAAGCTCGTCTCCGGCCTGGTGGCCGCCTCCGCGGAAGGTGCCCGATAACCATGAGTCTCGACTACGACGTGGTGATCGTCGGCGGTGGTCCGGCCGGCTCCAGTGCTGCCGCCTACCTCGCCAAGGCCGGCCTGTCGGTGGCCGTCTTCGAGAGCGAGAACTTCCCGCGGCCGCACGTGGGCGAGTCGCTGGTCCCGGCCACCACCCGGGTGCTGCTGGAGACCGGCGCGATGGAGAAGGTCGAGGCGGCCAACTTCCCGCGCAAGTACGGCGCGGCCTGGACATCCTCGCTGCCGGCCAAGACGGGCAGCGCCACCCCGCAGTTCGCGCACGACTGGGGCATCGCCGACGTCATGTTCGCCGAGCGCACCCAGCCGGGCGTCGACCGGGACTACACCTTCCACGTCGACCGCGGCAAGTTCGACCTGATCCTGCTGAAGCACGCCGAGAGCCTGGGCGCCAAGGTGTTCCAGGGCGTCCGGGCGCTGCGCGCGGACTTCGACGACCCGGACAAGGTCACCCTGACCTGCCGCCTGGGCTCGAGGGAGGTGGACTTCACCGCGAAGATGATCCTCGACGGCTCCGGCCGCCAGACCTTCCTGGGCCGCCAGCTCGGGCTCAAGCAGGCGGACCCGGTCTTCAACCAGTACGCCGTGCACGCCTGGTTCGAGGGCCTGGACCGGGTCGCGCTCGCCAACAGCCCCGAGAAGATCGACTACATCTACGTGCACTTCCTGCCGATCAGCGACACCTGGGTCTGGCAGATCCCGATCAGCGACACCGTCACCAGCATCGGCGTGGTGACCCAGAAGGCCAAGTTCGCCGAGGCCAACACGGACCGCGAGAAGTTCTTCTGGAGCTTCGTGGAGAGCCGTCCGGACCTGTACGAGGCGCTGCAGAAGACCAAGCAGGTGACGCCGCTCAAGGTCGAGGGCGACTACAGCTACGCCATGAAGCAGATCTGCGGCGACCGCTACGTGCTGCTCGGCGACGCCGCCCGCTTCGTCGACCCGATCTTCTCCAGCGGCGTCGGCGTCGCGCTCAACAGCGCGCGGCTGGCCTGCAAGGACATCCTCGCGGCCGTCGAGGCGGACGACTTCTCGGCGGGCCGGTTCGCCGAGTACGAGCGGCAGCTGCGCAACGGCACCCGCAACTGGTACGAGTTCATCTCGATCTACTACCGGCTGAACATCCTGTTCACCACGTACGTCGAGGACCCGAAGTACCGGATCGACGTGCTGCGGCTGCTGCAGGGCGACCTCTACGACGAGGAGGAGCCGGAGGTGCTGCGCATCATGCGCGAGACGGTGACCGCCGTCGAGAACGACCCGACGCACCTGTGGCACCCGTACCTGGGCAACCTCCGGGCGCCGGTCATCGCTCCGGCGTTCTAGCCGCAGGGGCCTCGTCGTGGGGGAGTCCGATTGTCCGGGTCAGCACCCGGACGTCGGGCACCCGGACCGCGACGGAGGCGATCACGCCGCCCCGGACCGCGAGATCGGCCAGCGACCAGCCGGCGACGTCGCCGCACGGGCGCGGGAGTGACACCAGGGCGCCGTGCGCGGTCGTGACGATGCCGGGCAGGTCCGTGGCGAGCCCCGTGCCCAGCGCCTTCGCCACGGCCTCCTTCCGGGTCCAGAAGCGGAGCAGCTGGGCGTCCCGGTCCGCCTCGGGCAGCTCGTCCACGACCTGCTGCTCGGTCTCGGACAGGGCGGCCCGGGCCAGCGCGCCACGGGCGGCCAGCGGCCGCAGCCGCTCGACGTCGACGCCGACCGGGGCGTCCCAGGACAGGGCGGCCGCCACCACGCCCTCGGCGTGACTGCGGCTCACGTGGAGGCCCGCGGGACGGGCGAGCACCGGGCGCCCCCGGTCGTCGCGCTCCCAGACCTGCTGCTCCGGCGGACACGAGGTGTGCGCGGCGACCAGGTCCAGGCCGACCCGGCGCGCCGCGGCCCGCATGCGGCGGTACCGCCGGGCGCGGGCGTCCAGGCTGAGCGGCCCGCCCTCGGGCGGTGCCGCGCCCACCGCCACCCAGACGGCGACGAAACCGGGGCCCGCGAGCCGGTGCCCGGTCATCGGCCGCCCCTTCCGGTGTCCCCAGGGGCACTGCTGCCGAATAGTCGAAGATCATTGTCGAGCAAGGACAATCTCCAATGGCAGAACGACCGTTGACGAGCCATCACACTACTCCGATCGCCGTCGTCGGCATCGGCTGCCGGTTCCCTGGCGGCGCGCGCGACCTCGACTCCTTCGGCGCGGTGCTCAGATCCGCGACCCCCGTCTTCCAGGATGTCCCCCCGACGCGGTGGGACCGCGGCTTCGCGGGCACGGACGGCACCGGGACGTCCAGCCACGTCGGCGGGTTCCTGGAGGAGATCGACCGCTTCGACGCCACCTACTTCGGGATCTCGCCCCGCGAGGCCGTCGCGATGGACCCGCAGCAGCGGCTGCTGCTGGAAGTGGCCTGGGAGGCGATGAGCGACTCCGGGCGGCCCGCGGACCTCTGGCGCGGCACCCGCACCGGGGCCTTCTTCGGCATGTTCGCCCCCGACTACGCGACGTTGCACACCAAGACGCTCGGGGTCGAGGGCATCGGCCGGCACTACGCCAGCGGCACCGAGTTCAGCTTCGCGGCCGGCCGGCTGGCCTACGCCTTCGACCTGCACGGGCCGATGGCCTCCGTCAGCACCGCCTGCTCCTCGTCCCTGCTCGCCGTTCACCTGGCCAGCCAGAGCCTGCGCACCGGTGAGAGCGACGTGGTGCTGGCCGGCGGCGTCAGCCTGATGCTCACGCCTGAGCTCAGCGTCTTCATGAGCAGGATCGGCGCGATCTCGCCGACCGGCCACTGCCGGCCGTTCGCCGCCGACGCCGACGGCATGCTGCGCGGCGACGGCTGCGGCGTCGTCGTCCTGAAGCGCCTGCCCGACGCCCTCGCCGACCGGGACCGGATCTACGGCGTCATCCGCGCCTCGGCGGCCAACCACGACGGCCACAGCCTCGGCATCACGGCGCCCAACGGCGCCGCCCAGGCCGACCTGCTGCGCACCGTGCTCGCCGGCGCGGGCCTCGCCCCGTCGGACCTCGACTACGTGGAGGCGCACGGCACCGGGACCCCGCTCGGCGACCAGGTCGAGCTGATGGCACTGAACGAGGTCTACGGCCGGGTCCGGGAGGCCGACCGGGCGCCCCTCTACGTGGGCTCCAACAAGGCCGTGTTCGGGCACACCGACGCCGCGGCCGGGATCGCCGGACTGCTGAAGGGCCTGTGGGTCGTCAACTCGCGGGAGGTCCCGCCCCAGCCCGATCCCGGTCGGCTGACCTCGGCCGTCTCCTGGGACCGCGGCGAGCTGGCGGTGCCGCTCAGCCCGGTCAGCCTGGCGGGGACCGACCGGCCGCTGCGGGTGGGAGTGAGCTCGTCCGGGCTCAGCGGCACCAACGTCCACGTGATCGCGGAAGGCGTCGAGCCCGCCGCCGAGCCGCGGTCCGCCGGTCCGGACGGCCCCTACGTGCTGCTCGCCTCGGCGTTCCACCGCTCCGGCCTGGACGGCCAACTCGCCGCGATGGCCGAGCGGGTGACCGACGAGGCCGACGGGTTCGGCGACCTGCTCGCCTCCGCCGCCACCCGGCGCACCCACGAGCGCCACCGGTTCGCCGCCGTCACGGAGGGGCCGCAGGAGCTGGCGGCCGCCCTGGACGGGATCGAGGAGGCGCCGGACGGCACCTACTTCGGCACGGTGGACCCCGAGGGCGCCCCCGAGCCGGTGTTCGTCTACTCCGGCCAGGGCGCGCAGTGGGCGGGCATGGCGGTCGACCTGTACGACGCCTCGCCGGTGGTCCGCGCGGTCCTCGACGAGTGCGACGCGCTGGTCCGCCGGGACGCCTCGTGGTCCCTGCTCGACGAGCTGCGCCGGGGCGCGGACGGCCAGGGCGGCGACAGTCGGCTCGACCGCACCGACCTCGCCCAACCCGCCGTCCTCGCCGTCCAGATGGCGCTGACCGACTGGCTGGCCGACTGCGGGATCCGGCCGCGGACCGTGGTCGGACACAGCGTCGGGGAGATCGCCGCCGCGGCCGCGGCCGGCGCGCTGTCCCGCGCGGACGCCGTGCGGCTGGCCGTGCGGCGCGGCGAGATCCTGCACGGGACGGCCGGCCGGGGCGCCATGCTGGCGGTGCGCGCGGACCAGGAGACGGTCCTCGCGCTGCTGGCCGCCACCGGCGGGCCGGTGGCGGTCGCCGCGGTCAACGGGCCGCAGGCGGTGGTGCTGAGCGGCCCCGGCGACGCCGTCGACGCGGTCGCGGCCGAGTGCGAACGGCGCGGCCTGCGGTGCAAGCGCCTGGCCGGCGGCTACGCGTTCCACAGCCCGGTGGTGGCCGAGCAGGGCCCGCTGCTGCGCCAGGAGATGGCCGGACTCGCCTGCGCCACGCCCTCGTTGCGGCTGCTCTCCACGGTGCGGCCGGAGGAGTCGGACGTGCCGCGGGACGCCGCCTACTGGGAGCGCAACCTCACCGACCCGGTGCTGTTCTGGCCCGCGGTCGACGGGCTGCTCGCCGAGGCCGACGGTGCGTTCGTCGAGATCGGCCCGCACCCCACGCTGATCCGGCAGCTCACCGACGCGCTGCGCCACCGGGAGCGCCGCGGCCCGGTGACGGCCACGCTGCGCCGCGGCGAGGCCGGGCCGCTCGGCCTGCACCGGGCGCTCGCCCGGCTGCACGTCGGCGGCGTCGAGGTGGACTGGACGAAGGTCACCGGAACGCCGGGCCGGTACCGGACGCTGCCGGTGCCCTCCTGGGGCGGCGACCGGTACTGGCTGCCGGGCGTCGAGCCCGGCGAGCAGGGGCGCACGCCCGTCGTCGAGGCCCCCGCGCAGGTGCGGGTGAGCCTGCTGGACGCCGAGGGCCGGGTGATCAGCGAGATGGTCGCGCGCCCGGACGGCAGCGCGTCGAGCGCCGTCCCGGCGGCCGCGCCGACCGCTGCCGGAACCCGGGCCCCGGCGGCCGCGGCCCCGGTCGCGGCCCCCGCCCCGGTCCTCGCGCCCGCCCCCGCCGGCGGGCCGGCGTCGGCTGGCGGCGCGGTGCGGCGCGTCGAGGAGCTGGTCGCGGCCGTGCTCGGACTCGGCGAGGACGAGCGGCTGGCGCGTCGTCGCGGCCTGTTCGAGCAGGGCCTGGACTCGCTGACCGCCGTGGAGCTGCGCGACCGCCTCGGCGCCGAGTTCGGCCTGGACCTCCCCGCGACGTTCGTCTTCGAGCGGCCGACGATCGAGGCGCTCGCCGCGTTCCTGGCGGAGGCCGCCCCCGAGCCGGCCGCCGCCAAGGCGGCCGGCGAGTCGGTCCCCGGCGCGGGCGTTCCGTCCGAGGACGACGGCTCCGACGACGACGCCGTCGCCGTGATCGGCATCGCCTGCCGGCTGCCCGGCGCGAACTCGCCGGAGCAGTTCTGGTCGATGCTGACCGAGGGCCGCGACGCGATCCGCGACATCCCGGCGGTCCGCCTGGCGGACCCGATCTGGTCCGAGGCCGGGCCGGACGTCCCCACCCGCGGTGGCTTCCTCGACGAGGTGGAGGGCTTCGACGCGGAGTTCTTCCGGGTCTCGCCGCGCGAGGCCAAGTCGCTCGACCCGCAGCACCGCCTGCTCCTGGAGGTCGCCTGGGAGGCGCTGGAGGACGCCGGGCAGCCGGCACTCGCGCTCCAGGGCCGTGCCGCGGGCGTCTACTTCGGCCTCAACACCGCCGACTACCAGCAGCTGCTCACCCGGGACATGGCCCAGGTCGACCACTTCTACGGCACCGGCACGACCTTCGCCGCCGCCGCCGGACGCCTGGCGTACTTCCTCGGGCTGCGCGGCCCCAGCATCGCGGTCGACACCGCCTGCTCCTCCTCCCTCACCGCGGTCCACCTGGCGTGCCAGGGCCTGCGCCAGGGGGACTGCGAGATCGCCGTCGTCGGCGGCGCCAACGTGATCGTCGCCCCCAGCGTGTCGGTCTCCATGGCGGGGGCGGGCGCCCTGGCCCCCGACGGCCGCTGCAAGACCTTCGACGACGCGGCCGACGGCTACGGCCGCGGCGAGGGAGCGGCGGCGCTCATCCTCAAGCCGCTCAGCGCGGCCCGGCGCGACTCGGACCGGGTCTACGCGGTGATCCGCGGCACCGCGGTCAACCAGGACGGCGCCAGCGGCAACCTGACCGTCCCCAACGCCGACGCGCAGGCCGCCGTCGTCAAGCGGGCGGTCGAGGCCGCGGGTTGGGCACCGCGCGACGTCGACTACGTCGAGGCCCACGGCACCGGCACCCCGCTGGGCGACCCGATCGAGGTCCGCGCCCTCGCCGAGGCGCTCGGCGCCGGTCGCGCGGCGGACGAGGACCTGCTGATCGGCTCCGCCAAGGCCACCATCGGGCACCTGGAGGCCGCGGCCGGTGTCACCGGGCTGCTCAAGGTCGTCCTCTCGCTCCACCACGGCGAGCTTCCGCCGCACCCGCTGAACCGGCCGTCGACCAACATCGACTGGGAGCGGCTCCCGGTCTCGGTGGTGACCGAGCGGCGGCAGTGGCCGCTGCGGGACCGCCCGCACCGGGCCGGCATCAGTTCGTTCGGCTTCAGCGGCAGCAACGCGCACGTGGTCGTCGAGCAGGCGCCGGCGGTCGTCGAGCAGGCTGCGGGCCAGGCCGGGGGTGCTCCGCACGTCCTGATGGTCACCGCGGCGGCCGAGCCGGCGGTGCGCCAGGCGGCGGGCCGACTCGCCGCCCGGCTGCGCGAGGCTCCGGCCGAGCTGGACGACATCGTCTTCACCGCCGCCCACCGGCGCAGCTGGCTGAGCCACCGGGTCGGCGTCACCGGCCAGGACGCCGCCTCGCTGGTGGCGGCCCTGGAAGCGGTCGCGCTCGGCACCGGCACGCCGGCCGCCCGGACCGGGCAGGTGCCCGAGGACGAGGTCCGCACCGTCGGGTTCTGGTTCGGCGCCGAGCCGCCGTCCGCCGCCCTGCGCGAGCGGCTGGCCGGGCTGCCGGAGTACACCGCCGCGCTGCGGTCGTGCGCCGCCCGCCTCACCGCGCTGACCGGCGTGACGGCCGACCCGTTCGCCGAGCCGGCCGCCGACCTGTCGACGGCCCACCTGCTCTGCCACCACGTCGCGGCGGCCCGGCTGTGGGCCGGCCTCGGACTGGCGGCGGGTGCCGTGGCCGGTACGGGCGCGGGCTGCCTGGGCGCCGCCTGGGTGGCCGGACGGCTGGACCTGGACGACGCCCTGCGCATCGCCGCCGGGCGCCCGTCCGGCGTGGCACTGCGGCCGGGCCTGCTGCCCGAGCTGTCCGCCGACGGCGAGGGCCTCGCCCGGTCGGCCGAGGAGCTGGCCCGGCGCGCCGCCGCCGGTGCGGTCGCCGACCTGCCGCAGGCGTTCGCCGACGAGCTGGACGCCGCGGGCGTCGAGGCCCTCGTCGACGTGCTGGCGCGGCCGCTGCCCGCCGCGCTGGCCGACCGGTTCGGCGTCGCGGTGGACACCGACGACCCGGTGGACCGGTTCGCCGGCAGCGCGGCCGAACTCTTCGTGACCGGCGCGGTGCCCGCTCCGGCCCGGGCCGCGCGCCGACCCGTCAGCCTGCCCGCCTACCCGTGGCAGCGTCGCCGCCACTGGTACCGCGAGGCCCCCGAGCTCCCTGGTGACAAGCCGGCGCTCCCGTGGCCGATCGCGGCCGCCAGCGCCACCGGCCTGCGGGCCCGGGCCGCCGCACTGGGCGACCTGGTGACCCACGACCGGGAGACCAGCCCCCTGGACGTGGGTGCCGCGCTGGCGGCGCTGCCGCGCCAGGGCGCCCACCGCGCCGTCGTGCTGGCCGGCGACACCGCGGGCTTCGGCGACGCGCTGAGCGCGCTCGCCGACGGCCGGACCGCGCCGAACCTCCTTCAGGGTCCGGCGGTCGAGGACCCGAAGGTCGCCCTGATCTTCCCCGGGCAGGGCGCCCAGTGGGCGGGCATGGCCGCGGAGCTGATAGCGGCCGAGCCGGTCTTCGCCGAGCAGATGCGGGCGTGCGGCGAGGCCCTGGCGGAGTTCACCGACTGGTCGCTCAGCGCGGTGATCAACGGCGAGGCCGGCGCGGCCCCGCTGGACCGGGTCGACGTCGTGCAGCCCACGCTCTTCGCGGTGATGGTCTCGCTGGCCGAGCTCTGGCGGTCCTACGGGGTCGTCCCCGCGGCCGTGGCCGGTCACTCGCAGGGTGAGATCGCCGCCGCGTACGTGGCCGGCGCGCTCTCCCTGAGCGACGCCGCCAAGGTCGTGGCGCTGCGCAGCGCCGAGCTGTCCCGGCTGTCCGGCCGGGGCGGCATGGCCTCGGTGGCCGTGGGCGCGGCCGCGGTCGACGACCTGCTGCGCCGGTTCGGCGGGCGGCTGTGCGTCGCCGCGGTCAACGGTCCGCAGAGCGTCGTGGTGGCGGGCGACGCCGACGCCCTGGACGAGCTGGCGGCCGTCTGCCAGGACGGCGGCATCAGGTTCCGCCGCGTCGACGTGGACTACGCCTCGCACTCGCCGCACGTCGAGGCGCTCCGCGACCGGCTCGGCACGGTCCTCAAGGGGATCAAGCCCCGTGCGGGCACGGTGCCGTTCTACTCCTCGGCCACCGGCGGCCTGCTGGACACCACCGAACTCGGCGCCGACTACTGGTACCTGAACCTGCGTCAGCAGGTGCGCTTCGAGGACGCGGTGCGCGCGCTGCTGGCGAGCGGCCACGGACTGCTCGTCGAGGCGAGCCCGCACCCGGTGCTCACCCCGGCGATCGAGGAGACCATCGAGCAGGCCGGCGGCGGCGCGAGCGCGCTGGGCACGCTGCGCCGCAACGACGGCGGCACCGGGCGCTTCCTGGCCTCCCTGGCGGAGGCGTACACGCGCGGCGCCGAGGTGGACTGGCAGCGGGTGTTCGCCGGACGCGACGCGCGGCCGGCCGTGCTCCCCGACATCGCCGGCCTGGAGCTCGACGCCTGGCGCTACCGCGTCGACTGGCAGCCCGTCGCCGATCCCGCCGAGCCGCAACCGGGCGGACGCTGGCTGGTGCTGGCACCCGACACCGGCGCGGGGCAGGAGTGGGCCGCGGCCGCGTGCCAGGCCCTCACCGCGCGCGGCGCGGACGCGGAGCAGTTGTCGCTCGACCCGACGCGCGAGGGCCGGGACCGGCTCGCCGGCCTGCTCACGGACGCGGCGGCCGCCGGTGCGACCGGTGTGCTCTCGCTGCTGGCGATGGACGAGCGTGCGCACCAGGAGTTCCCGGACGTCCCGGCAGGTTCCGCCGCCACCCTGGCCCTGGTGCAGGCGCTGGGCGACGCCGGGGCCGACGTCCCGGTGTGGCTGGCGACCAGCGGCGCGGTCGGCGCGGCCGCCGGCGACGACCTGGACTCGCCCACCCAGGCGCAGGTCTGGGGCATGGGCCGGGTGGCCGGCCTGGAGACCCCGCAGCGCTGGGGCGGGTTGATCGACCTGCCCGCCGCGCCCGACGAGGACGCGCTGCGCCGGCTGTGCGGCGTGCTGGGCGGCGGCCTGGGCGCCGAGGACCAGGTGGCGCTGCGGGACAGCGGCGTGCACGTGCGGCGGCTGGTGCGCGACCCGGTGGCCGGCCGGCCCGCGAAGCGGAGCTGGCAGCCGGGCGGCAGCGTGCTGATCACCGGCGGCACCGGCCGGATCGGCCGGCGCCTGGCCGGCTGGCTGGCGGCCTGCGGCGCGGAGCACGTCATCCTCGCCAGCCGGCGCGGCGGCGACACGCCGGGCGCGGCCGAGTTCGAGGCCGACCTGGTGCGCTCCGGCACCGCGGTCACGATGGCGGCCTGCGACGTGGCCGACCGCGCCGCGGTGGCGCAATTGCTGGCCGAGGCCCGCACCGCGGGGCGGCCGGTGCGCACCGTCGTGCACGCGGCGGTCGTCCCCGAGCCCGGCCCGCTGGCCGAGATGACGCTCGCCCGGCTCGCCGGCACGCTGCGCGCCAAGGTGACGGGCGCGCGGGTGCTGGACGACCTGCTCGACGCGGAGTCCGTGGACGCCTTCGTCATGTTCTCCTCCGTCGCCGGCGTGTGGGGCGCGGCCGAGAACGGCGCCTTCGCGACCGCCGACGCCTGCCTGGACGCGCTGGCCGTCCGGCGCCGCGCCCGCGGCGGGGTGGGGACGGCCGTCGCCTGGAGCTTCTGGAACGCGTTCGGCGCGGACGCCGACGACACGGCGGTGCGGGACGTGTTCCGCAGCCAGTCGGAACGGCAGGGCCTCCCGCTCCTGGAGCCCGGGCAGGCGCTGCGCGCCCTGCGGCAGGTGCTGGACCGGGACGAGACGTCCGTGGCCGTGGCCGACGTGGAGTGGGAGCGGTTCGCCCCGCTCTACACGGCGACCCGCCCCCGGCCGTTCCTCGACGAGCTGCCGGACGTGCAGGGCGGCGCGGCCGGTGGGACGGGCCGGGGCGAGCAGGGGGCCGGGCAGAGCGCCCTCGCCCGGCTGCTGGCCCAGACGCCCGATTCCGAGCGCGAGTGGGCGGTGCTCGACCTGGTCAGGACCGAGGCCGCGACCGTCCTGGGGTACGCCCGGGCCGGCGAGGTGGACCCGGAGCGGCCGTTCACCGAGATGGGCTCCGACTCGGTCACCGCGGTCGAGTTCCGGACCCGGCTGAACACGGCCACCGGGCTGCGGCTGCCGGCCTCCCTCGCCTTCGACTACCCGACCGCCGCGGCCGTCGCCGACTACCTGCTCGAACTCGCCCTCGGCGAGTCGGCCGAGTCGCAGGAGAGCGCACCGGCGGTGAACGCCGCCGCCCTCGACGAGCCGATGGCGATCGTGGGCATGGCCTGCCGGCTGCCCGGTGGTGTGAGCTCGCCGCAGGACTACTGGCGGATGCTGGTCGACGGCGTCGACGGCGTGTCCGGGTTCCCGACCGACCGCGGCTGGGACCTGGCCAACCTGTTCGACCAGGACCCGGACAGCCTCGGCAAGTCCTACGTCCGCGAGAGCGGCTTCCTGGACGACGCGTCGGGCTTCGACGCGGAGTTCTTCGGGATCTCCCCCCGCGAGGCGGTGACCATGGACCCGCGGCAGCGGCTGATCCTGGAGACCACGTGGGAGCTGTTCGAGAGCGCCGGAATGGACCCGCAGAGCCTCAAGGGGAGCCGGACCGGCGTGTTCGTCGGCGCCGGTCCGACCGACTACGCGACCGGTGCGCCGCTGGCGCCGCACAGTGCCGAGGGCTACGCGGTGACCGGAGCCACGCCAGCCGTGATCTCCGGGCGCGTCTCGTACGTGTTCGGGCTGGACGGCCCGGCCGTCACCGTCGACACGGCCTGTTCGTCGTCGCTGGTGGCGCTGCACCTGGCCGGGCAGGCGCTGCGGGCCGGTGAGTGCTCGATGGCGGTGGTCGGCGGCGTGGCGGTGCAGTCGAGCCCGAAGGTCTTCGTCGAGTTCAGCCGGCAGCGCGCGCTGTCCGCGGACGGCCGGTGCCGGGCGTTCGCCGACGCCGCGGACGGAACCGGTTTCGCCGAGGGCATCGGACTGGTGCTGGTCGAGCCGCTGTCGCAGGCCCAGGCCCTGGGGCACGAGGTGCTCGCGATCATCCGCAGCTCGGCGCTGAACCAGGACGGCGCGTCGAACGGCCTGTCGGCCCCGAACGGACCGTCCCAGCAGCGGGTGATCCGCCAGGCGGTGGCCAACGCGGGCCTGTCGCTGCGCGACGTGGACGTGGTGGAGGCGCACGGCACCGGGACGACGCTCGGCGACCCGATCGAGGCGCAGGCGCTGCTGGCGACCTACGGCCAGGACCGGCCCGCCGGCCGGCCGCTGCTGCTGGGGTCGGGCAAGTCGAACATCGGTCACACGCAGGCGGCCGCGGGCGCGGTCGGTGTGATCAAGATGGTGCTGGCGATGCGTCACGGGGTGGTGCCCGCGACCCTGCACATCGACCAGCCGACCCGCCAGGTGGACTGGTCGATGGGCGAGGTCGAGCTGGTCGTGGACGCGGTGCCGTGGCCCGAGAGCGGACAGCCGCGGCGCGCGGGGGTCTCCTCGTTCGGGGTCAGCGGCACCAACGCCCACCTCATCCTCGAAGAGGCACCGGCCCGGCCGCAGCAGCAGCCGGAGACCACCGAGCCCGCTCCGGCGATCGCGGTCCTGCCGTGGCCGGTGTCGGCGGCCTCCCAGGTCTCGCTGCGGCAGCAGGCCGACCGGTTGCGGCAGTTGCTGGCCGACGAGCCCGCCCCGCAGCCGCGCGACATCGGCTGGAGCCTGGCCGCGACCCGAGCGGCGCTGCCGCACCGCGCGGTGGTGCTCGGCACCGAGCCGGCCGACTACGACGGCCTGCTCACCCGGCTCGCCGACGGCGAGCCGGACCCGGGGCTCGTCCTCGGCACCGCGTACCGCAAGCAACGCGTGGTCTTCGTCTTCCCCGGCCAGGGCAGCCAGTGGCCCGGGATGGCCGCGGAACTGCTGGACACCGTCCCCGAGTTCGCCGGCTACATCGGCGAGTGCGAGCGGGCCCTGGCACCGTGGACCGACTGGTCGCTGACCGAGGTGCTCCGCCAGGCCGACGGCGCGCCCGACCTCACCCGGGTCGACGTGGTGCAGCCGGCCCTGTTCGCCGTCATGGTCTCGCTGGCCCGCCTGTGGCAGCACCACGGAGTGAAGCCCTCGGCGGTGGTCGGCCACTCGCAGGGCGAGATCGCCGCCGCGTACGTGGCCGGCGCGCTGTCGCTGGAGGACGCCGCCAAGGTGGTCGCCGTGCGGGCGGCGGAACTGGCCCGGCTGACCGGCTCCGCGGGCATGGCCTCGCTGCGCGCCGACGAGCGCCAGGTGGCGGAACTGCTCGCCCCCTGGCAGGGACGGGTGACCATCGCGGCGATCAACAGCCCCTCGCAGGTCGTCGTCGCCGGCGACACCGAGGCGCTGGACGGGCTGACCGAGGAGTGCGAGCGCCGCGGCACCCGGATCCGCCGGATCGACGTCGACTACGCCTCGCACTCGCCGCAGGTCGAGCCGATGCGCGAGGAACTGCTGGCGAAGCTCGCGGGCATCGCCCCGCAGCGCGCCCGGATCCCGTTCTACTCCGCGGTGACCGGTGAGCCGATCGACACCACCGGGCTCGACCCGGAGTACTGGTACCGGAACCTGCGCGAGCCGGTGCGCTTCGCGCAGGCCACCCGGGCGCTGCTCGACAACGGCTTCACCATGTTCGTCGAGGCGACCCCGCACGCCGTGCTGACCGCCGCGGTGCTGGACACCGCCGCATCGGTGCCGGACATCCCCGAGCCGGTGACGCTGGGCTCGCTGCGTCGCGACGAGGGCGGCATGGCCCGCTTCGCCGCCTCGCTGGCCGAGGCCTGGGTGAACGGCGCGGACCTGGACTGGGCCACGCTGGTCCCCGGCGGCACCACCGTCGCGCTGCCCACCTACGCCTTCGACCGCAAGCGGTTCTGGCTGGAGGAGGAGAGCACCGGGGTGGACCCGGCGAGCCTCGGCGTCGTGGCGCCGGACCACCCGCTGCTCGGTGCCGCGGTCGAACTGGCGGACACCGGTGGCCTGGTGCTCACCGGGCGGCTGTCCGCGGGCACCCGGCCGTGGCTGGCCGACCACTCGGTCAACGAGGTGGTGCTGCTCCCGGGCACCGGGTTCGCCGAGCTGGCGCTGCGCGCCGGTGCCGAGGCGGGCTGCCCCCGGGTCGACGAACTGACCCTGGAGGCGCCGCTGCTGCTGCACGGCGACGCGGCGGTCTCCCTGCAGCTGATGGTGGGCGCGCCGGACGACGCGGGGCAGCGGTCGCTGACCGTCTACTCGCGGCCGGTCGGGGAGAACGGCCAGGACGGCGAGTGGACGCGGCACGCGTCGGCCGTCCTGACGGCGGACGACGGGACCGCACCGGACACCTGGGCCACCTGGCCGCCGCCCGGTGCCGAACCGGTGGAGCTGGACCCGGTCGCCTTCTACGCGGAGGGCGCGGAGGCCGGCTACACCTACGGGCCCTCGTTCCAGGCGCTGGCCCGGGCGTGGCGCAGCGGCGACGAGGTCTACGCCGAGGTGTCGCCGCCGGCCCAGGTGCAGGACGAGGCGGGCCGGTACGGCGTTCACCCCGCGCTGCTGGACGCGGCGCTGCACGCGATGGTGCTGGTCCCCGGCCACGACAAGCAGGTGCGGCTGCCGTTCAGCCTGTCCGGCGTGTCGCTGTTCGCCTCCGGTGCGCGTGCGCTGCGGGTGCGGATCGCGCCGGCCGGTTCCGGCGCGGTGTCGCTGACCGCGGCCGACGACTCCGGCTACCCCGTGCTGGTGATCGAGCGGCTGGTGACCCGGCCGGTCTCGACCGCGCAGCTCGCGGCGGCCGCGAGCCCGGTCAGCCACCCCCTGTTCCAGCTGGACTGGGTCGCCTCGCCGACGCCGAAGACCCGGCTGGGCGGTGACTGGTCGGTGCTCGGCGCGGACCCGTTCGGCCTGGCCGACTCGCTGCGGGCGGCGGGGGTCCCCGTGCACGCGCACCCCGACCTGGCCGCCCTGCTGGGGGCGCCGGCTCCCCGCGTCGCGGTGCTGTCCTGCGCGACCGGGGCGGGCGCCGAGCCGGCTGCCGCGGCCCTGCGGCTGACCAGCAGGGTGCTGGGCGAGCTCCAGGCCTGGCTGGCCGACGACCGGACGGTCGACACCCGGCTGGTGGTGGCCACCCGCCGCGCGCTCCCGGTCGCGGACTCCGGTGACGTGGCCGACCTCGCCGCCTCCACGGTGTGGGGCCTGGTCCGCTCGGCGCAGGCCGAGAACCCGGGCCGGATCGTCCTGGTCGACCTGGACGACCAGGACTGCGCGGACGCGCTCGCGCACGCCCTGGCCGGCGACGAGCCGCAGCTCGCGATCCGGAGCGGCGCGCTGCTGGTCCCGCGGCTGTCCGCGACGGCCGCGCCGAGGGACAGGCTGGTGCCACCGCTCGGCGGCCGCTGGCGGCTCGAACCCGACCCGGCCGGCGTCCTCGACGCCATGTCCGTGGTGGCCGGCCCGGAGACCGGAGCGCCACTGGCCGCCGGTGAGGTGCGGGTGCGGATGCGGGCGGCCGGGATCGCGTTCCACGATCTGCTGGTCGCGCTGGGGCTGCCGCCGGACGACGGCCTGTTCATCGGCGGCGAAGGCGCCGGCGTGGTCCAGGCGACCGGTGCCGGCGTGACCGGGCTGAAGCCCGGCGACCGGGTCGTGGGGCTGATGCCGCGCGCCTTCGCGACGGAGGCGGTCACCGATCAGCACTGGCTGGTCCCGATGCCCGACGACTGGTCGTTCGAGCAGGCGGCCTCGGTGCCCTCCGCCTTCCTGACCGCGTACTTCGCGCTGCACCAGGTGGCGGACCTGCGCGCCGGGCAGCGCGTCGTGATCCACGCGGCGGCCGGCGGGGTCGGCACGGCGGCGGTCCAACTCGCCCGCCAGCTGGGCGCCGAGGTGTTCGCCACGGCGAGCCCGGCCAAGCACGACGCGCTGCGGCAGCTGGGTCTGGACGACGACCACATCTCCTCGTCCCGGGACGCGGACTTCGCCGACCGGGTGCTCGCCGCCACCGACGGCGCCGGGGTCGACGTGGTGGTCAACTCGCTGGCCGGTGAACTCATCGACGCCTCGCTGCGGTTGCTGCCCAAGGGCGGTTGCTTCATCGAGCTGGGGAAGACCGACCGCCGGGACCCGGAGCAGGTCGCGGCCGCGTGGCCGGGGGTGGAGTACCGGACGGTGGACCTGGTGCCGGACACCACCCCGGAGTCGATCCGGTCGATGCTGACCGAGGTCGTCCGGCTGCTGCGGGAGGGTGCCGTCCGGCCGCTGCCGGTGCGCACCTGGGACGTGCTCGACGCGCCCGAGGCCTTCCGGTTCATGGCCCAGGCCAAGCACGTCGGCAAGCTCGTGCTGACGATCCCGTCCGTTCCCGACCCCGAGGGCACGGTCCTGATCACCGGTGGCACCGGGACGCTGGGCGCCCTGGTGGCCAAGCACCTGGCCGGCCCCTGGGGGATGCGCCACCTGGTGCTGGCGAGCCGTCAGGGCCCGGGCGCGGCGGGCGCCGAGGAGCTGTGCGCGCAACTCGCCGAGCTGGGCGCCGAGGCGCGGGTGGCCGCCTGCGACATCGCCGACCGCGCGGCCCTGGCCGGGCTGCTGGCCGAGATCGCGCAGGACCGCCCGCTCACCGCGGTGGTGCACACGGCGGGCGTGCTGGACGACACCGTGCTCAGCTCGCTGACCGCCGAGCGCCTGGCGCCGGTGCTGCGGCCCAAGGTCGACGCCGCCGTGCACCTCGACGAGCTCACCGCCGGTCTCGACCTCGGCATGTTCGCGATGTACTCCTCCGCGGCCGGCCTGCTCGGCAACGCCGGACAGGCCAACTACGGTGCGGCCAACGTGTTCCTGGACACGCTCGCCGCGGTCCGGCACTCGCGCGGCCAGGTCGCCTCGTCGCTCGCCTGGGGTTACTGGGCCAACGAGAGTGCCCTGACCGGTCAGTTGAACGAACTGGACCGGGCCAGGCTCGCCAAGGCCGGGGCGCAGGCCATGTCCGCCGCCGAGGGCCTGGCCCTGTTCGACCAGGGCGTCCGGAGCGGGCTGCCGCTGGTGGTCACGGCGCACCTCGACCGTGCGGCGCTGCGGGTCCAGGACGCCCAGGGCACCCTGCCGCCGGTGATGCGGTCGCTGGTGCCGCGGGGCGGCGCCCGGCCGAACCGCGCCGGGGCCGAGAGCGGCGCTGCCGCCGCCGGAGCCGACCAGTTCGCCGGGATGTCCGCGGCCGAGCGGCGCCAGGCACTGGTGAACCTGGTCAGGAAGCAGGCCGCCGCGGTGCTCGGTCACGGCTCGGCGTCCGCGGTGGACGTCGACCGGGGGTTCGTCGAGATGGGATTCGACTCGCTGACCGCGGTCGAGCTGCGCAACCGGCTGGCCACGGCCACCGGCGTGCGGTTGTCCGCGACCGTCATCTTCGACTGTCCGACGCCCGTCGACCTCGCCCGCCAGATCCACGAGCGGCTCAGCCCGATCGATGACGATGACGCCCCGGCTCCGGTGGAGGAGCGCGAGGACGTGATCAGCACGGTGGACGAGATGGATGTGGACGAACTCATCAACGCCGTGCTCGCTGGCGGCCACGACCAGAACTCCGGAGAGTGAGGCCACGATGGCTGCATCTGTCGAAGAGATCACCAACGCGCTGCGGGAATCGGTCAAGGAGACCCGGCGGCTGCGGCAGCGCAACGACGAGCTGGAGGCGAAGCTCGGCGAGCCGCTGGCGATCGTGGGCATGGCGTGCCGGCTGCCCGGCGGCGTGAGCTCACCGCAGGAGTACTGGCGGCTGCTGTCCGAAGGCCGGGACGCGATCCGCGGGTTCCCGACGGAACGGGGGTGGGACCTGGCCGGGCTGTACGACCCGGACCCGGACCACCTGGGGACCTCGTACGTCCGCGAGGGCGGCTTCCTGGACGACGTGTCCGGGTTCGACGCGGAGTTCTTCGGGATCTCGCCGCGTGAGGCGCTGGCCATGGACCCGCAGCAGCGGCTGCTGCTGGAGACCACCTGGGAGCTGTTCGAGACCGCCGGGGTGGATCCGGCGAGTCTGAAGGGGAGCCGGACCGGCGTGTTCGTGGGCGCCGGCCCCACCGACTACCCGCACGGCGTCGAGGGGTACGCGGTCGCCGGGATCAGCCCGAGCGTGCTGTCGGGGCGCCTGTCCTACGTCTTCGGGCTGGAGGGCCCGGCCGTCACCGTCGACACGGCGTGCTCCGGGTCGCTGGTCGCGCTGCACCTGGCGGCGCAGGCGCTGCGGGCCGGTGAGTGCTCGATGGCGGTGGCCGGCGGCGTGGCGGTGATGTCGAGCCCGGAGGTGATCGTCGAGTTCAGCCGGCAGCGCGCGCTGTCGGTGGACGGCCGGTGCCGGGCGTTCGCCGAGGCCGCGGACGGGTTCGGGTTCGCGGAGGGCGTCGGCCTGCTGCTGCTCGAACGGCTCTCGCAGGCCCGGCGGTTGGGGCACGAGGTGCTCGCGGTGATCCGGGGCTCGGCGGTGAACCAGGACGGCGCGTCGAGCGGGCTGACGGCCCCGAACGGGCCGTCGCAGGAGCGGGTGATCCGCCAGGCGGTGGCCAACGCGGGCCTGTCGCTGCGCGACGTGGACGTGGTGGAGGGGCACGGCACCGGGACGACGCTGGGCGACCCGATCGAGGCGCAGGCGCTGCTGGCGACCTACGGCCAGGACCGGCCGGCCGGCCGGCCGCTGCTGCTGGGGTCGGCGAAGTCCAACCTCGGTCACACGCAGGCCGCCGCGGGCGCGGCCGGTGTGATGAAGATGGTGCTGGCGATGCGCCACGGGGTGCTGCCCGCGACGCTGCACGTCGACGAGCCGAGCCGGCACGTCGACTGGTCGGCGGGCGACATCGAGTTGGCGGTGCGGGCGGTGCCGTGGCCGGAGAGCGGGCAGCCGCGGCGGGCCGGGGTCTCCTCGTTCGGGGTCAGCGGCACCAACGCCCACCTCATCCTCGAACAGGCGCCGGCCGACGAGGGTGCGGCCCCGGCGTCCGCTCCCGAGGGCGCCGCGCCGGCGGGGGAGGGGCTGCCGGTGCTGCCCTGGGTGCTGTCGGGGCGGGGCGAGCGCGGCCTGCGCGGGCAGGCCGCCCGGCTCGCGGAGTTCGTCGAGGCCCACCCGGAGCTGGACGCGCTCCACACCGCCCGCGCGCTGACCCGGCGCGCGGGGCTGTCCCACCGGGCCGTCGTGCTCGGCGCCACCCGGACCGAGCTGCTCGCCGGACTGCACGCGCTCGCCGCGGACCAGCCCGCGGCCGGGCTGGTCCGGGGGACGGCCCGCACCCGTTCCGGTGAGGCGGTGCTGGTGTTCCCCGGGCAGGGCTCCCAGTGGCGGGGCATGGCGCTGGGGCTGCTGGAGACCTCCGCGGTCTTCCGCGACCGGCTGGCCGCTTGCGACCTGGCCCTGGCCCCGTTCACCGGATGGTCGGTGCGCGACGTGCTTCGGGAGGCGCCCGGCGCCCCGGACCTGGACCGGGTGGACGTGGTCCAGCCGGTGCTGTTCGCCGTCATGGTGTCGCTGGCCGCCCTGTGGCAGCACGCGGGCATCGAGCCCGCCGCGGTGGTCGGGCACTCCCAGGGCGAGATCGCGGCCGCCTGCGTGGCGGGCGGCCTCTCCCTGGAGGACGCGGCGCGGGTGGTGGCGCTGCGCAGCCGGGCCCTGGGCTCGCTGTCGGGGCAGGGCGCGATGGCGTCGCTCGGCCTGGAGCCGCAGGAGGCGCAGGCGCGGCTGTCCCGGTGGGGCGGCCGGCTGGTGGTGGCGGTCGTCAACGGACCGGGCTCCGTGGTGGTGTCCGGCGACAGCGACGCGATCGCCGAGCTGGTGGCCGAGTACCAGGACTCCGACGTCCGGGTGCGGCTGCTGCCCGTCGACTACGCCTCGCACTCGCCGCACGTCGAGCGGATCCGCGAGGAACTGCTCGCCCAGCTGGACGGCATCACCCCCGGCCCCTCGCGGATCCCGTTCTACTCGGCGGTGACCGGCGGCCAGTGGGACACCACCGGGCTGGACGCGGACTACTGGTACCGCAACCTCCGGGAGCCGGTGCGCTTCGACGAGGTCGTCCGCACCCTGGTCGACCGGGGCTACGAGCTGTTCGTGGAGGCGAGCCCGCACCCGGTGCTCACCCTGGGGCTGGAGGAGACGGTCGCCGCCGCGGACGGCACCGCGGTCGTCCTCGGGACCCTGCACCGCGACCGCGGCGGCCTGGACGACTTCCTCGGCTCCCTCGCGCAGGCCGGCGTCGACGGCGTGCCGGTCGACTGGGCGGCGCTGCTCGGCCGGGCCGGGCGCGACGGGCGCGAGGACGGCGTGGAGCTGCCCGCCTACGCGTTCCAGCGGCAGCGGTTCTGGCAGGACCCGGCCGCGCCGTCCAAGGACGCCCTCGGCAGGGCGGGGCTGCGGGCCGGCGAGCACCCGATGCTCGGTGCCGCGATCGACGTCGCCGGCAGCGGCGCCGTGGTGCTCTCCGGCCGCCTGTCGCCGCAGACCCACGGGTGGCTGGCCGACCACGCGGTCGAGGAGCAGGTGCTGCTGCCCGGCACCGGGTTCGTGGAGCTGGCGCTGCGCGCCGCGATCGAGACCGGCGCCTCCGGGGTCGAGGAACTGACGTTGGAAGCCCCGATGGTGATCCCCGCGGCGGGCGCGGTCCAGGTCCAGGTCGTCGCCGGAGCGCCGGACGACTCCGGCAAGCGCCGGGTGACGGTGTACTCCAGGGCCCAGGACACCTCCGTCGACGGCGAGTGGACCTCCAACGCCGTTGGTGAGATCGGCAGTCCGCCGCTCCCGGAGGACTTCGGCGACCTGCTGGTGTGGCCGCCGGCCGGCGCGCGGGAGCTGCCCACCGACGGGCTCTACGAGGGGTACGCGGAGCGCGGCTACGCGTACGGCTCGGCCTTCCGCGGGATCCGCCGGGCCTGGCGCCACGGTGACGAGGTGTTCGCCGAGGTCGGCCTGCCGTCCCAGCAGCGCGACGAGGCCGGGCGGTTCGCGGTCCACCCGGCGCTGCTGGACGCGGCGGCGCAGGCGGCCGGCATCCTGATGGCGCAGGAGGACTCACCGACCGGTGCGGGCCTGTGGCTGCCGTTCGTGTTCAGCGAGGTGGCCCTGGTCGCCTCGGGCGCGGCCGACCTGCGGGTCAGGGTGCGGCGGATCGGCCCGGACCGGGTGGCGCTGACGGCCGCCGACCTCGACGGCAGGCCCGTCGTCTCGGTGGGCGCCATCGTGGTGCGCCCGGTGTCGGCCGAGCAGCTGCGGACGATGGACACCGGCGCGCGGCGCGACGCGCTCTTCCGGCTCGACTGGGCGCAGGTCACCCGGCCCGAGTCCGGGACGGGCCGGGCCCGGTCGCGCTGGGCGGTCCTGGGCGCGGGCGCGACGGAGTCCGCGACGGCGTTCGCGCGGCGGCTCGATGACGGCGGCGCGGTGGTCGACGGGTACGGCGACCTGGCCGGGCTGCGCGCCGCGATCGCCGACGGAACGCCCGCCCCCGACCTCGTGGTCTGGAGCGCCCCCGAGCCCGCGGGCGGCGACGACGACCTGAGCGCCCGGGTGCGCGCGGTCACCGCGGCCGCGTTGGGCGCGGCGCAGGAGTGGCTGGCGGCCGATGAACTCGCCTCCGCCCGCCTGGTGTTCAGGACCCAGGGCGCGGTCGCGGCGGTGGCCGGGGACGATCTCGCGAACCTGGAGTGCGCCGCCGTGTGGGGCCTGGTGCGCAGCGCGCAGGCGGAGCACCCGGACCGGTTCGTCCTGGTCGACGACGGCGGCTTGCCGGACGACGCCGGATCGGCGCCGGCCTGGGCGGCGGTCGCGGACTGCGACGAGCCTCAACTCGCCATCCGGGCAGATCAGTTGCTGGTGCCGCGGCTGGCCAGGGCGGACAGCGGCGAGAGCCTGGTGCCGCCCGCCGGGGCGGCCGCCTGGCGTCTGGAGTGCGCCGGCACCGGGACCTTGGAGGGGCTGACGCTGGCGCCGTGCCCGGCGCCGACCGAGCCGCTCGGTCCGCGCGAGGTGCGGCTGGCCGTGCGCGCGGCCGGGCTCAACTTCCACGACGTGGTCGTCGCGCTGGGGTTGCTGCCCGGTGAGACGGACCTCGGCGGTGAGGGCGCGGGCACGGTGACGGCCGTCGGCAGCGAGGTCCGCGACCTGGCGCCGGGGGACCGGGTGCTGGGCCTGCTGACCCACGCGTTCGGCCCGGTCGCGGTGACCGACCACCGGCTGCTCGCGAAGATCCCCGAGGGGTGGTCGTTCGAGCAGGCCGCCTCGGTGCCGGTGGCGTTCCTCACCGCGCACTACGCGCTGTTCGAGCTGGCCGGGCTGCGGTCCGGCGAGTCGGTGCTGGTGCACGCCGCGACCGGCGGCGTCGGCATGGCGGCCGTCCAGCTCGCGAAGCACCGCGGCGCACGGGTGTTCGCGACCGCCAGTGAGCGCAAGTGGCCGGTGCTGCGGTCCGCCGGACTGGACGGCGCGCACATCGCGTCGAGCCGCAGCCTCGACTTCGAGCGGCAGTTCGCCGACACCACGGCCGGGCAGGGCGTGGACGTCGTGCTGAACTCGCTGGCCGGGGAGTTCGTCGACGCCTCGCTGCGGCTGCTGCGGCCCGGCGGACGCTTCGTGGAGATGGGGAAGACCGACGTCCGGGACGACGGCGAGGTCCGCGCCGGCCACCCCGGGGTCGGCTACCGGGCGTTCGACCTGAACGAGGTGGGTCCGGACCGCATCCAGGAGATGCTGGCCGAGGTGATGGACCTGTTCCGGGCCGGCGCGCTGGCGCTGCCGCGCCGGACCACCTGGGACGTCCGCCACGCGGTCGCGGCGTTCCGCTTCATGAGCCAGGCCCGGCACACCGGCAAGATCGTGCTGACCGTCCCCCAGGCGCCGGACCCCGAGGGGACGGTGCTGGTCACCGGTGGCACCGGGACGGTGGCCGGGCTGGTCGTGCGGCACCTGGCCGAGCGCGGGGCCAGGCACTTCGTGCTGCTGAGCCGCAGCGGGCCCGCGGCACCCGGAGCGGACGAGCTGCGGGCCGAGCTGGCCGGGCTGGGCGCGAGCGTCGAGCTGGTCGCCTGCGACGTCGCCGACCGGGCCGACCTCGCCAAGGCCCTGGCCGCGGTGCCGGCCGACCACCCGCTGACGGCGGTGGTGCACGCGGCCGGCGTCCTCGACGACGGGATCCTGGCCTCGCTCACCCCGGAGAAGATCGACGCGGTGATGCGGCCCAAGGTCGACGGGGCCCTGCACCTGCACGAGCTCACCGCGCAGGCCGACCTCGCCGAGTTCGTGCTGTTCTCCTCCGGCGCGGGGCTGACCGGTGCGCCCGGCCAGGGCAACTACGCGGCGGCGAACGTGTTCCTGGACGCGCTCGCCGCTCACCGGCGGGCCGCCGGCCTGCCCGCGACGTCGGCGGCGTGGGGTCTGTGGGAGCAGACCAGCAAGCTGACCGCCACCATCACCGACGCCAGCCGGGCCCGGATGACGGGGTACTTCGCCGCGCTGTCCACCCCGCAGGCCCTGGCCCTCTTCGATGCCGCCCGCGGCAGCGCCGAGCCGGTCCTGCTGGCGACCCGGGTGCGCACCGACCGGTTGAAGGCCCTCGCCCGCGACGGCCAGCTGCCGCCGCTGTGGCGCGGCCTGATCACCACCCCGGTCCAGGTGCGGGCGGCGACCGCCGACCCCGCCGGCGGCGTGGCGAGGCAACTGGCGTCGCTGGGCGAGGCCGAACGGCAGCGGTTCCTGCTCCGCCTGGTCTGCTCGCACGCGGTCGCCGCGCTGGGCGGCGGCGACGCGGAGGCCATGGAGCCGGACCGTCCGTTCCGCGACCTCGGGTTCGACTCGCTCACCGCCGTCGACTTCCGCAACCGGCTGGCCGGCGCGACCGGTGGCCGGTTCCCGGCGACGCTGGTCTTCGACCACCCCACCCCGGCCGAACTCGCCGAGCACCTGCGCGGCAAGCTCGTCCCCGAGGCGGCGCCGACGTCCGAGCCGCTGCTCGACGAGATCGACGGCCTGGAGAGGTCGCTGCTGCGGGGCGTGCCGGACGAGGAGCTGCGGGGCCGGATCACCCGGCGCCTGCGGACGCTGCTGAGCCGCTGGGACGACGCCCACCCGGAGCCCGGGGCGCCGTCCCGCGACGTGGCCGAGGCCGCCCTCGACTCCGCCAGCGACGACGAGCTCTTCGCCCTCATCGACGGGGAGCTCCCCGACGTCGACGGGTTCTGACGGCGGGGACTACCGGCCGTCCGCTCCACCGCAGAGGCGCAGTGCGCTCCCCAGGCACAGCGCCTCTGCGGCATGAGTGGTCAGGCGCCCGGCGGTGACCTCGGCGGCGGCCGCGTGCTGGAGCCCGATGACGGCGGCGACCAGCCAGCCGGCGGGGAGGGAGTCGTCGAAGACGCCCTGCTGCTGGCCCCGCCGGATGAGCTGCTCCAGCCGAGGGGGCACCGCCTCGGAGAGCGAGTTGCGGTGGGGCGGCGGGGTGCCGGGGGCGGTGGGGTCGAGCAGCAGCGGGTGCCGCAGCAGGAACCGCCAGCCGGCACCGAGGAAGCGGGCCAGGGCTTCGGCGGGCGGCGCGGTGTCGAGGTCCGCTTCGTCGAGCGCGGTGAGGTACTCGGCGGCCGCGGCCTCGACCAGCGCGGTGACCAGCGCGTCGCGCGAGGGGAAGTGGGCGTAGACGGTCTGCCGGGTGAGGCCGGCCTTGGCGGCGATGTCCTCCATGCTCGCGTCACGCCGTTCGGTGAGCAGCACCCGCGCCGCGTCGAGGATGGCGTCGATGCTGCGCCTGGCGTCGGCCCGGAGGCGGCGTCGGGGTGCGGGGGTGCGAAGCGGGTCGTCCATGGTCCGACGGTATGCGCCCGATGGAAGCCTTGACAAGCCGTAAGAGATACCCAAGTCTTACGTCATGTCAAAGAAAAGCTTGGCCGGAGACCATCCGGCGATCGAGGCGCACGGTCTGGTCAAGGTCTACGGAGACAAGCGGGCCCTGGACGGGATCGATCTGACGATCCCGCGCGGTCAGGTGTTCGGGTTCCTCGGCCCCAACGGGGCGGGCAAGACCACCACGATCCGGATCCTGGCCACCCTGATCCGGCCGGACGGCGGCACGGCCCGCATCCTCGGCCACGACGTGCTCACCGAGACCGACGAGATCCGTGCCCGGGTGGCCGTGACCGGCCAGTTCGCCTCCCTCGACGAGGACCTGACCGGCCAGGAGAACCTGCTGCTCCTCGGCCGTCTCAACGGCCTGTCCGGGGCCGCCAGCCGCCGCCGCGCCGACGCTCTGCTCGAGGCGTTCGAGCTGACCGAGGCGGCCGGCCGGCCGGTGGGCGGCTACTCGGGCGGAATGCGGCGCCGGCTCGACATCGGGGCCAGCCTGATCGTCACCCCCGACCTGCTGTTCCTCGACGAGCCGACCACCGGTCTCGACCCGCACAGCCGCAACCAGGTCTGGGAGCTGGTCCGCCGGATCGCCGCGGCCGGCACCACGGTGCTGCTGACCACCCAGTACCTGGAGGAGGCCGACCAGCTCGCCGAGCAGATCGCGGTCATCGACCACGGCCGGGTCGTCGCCGAGGGCACCAGCGCCCAGCTGAAGGCCCAGGTCGGCTCCGGCACCCTGCACCTGCGGCTGCTCGACGGCGAGCAGCGTCCGCACGCGCTGCGGATCCTGGCCGCGACCGTGGAGGGCACGGTCCAGCTCGCCGCCGACCCGCTCAGCCTGTCGGTGCTGCTCGCCGACCGGCCCGACGCCACCGACGTGGGCCGTCTGGTCGGACAGGCCATGACCCGGCTCGCCGAGGCCGGGGTGGGCATCGCCGACCTCTCCCTCGGCCAGCCCAGCCTAGACGAGGCCTTCCTCACCCTGACCGGTCACCGGGCCGGCCAGGGCGCCAACGACCGTGAGGACGTGAGCGCATGACTGCCCCCACCGCCCCCAGCCGTCCCGCCGCGGCGGCGGCCAACCCGATCGACGCCCTGCTCGCCGAGGGCCGCGACCGCCGCCGCGCCGGGGCGCTCACCGCCTCGGCCGTCTTCGGCAAGCGCGCGCTGCTCAAGATCAAGCACGACCCCAAGCAGCTGGTCGACGCGACCGCCATCCCGGTCCTGCTGACCGTGCTGTTCACCTACCTCTTCGGCGGCGCCGTCGGCGGTTCCCCCGGCAACTACCTCAAGAGTCTGCTGCCCGGCGTGCTGGGCATGAGCATCTCCATCGTCACCATGTACGGCGGTGCCCGCCTCGCCCAGGACGTGCGCAGCGGGGCCTTCGACCGCTTCCGCGGCCTGCCGGTCTGGCGCGGGGCCTTGGTGCTCGGCGGCCTGATCAGCGACGCCGGGCGCTACCTGTTCGCCGCCACCATCGTGGTGGGCCTCGGCCTGGCCATGGGCTACCGGCCCGCGGGCGGTGCGCCGGGCGTGCTCGCCGCCGCCGCCCTGGTCATCGCCTTCGGGGTGGCGCTCTCCCTGGTGTGGTCGGTGCTCGCCCTGGTGGTCCGCGATCCGGCCGTCGTCCTCAGCATCGCCAACGCCGTGCTGATGCCGCTCTCGTTCGGCAGCAACATCTTCGTCTCGCCCGGCACCATGCCCGGCTGGCTCCGTGCCTTCGTCGACGTCAACCCGCTCAGCCACCTGGCGACCGCGGCCCGGGACCTGATGAACGACACCGGCCACGCCGGCGGCCCGGTCCTCTGGTCCCTGGGCGCGACCGCCGTCATCACGCTGGTCTGCGTGCCGATCACCCTCCGCCTCTACAGCAAGCAGGGCTGACACATGATCGAGGGCATCTCCCACCTGGCCATGGAGGGCTCGATCGAGGACGGCGCGAGGTTCGCCGGACTGGTCGGGTTCCGGCACGACTTCACCGGCGAGGCGAGCCTGCCGGAGAGCTTCGAGCGGGTCACCCCGCACCGCACGCCGCTGCCGCTGGCGCTCTACTCCGCGCCGGAGAGCATCCAGTTGGAGGTCGTGCAGCACGCCGAACCGACGCGCGCCGTCGGGGGGTTCACCGGTGTCTTCGGGTGCCCGCCGCCGGAGGGGCTGGGCACCCCCGTCAGCGCGCCGGTCCTGGCGGAAGCGATCGCGGAGTCCGGCGCGGCGCGGGACCCCCGGTGCCTGGCGCTGAGTTCGCCCGGCACCGAGACCTGGTTCGACGCCGCGGGCGGAGCCGGGGGCCTGCGCGCGGTCGTCTGCCGGGTCCCCGAGGTGGCCGCGGAGGCGGCGTTCTGGGAGCAGCTGGCCGAGGTCCAGTGGGACGCGGTCACCGCCGAGGCCGCGTGGGGCACGGTGCCGTCGGCGATGGGGACCGGTTGCGTGCTCGTCCTCGCGCGCGACGAGACGGCCTCGGCCGGCCGGCAGATGAACGACGCCGGCTTCCCCTCGATCGGTGTGCTGAGCACCGAGATCGAGGCCGACTACGCGAGGGCGCTCTCCCTGGGCGCGGTCGCCCGCTCCGCGCCGATCCAGGCCACCATCGGCGCACGGCGCCTGCGGCTCGCACTGTTCGCCTCCCCGGGCGGTGTGCTCGTCGAGCCGCTCGCCGCCGGGTGGGGGTGAGACGGCAAGCGAAGAGCCCCGCCCGTCACGGGCGGGGCTCTTCGCTTGCCGTCTCAGCCCTCGGTGCGCATGGCGGCTGCCAGTTGGGCGACCGTGGGGTTGCTGAAGAGCCGGCGCAGACCGTTCTCCTGGCCCTCGGTGGTGCCGAGCTCCGCGCTGATCCGCTCCAGGACACCGATCGCGCGCAGCGAGTCCCCGCCGAGCTCGAAGAAGTTGTCCCCGGTGCCGAAGTCGTCGCGCTCCAGGGACTCCTGCCAGATCCGCAGCAGGGTCCGCTCCAGGTCGTCCTGCGGAGCGGCCGGCCCGGCGGCGGCCCGCTGCTCCCGCGGGGCGGGCAGCGCCGACACGTCGACCTTGCCGTTCGTACTCAGCGGCACCTGCGGGATGACCAGGTAGTGGCGCGGCACCATGTACTCGGGGAGGACCTCCTCGAGTTCGGCCCGCAGGGCGGCGGCCTCGGGGTGGGGCTGGCCCGCGGCGGTCCCGCCGTCCTCGGGCACCAGGTAGGCGACCAGTTGGCGGCTGCCCGTCCTGGCGTTGGTGTCCACGGTGACCAGCGCGTCCCGGACACCCGGGTGCCGCAGCAGCGGGGCCGCGATCTCGCCGAGCTCGATGCGGTAGCCGTTCAGCTTGACCTGCGAGTCCTCGCGTCCCAGGAAGTCGATGTCACCGCCCGGGAGGTAGCGGCCGAGGTCGCCGGTCCGGTAGAGCCGGTCGCCGGTCCGCGGGTGGGTGACGAAGCGCTCCGCCGTCCGCTCCGGGTCGGCCCAGTAGCCGCGGGCCACACCGGTTCCGCCGATGTAGATCTCACCCGTCGTCCAGACCGGGCAGGGCTCCATCCACTGGTCGTAGACGTGCATGGTCTGGTTGGCCAGCGGCTTGCCGTACGGGATCCGCGACCACTCCGGGGGCACCTCGCCGATCGGGTAGTTGATCGACCAGATGGACGCCTCGGTGGCACCGCCCTGGCTCATCACCTCGACCTGCGGGTAGTACGCGCGGATCCGGTCCGGCAGCGCCACCGGGATCCAGTCGCCGCTCAGCATGGCCAGCCGCAGCCGGTCCCCGGCGGGCGGGGCGGCCGGACCGTGCGACTCGATCCACACCTGCATCAGGGCCGGCACGCTGTTCCAGAGCGTCACCCCGTGCCGCTCCAGCAACTCCGACCAGTGCTGCGGCTCCTGCGACCGTCCCGGCTCCGGCAGCACCACGGCGCCGCCCGCCGCCAGCAGGCCGAAGACGTCGTACACCGAGAGGTCGAAGCTCAGGGCGGACAGCGCCAGCACCCGGTCGTCCGCGGTGACCCGGTAGCGGTCGTTGAGGTCCTGGATGGTGTTCGCCGCGGCCTGGTGGTCGATCATGACGCCCTTGGGCGTGCCGGTCGAACCGGAGGTGAAGATCACGTACGCCAGGTCGTCCGGGGCGGGACCGGTCGGCGGCGCGGTGGTCGGCGCGGACCGCACCTCGGCGTCGGCGAGGGTCACCAGCCGGACACCCTCGGGCCAGCTCAGTTCGTCACGCAGCCGCGGGGTGGTGACCACCACCTCGACCCGGCCCTGCTGGATCAGCTGCTCCCGCCGGGCGGCCGGCCAACCCGGCTGGATCGGCAGGTAGGCGGCCCCGGAACGGGTGACGCCGAGGGCCGCCGCCACCTGGGCGTAGCCCTTGTCGGCGACGATGGCGACCAGGGTGTTCGGCTTCGCGCCGAGCGACTGCAGTGCATGGGCCAACCGGTAGGCGTCGTCGACCAGTTCGCGGTAGTCGTGCTGACCGTCGGCGGAGATCACGGCGACCGCGTCCGGCGTCCGCGCCGCCTGCTCCTCGACCAGACCGCACAGCGTCCGGCTGGGAATGGGCGCCTCGGTCGCGTTGGCCCGCAGGCGCTCCTCGGCCTGGGCCCGCGGGAGCTCGACGACCTCCCGCTCGTCCCACGCGGTCTCGCCCTGGCTCAGGCGCACCAGGCAGTCGTGGTGGGCCTGGAACATCTCGTCCATCATGCCCGGGGGGAAGAGCCCCTCGACGGAGTCCCAGTTGATCAGCAGCTCGCCGCGGTCCTCGAGCACCTGGTAGTCCAGCCAGACCTGCGGCGTCTGGCTGACCCCGTACACGACGTCGCCGAACACCTGGGCGCTCTCGGTGAGGCTGCCGCCGGAGTCGAAGCCGATCATGCTGGTGAACACCACCGGCATCGCGGCGCCCAGCCGGCCGCCGAGCCGCTTGGCGCGCTCCCGCAGCACGCGGACCCCCGAGTAGCTGGAGTGCCCGAGGTCGTCCAGGAGTTGGTGGTTCAGCCGCTTCGCCCGCGCCGCGAACGAGTCGCCCTGCTCCGGCCTGGTCTCCAGGAGCACCAGCGAGGTGAAGTCGCCGATCACGTCGCCGATCTGCGGGTGCACCGGCGGACGGTTGAACAGCGTCAGGTTGAGCGTGAGTTCGGGCCGCTTGGACCAGCGCCGCAGCACGTCGGCGTAGACGGTGACGAGCACGGCCGACGGCGTGAGGCCCCGGCGGCGGGCGGTCTCCTTGACGGCGGCCCAGCCCTCGCGGGACAGCCGGGCGTGCTGGCGGGCGAAGGCCGGGCGGCCGAGCTGCCCGGGCTGGACGGCCAGGGGGAGTTCGGGAGCGGGCGGCAGCTGGTCGATCCGGTCGTGCCAGTACCGCTTGTCGGCCTCGAACCGCGGCTCGCCCTGCTGCCGCTGCTCGGCGAGCACGTGGTCGCGGAAGGTGACCTCGATGGGGGCGGGCGGGGCGTCCGGCCGGCTGTAGAACCGGAACCAGTCGCGCTGGAAGATGCCGAAGCTGTACCCGTCCAGGACCAGCATGTCCAGGCTCAGGTGCAGGCGCCAGCGCCGCTCGTCCAGCCGGGTCGCGTGGACCTCGAAGAGGGGCCACTGGTCGGCGGGCAGGACCTGGTGCGCCAGCCGCTCCCGGATCCGCTCGATGCCGGCCTCCTGGGCCGCCTCGTCGAGGCCGGACAGGTCCGTGACGTCGATGTCGTACGGCGGGACCTCGGGCAGCACCCGCTGGCGGCCGTCGGGCTGGATGACCGCCCGGAGCATGTCGTGGCGCTGCACGAGCTGGTCCAGGCTCCGGCTCAGCCTGGGGATGTCGAGGTCCGCGGCGTCGAACTCGAGGTAGCAGTGCGTCGAGTTGCCGCCGAGCTCCACCCCCGGCGTCCGGCCGACCCAGTACGCCTGCTGGATGTCGGTCAGCGGGAACGGCTCGTGGCGTTCGGCCGGCCGCGGTTCGAGGCCGGCCGGCTCGCCCGCGCTCTGGGAGCGCGTGACGATGTCGATGAGCTCGTCCCGGCGAAGCTTCATCTCCTCACGCAGCTCGCTGGTCAGGGCACCGGGTGGGGCCGTCAGGTGGAGCCGGCCGTCGACCAGCCGCATCCTGACCCCGCGGCGGTACAACTCGGCGAAGAGGTCCGTGCTCACATGCCTGCCTTCCTGTCGTTAAGAGGGCGTTAGAGGATGAGTTCTTCGACGGGGCCGGCGGCCTCGGGCGCCTCGTCGCCGGACACCACGAGGCGTCGGGCGGCGAGGGACCGGCACACCAGGTCGACGATGTCCGCGACGGTGGTGTCGCCGAGCAGGCGCTGCGGCGGGACGTCCACCAGGAGCTCCGCGCGGAACCCGTCGCGCAGCCGCATCGCGCGCAGCGAGTCCAGGCCGAGGTCGCCCAGCCGGGAGTCGGCGAACCGTGCGCGCAGGTGCTCCCGGTCGGCCTCGGGCGCCTCGATCATCGCGGCCACCCGGGCGAACAGCAGGTCCGTGAGCTCCTGCCCCGCCGCCTGCGGTTCCTCCAGGGCGAGCCGCGACAGCTCGTCGGCGTCCCACCGCGCGGTGCCCTGCGGTGCGGTGTCCCAGGGCTCGGTGTCCACAGGCCGCGCGGCGCCCAGCGGGCCGCGCGCGTCGATCCAGTAGCGCTCGCGCTGGAACGGGTAGCCGGGCAGCTCGACCCGGCGGGTGCCGGTGCCGGTGAACGCGGCCTGCCACGACACCGGCGCTCCGGCGGTGTACGCCCGCGCGAGCAGGGCGAGCACCGCCTCCGCGGTGGTGAGGGCGGCGGGATCGAGCACCAGGCAGGTGGTCGCGCCCTGCTCCCGGACCAGGGACAGCGGGTCCGCGGCCGGGGCCCGCAGGAAGTCGCCGGTCGCCCAGTGGCGCGGGTCGTCCGGCGCGGCGGGGGAGACGACCGTGAGGGCGGGGCGCGCGTAGCCGAGCCGCTCGGCGGTGGCCCGCAGGCCGTCCGCACCGGCGCTGGTGGCCGCGACCGCGAGCACCGCGGCGTCGTCCGGCGACAGGACGCCCGCGGCGCAGGCCGCGGCGATCTCGCCGATCCCCGCGCCGGCGACGAGCTCCGGCGCCACCCCGAACGAGCGCACCAGGCGGTGCAGCGCGTAGTGGAGCGCGAACACCGCGGTGTCCTGATGCGCCGTCAGCGGCCCGTCGAGCCGCGCCTCCAGGCGCGTGCGCATGTCGTCGTACGCCTCGGCGAAGGCGGGGAAGCGTTCGGCCAGGGTCCGGGCCGGGGCATCGCTGCCCGGCTCACCGCTGCCCGGCTCACCGGCGGTGAACACCACCGCGACCCGCGCGGCGGAGGCCGTGCCGGTGACCAGGCCGGGGGCCTGCTCGCCCCGGGCCAGCGCCGCGAGCGCGGCGAGCCGCTCCTCCCGGGAGCCCGCGCAGACCGCGCGGTGCCTGAAGCCCGTCCTGGTGCGGGCGAGCGAACTCCCGAGGCCGGCGGCCGCGTTCGGCTCGGCACGGAGCAGCTCGGAGAGCTCCGCGGCCATGGCCCGCAGCGCCGGTTCGGTCTTCGCCGACAGCACCCAGGGCGTGGCACCGTCCGCGCTGTCGGGGACGGAGTCGTCGTCCGCCGCCGGGGCCTCCTCGAGGATCAGGTGCGCGTTGGTGCCGCTGATGCCGAAGGACGAGACGCCCGCCCGCCGGGGACGGCCCTCGGCCGGCCACGGAGCCGATTCGCCGGTCAGCACGACGGTGCCGGCGGACCAGTCGACGTGCGGGGACGGCCGGTTGATGTGGAGGGTGCGCGCATGGATCCCCGCGCGCATGGACATCACCATCTTGATCACGCCCGCCACCCCGGACACGGTCTGGGTGTGGCCGATGTTCGACTTGACCGATCCCAGCCGCAGCGGGCGGCCGGCCGGCCTGGACTCGCCGTAGGTGGCGATGACGGCCTCGGCTTCGATCGAGTCGCCCAGCGCCGTGCCGGTCCCGTGCCCCTCCACCGCGTCCACCTGGTCGGGGGTCAGCCGGGCGGCCGTCAGCGCCTGGCGGATGACGGCCTCCTGCGCCGATCGGCTCGGCGAGGTCAGGCCGTTCGTCGCGCCGTCCTGGTTGACCGCGGACCCGCGGATCACCGCGAGCACCCGGTGGCCGTTCTGCCGGGCCACCGACAGTCGCTCCAGCACCAGCAGCCCGGTGCCCTCGCCGAACCCCATGCCGTCGGCGGCGGCCGCGAAGGGCTTGCACCGACCGTCCGCGGCGAGGGCGCCGCGGTGGCCGAACTCGACGACGACGTCCGGGGTGCTCATGATCGTGACGCCGCCGGCCAGCGCGAGCTCGCAGTCGCCGCGCCGCAGGGCCTGGCAGGCCAGGTGGACGGCGACCAGCGAGGACGAGCAGGCCGTGTCGACGCTGATCGCCGGTCCGTGCAGGCCCAGGTGGTAGGCGATCCGGCCCGAGGTCGTGCTCGGGGCGCCGCCGACGATCAACTGGCTCGCGACGCTCGCCGGGAGGTCCGCCTGCGCCCCGGCGCCGTAGTGGGAGTAGGAGACCCCGGCGTAGACGCCCGTCCGGCTGCCGCGCAGTCCGGCCGGGTCCAGGCCGGCGTGCTCCAGCGCGTCCCACGCGGTCTCCAGGAACAGCCGCTGCTGCGGGTCCATCGCCAGCGCCTCGTGGTCGCCGAGTCCGAAGAACCCGGCGTCGAAGAGGTCGGCCCCGGCGACGAACCCGCCCAGGCGCGTGGTCGACGGGTCGACGGTGTCCCAGCCCCGGTCCTCCGGGAACGGCGAGATGCCGTCACCCTCGCCGGCGACGAACCGCCACAGCTCCGCCGGGGACCGCAGGCCGGGCGGGAGGTGGCAGCCCATGCCGACGATCGCGATGGGCTCGGTCTCCCTGAGCTCGGCCTCCTGCAGCCTCCGGGTGACGCGTTGGAGTTCACCGGTGGCCTTCTTCAGGTACTCTCGCAGTTTCTCTTCATCGGCCATCGGCTTTGTGGCTCTCCCGTGAATTGTCAGGCCAATTGGCGGGCCCGGACGGAATGCGTGAGCCCGCCTTGATTCCCCGCCGAACATACTGCGCGGGCCTGCCGCCTGATACCCCACCTCTACCCCTACGGCCGTCTGCCGCCCGGACGACTAAGGGTGCGGTAGGGGTTGATCGGGCATCGGGGGCCGGGTAGCAAGGGGTAGTCGCGGTCGGTCGCAGCTGCCGTGTATTCATCCGGACGTTCAACTGAGAAGGGGCTGAATAGCCGATGGCCGAACAGGGCAATGGGCTCAGCATCAAGGCGGCGGTGGCCTGGTTCCCGCCGGACACGGAGATTGCGCCGGAGGGCTTCGCCCCGGAGGACCTGGAGCGCGTCGGCGTCACCGAACTGACCGTCTCGAACGAGCTCGGGGCGCCGCAGATGGCCGTGCTGGCCGCGCGCGAGGCGATCGCGGCGAGCGGCGTGGAGCCGGGTGCCGTCAGCCACCTGCTGCACTCGAACCTGTACTATCAGGGCTTCGACATCTGGTCGGCGGCGCACTACATCGCGCAGGAGTCGGGAGCCGTCGCCAGCCTGCCGATCAACGTGCAGCAGACCTGCAACGGTGCCGCCCTGTCGCTGCACCTCGCGGCCGTGCTGCTGGCCGCCACGCCGGACTCGACCGCGGCCCTGGTCACGGCCGCGGACCGGTTCTGCGGGCCCGGCTTCGACCGGTGGCGCAGCAACGAGGAGGCCGTCTACGGGGACGCGGGCGTCGCGGTCGTGCTCGGCCGCAGCGGTGGCGGCAACGACCTGCTGGACCTGCTGGCGCTGGAGATGGGCGCGGACCCGGCGTTCGAGGTCCAGATGCGCGGCGACGACGAGTTCGCCGCCGCCCCGCTCGGGCACAGCACCCCGATCGACCTCAACCGCCCCAACAAGGTCTTCCAGGCCTCGGGCCAGGCGGCGCAGCTCGGCAAGGCCGGCGTCGAGCAGCTGTTCGGCGCGGCGGGCCGGGCGATGGCCAAGGCCGGCGTCGAGCCGGAGGACATCCGCTGCGTCACGATTCCGCGGCTCGCCCGGCAGATGCGCGAGAACGTGTTCAAGCCCGCGATCGGCATGCTCCTCGGCCGGCAGCCCGAGTACCTGGAGAACTCCACCGGCTGCCTGGGCCCGGGGGAGTACCTGGCGGACCTGGCCGATATGGCGGCGGCGCTGGCGCCCGGTGAGTTCGGCATGCTCATCCAGGGCGGCGGTGGATTCACCTTCTCCTGCACCGTCGTCCGGCGGTCGGCGAACTGATTCCGACATTCTGACTGGGTTTGACGTTCTGGAAAGGACTGGGCGCCCCGGCGGGATCCGATCCCGGTGGGGCGGTCAGCCATATTCTTTTCCGGAGTGAAGAATGCACACGCAATTGTGTGCGATGAATCTGTGAGGCCTGTTGAAGCGCTGCTACCGTCGGCAGGGTCATTGAGGATCCGAGCGTCGAATTTGCCGGGGGTACGGACTGTGACGGGCCATCCTGTAGTGGTGGAGGCGCCCTGGGAAAGGGTTGCGGATTCCATCGAATTCATTCCCGCTGAATACTCGGACCGGAGCCAGCCGGAATCGGTGGCGCAGGAGATGCTGCGCTGCGGGCCGGCGGAGATCGACCGGCTCGTCGCCGCGGGCCTCCCGTTCGAGGAACGGGACGGCGTCCGCTGCTTCGACCCGAACGACCTCTACAACCTCGGCATGTACTCCGGCACCTCGAAGACGCAGCCGGAGCTGGCGTTCCGGATGCTCTTCCGGTTCGCCGGCCGTCCCGTGGACGACCTGCTGCGCAACAAGACCTGGGACTTCCAGGTCCGGCTCGAGTGCCCGGACTGCGCCGGGGAGGCCCCCTGGCGCCTGGAGGAGCCGGACATCACTCGCTTCGGCGGCGTCGTCGCCGACGTGACCCGGCCGGCAGCCGGCACGGGGTCGGCCACCTACACGGCCACCGTCACCACGACGGGTGCGCTCACTCCCGTGGTCTCCCCGGTCCTGCGGAAGCTGACCGCCGAGTACCTGGCCGCGGGCTACCGCTGGCAGATGATCCCGGTGGCCATGCAGGCCGACTACCAGCTGGTGCACGACCTGGGCGCGACCAGCTGCATCGCCGCCAGCCTGCTGCTGGCCGAGCGCTTCCGCGAGGCGGGCTACCGGGCCGAGGCGAAGCGCGGCTGGTTCTGCGGCGTGCTCGGCGGCGCCCTAGACCTGCCGCACGCCAGCGTCGAGCTCGAGGACGACGACGGCCGCGTCAAGACCATCGACATCGCCAAGTCGCAGCTGGCCGCCCGGCTTTCGGGGAACACCGGCGGGTTCCGGGAGCTGTGCCTCGGGTCGATCTACAACAAAGTCATTCCGTCCACGGCTCGGGGCAATGCCGCCCTGGGCTATCACGAGTGCGGCTCGCGGACGCCGGTCCTCGTGCGCGCGGACATCCGATCGGTGCGTTGAAGGAGACGATTGCACATGGCGGTACGTGAAATCGAGCCAGTCGTCCTGGACCTGGGCCGGCTGGAGCAGATGGCCGAGTCCGGCTACTACAACCCCTACACGGCTTTCGAATGGCCCGATGCCATCCCGTCCGACGAGCCGTGGATGAGCGAGAGCCTGACCACGCTCGCCGGCACGGAGATGTGGGACGAGTTGACGCGCGAACAGCAGCTCGCGCTGACCAGGTCCGAGGCGATCAACTTCTTCAGTCTCAACATCCACGGCATACGCGAGCTGCTGAGCGAAGTCGTGATGCGTATCCACGAGCGCACCTACGCCGATGTCTCGGAGTTCCTCCACCACTTCATCGGTGAGGAAAACGAGCACATGTGGTTCTTCGCGCAGTTCTGCCTGCGCTACGGCGGCAAGCTCTACCCGGCGCAGCCGACGCTGCAGGCCGACTCGGTGGAGCACCTCTCGCCGCTCGCCCGCGAACTGATCGTGTTCGCGCGGGTCCTGATCTTCGAGGAGATCGTCGACCACTTCAACGCGCACATGGCGACCGACATGGCGCTCCCGCACATCGCCCGCGAGGTGAACCGGGTGCACCACCAGGACGAGAGCCGGCACGTCGCCTTCGGCCGGATGATGTTCACCAACCTGCTGGAGCAGGTGACCCGGCGCGATCCCGACGAAGTCCCCCTGATCGCCGAGTACTTGGAGAGCTACCTCCAGTACAGCATCGCGACCCTCTACAACCCCGCCGCCTACCGCGACGCCGGCATCCCGGACGCGCTGGCCCTGCGCCGCCGTGCCCTGGAGCACCCCGCCCGCCAGGAGGCGCACGAGCAGATCCTGAAGCGGACCCGCCGGTTCCTGGCGAAGTCGGGCGTGAGCGTGAAGGAGCCCGCCGAGTGAGTGCCGAAGCCATGCAGGGCGTCCACGAGTTCATCCTGGGCCGCAACCCCGGGCTGGAGCGGCTCACCGGTGACCTGGACCTGATCGACAGCCGGGCCATCAACTCGCTGGCCTTCGTCGAGTTCATCTTCCTGCTGGAGGAGCTGACCGGCGAGCAGATCGACCCGGAGGAGATCGATCTGGACGAGTTCCGCACCCTCGACGCGATCGAAGCGCGGTTCTTCAACCGGAAGGCGGACTGATGACCAACGACAACGGCCTGGGCGTTCTCGACGCGGGCCAGCTGCGACTGCTGCGGGCGCTCGACTCGGTGTTCCGGCGCTTCGCCGACGGCTGGCAGGCGCCGGAGTTCCGGTTCCCGTTCCTGATCCGCTGCCAGGACCTCGACCGCTTCGACTACTTCGACAACTTCCCGCACCTGGGCCTGGCCGCCACCCGGCTCGACCCGGCGCGCCTGGGCAAGATGCTGACCGAGGCGGAGCGGCCGCTGGACCGGGTGCCGCCCGCGATCATGGAGCCGACCGCCTTCGCCCTGCCGTCGGCGGCCTGCTACGCCATCTACGTGGACCTGGCCGGCCAGGAGCTGCCCGACACCGGCGTGATGCGGACCACCGTGGCCACCTGCTTCCGCAACGAGGACCACTACGACGGCCTGCAGCGGCTGCTCGGCTTCTCGATGCGCGAGATCGTCTTCATCGGCCCGGAGGACGGCGCCAAGGAGCATCTGCGGCGCGCCAAGGAGACCGTGCTGGCGCTCATCGCCGAACTCGGGCTGGAGGTCCGGGTCGAGGTCGCCACCGACCCCTTCTTCGACAAGAACAGCGGCAAGGCCAAGATGCAGCGGCTGTTCCCGGTCAAGGAGGAGTTCGTCGTCGACGGCCTGGCGATCGGCTCGGTCAACTACCACCGGAACTTCTTCGGTGAGCGCTGCTCCATCCAGGCCGGCGGCGACACGGCGCACACCAGCTGCCTGGCGTTCGGGCTGGAGCGCTGGGTGCACGTCCTGACTCGGCGCTTCGGCGACACCGCCGCCGCGCTGGCCGCCGTGGAGAGCCTGAGCTGATGCGCGCCACCTTGGCCGAGGAGCTCGGCATCCGGGTGAGCCTGCTGCAGTCGGGGATGGGCGGCGTCGCGGGCCCGGAGCTGGCCTGCGCGGTGTCCGAGGCCGGTGCGGCGGGCTGCGCCGGCGGCTACAAACTGTCCGGTGACGCGCTGTCGGCGATGCTCAAGCGCCTGGTCGCGGGCACCGACCACCCGGTCGGGGTGAACCTGATCGAGGAGGTCGTCGGTCCGCAGGAGCTCGTCCGCCAGGTCGAGCAGGTGCTCGCCGAGACGCCGCAGCACGTGTACCTCTCGCTGTTCGGGCTGGCCGACGACGCCGTGCTGGAGCGGATCACCGCCGCGGGACGGCGGCTCGTCGTCCAGGTCGGGACCGTCCAGGACGCCGAGCGCGCGGCCGGGCACGGCGCCATCGTGGTGGTGCAGGGCATCGAGGCGGGCGGCCACCTGCTCGGCACGGCGCACCGGGACGACCTGGTCGCCGAGCTGCGGACCCGGCTGCCCGACGCCTGCCTGGTCGCGGCCGGCGGGATCGGCTCGCCGGCCGCGGCGGCCGCGGCGGTCGCCGCGGGAGCCGACGGCGTGCTGCTCGGCACCGCCTTCGTGGTCGCCCGCGAGTCGATGGCGCACCCCTTCTTCAAGACCGCGATCTGCGGTTCCGCCGAGGCCGACACGGTCATCACCGACGTGTACGAGATCGGCTGGCCGGGCCGGCGGCACCGCGTCCTCGCGACGGACGCCACCCGCGATCCGGACCAGCCCAAGAACTTCATCGGCCGCACCGTGGTCGAGGGGAAGCCGTACGTGGTGCCCCGGTTCAGCGCCGCGGTGCCGACCGTCACCACCAGCGGCCGCATCGAGGAGATGGCGATGTACTGCGGCCTCTCCTGCGGTGACGTCTCGCAGGAACTCCCGGCGGCCGACATCGTCGCCGGATTCGCCCGCACGCTCCCGGGCCCCGGGGCCCGCGGAGCGGGGAAAGGATAGAACCCATGCCAGGTTACGAGAACCTGTCCCGGATGGACCTCACCTACCGCGAGGGCACTCCCCGGATCCAGACCCGCGAAGGGGTCGAGATCTACTACGAGTCCCGCGGCGAGGGCACGCCGATCACCCTGCTCAACGCCTTCTTCCTGACCAGCCCCTCGTGGCGGGTCTTCACCGAGCAGCTGGAGAAGGACTACCGCCTCATCAGCTACGACCTGTGCAACCACGGGGCCTCCTCGCACGTCGCCGAGGAGCCCACCTGGGACGAGCACATGGCCGACCTGATCGGGCTGCTCGACGCGCTGGAGATCGAGTCGACGTACCTGATCGGCGTCTCCACCTCCACCGTGCTGGCCCGCGAGATGGCCATCAAGCACCCGGACCGGATCAAGGGCATCGTGCTCACCGGCCCCGTCTTCGGCCCGAAGGGCATGCGGCGGCAGCGGCAGATCCAGAAGGCGTGGCTGCGCACCCTGGAGAGCCACGGCATCGCCGGGCTCTACGAGCACCTCTACCCAGAGGTGTTCAGCGCCGAGATGAACGAGTTCCTCGGCGCCCCGGGCTACCTCGCCTTCCGGGAGGCCTTCTCGGCGCTGTCCACCATCCCGGACCTGGTCAGCGGCCTGAAGCGGGCCATGCAGGACGAGCACAAGCCGTCGATGCTGGCCGCCATCGAGGCGCCCGCGCTGGTCGTCGTCGGTGACGACGACTTCCTGATCGGCCCGACCGGTGCCCACCAGCTGGCCGAGCAGTTCCCGAACGGCCGCGCCGAGGTCATGCCCACCGCCGGCCACGTGCCCTACGTGGACGACGCCGAGACGTACCAGGACCTGGTCCACGCGTTCATCCAGGGAGTGGAGACGCATGCCTGACCAGGCAGCCGAGGTACGGTCGCGGATCAGGGAGCTGCTGCTCGGACTGTTCACCGACGCGGAGTTCCTCGCGGCCGTCCCCGACTCCGCGTCACTGCGCCAGGCGGGGGTCTCGTCCAACGCCCTGGTCAGCCTGCTGGTGGCGATGGAGGACGACTTCGGCTTCGAGTGGGACGACGACGTGCGACCGGAGGTCCTGCGGTCCATCGACTCGCTCGCCGGCCACGTGCTGGCGCTGCGCGCCTGAGGCGCACGGTGGCCGCGTCGCGGCTGCCTGCGGGAGTGCCCCCGGACGTCCGGGCGGAATGGTGTCCGGTGCGGCCGCCCTACGGCCCGGCCCAGGAGACCGCGGCCGGCCGCCGCGCGGCTTCGGCCGCGCTGGTCGCGGCCGGTGCCGCCGATGTGGTGGTGCTGCGGGAACCTGACGGAAGGCCGCGTTTCCCCCCGGGATTCGCCGGCTCGATATCCCACACGGAGCGGCTGGCCGTCGCGGTGGTCACCCCCACCGCCGCGGCGGTCGGCGTCGACATCGAGGACGCGGTGGTCGGTCCCCGCGTCACCCGGTTCGTGCTGCGCGAAGCGGAGCGGCACGCCCTGCTCGTGCCGTCGGCGGGATTCACCTCCCGCGAGCTGTTCGCCGCCAAGGAGGCGGCATTCAAGGCGCTCTATGGCCCGGAAACCAAAGACGACCTGCTGTTCTGGCGCGTCGAGCTCAGCCGTCGCGGCGACGCCCTGGAGGCGTCCTTCCGCGGTGCGCGGGTGCCGGTCTGGGTCCGCTCCGAGCCGGAACTCTCCATTGCCGTGGCGGTTCTGTACCCACCCTTTGCGCAGACCAGATGAGTTCTGAGGAGGAGTCGTCGTCTCGGATCCGAGGGACATAGCGGTCATCGGCATCGGGTGCCGATTTCCGGGTGGAGTCGATTCCCCAGAGGCGTTGTGGGATCTGATCGAGCGCGGCGGTGACGCGATCACCTAGATCCCGGCGGACCGCTGGAACGCCGAGGACTACTACGATCCCGAGAAGGGCGTGCCCGGCCGCTCGGTGTCGAAATGGGGAGGCTTCCTCACCGACGTCGCGGGCTTCGACGCCAAGTTCTTCAAGCTCAGCGAGCGTGAGGCACTGGCGACCGACCCGCAGCATCGGCTGCTGCTGGAGACCGCCTGGGAGGCGGTCGAGCACGCCGGCATCCAGCCGTCCGCGCTGGCGGGCACCCGCACCGGCGTCTTCGTCGGCATGGCGCACATCGACTACGCGCTCGCCAGCCACGGCGCCCAGCAGCAGGCGCAGGTCCACCCCTACGGGTTCACCGGGCCGGCCCCGAGCATGGGTTCGGGCCGGATCGCCTTCGCGCTGGACCTCGCCGGTCCGGCCCTGAGCGTCGACACGGCCTGCTCCTCGGGCCTGATGTCGGTGAACCTGGCGGTCCAGAGCATCCGCAACGGTGAGAGCGACATGGCGCTGGCCGGCGGCTGCATGCTGATGCTGGTCCCGGAGATCGCGGTCTCCGCGTCCGGTCTGGGCATGCTCTCGCCCACCGGCCGGTGCCGGCCGTTCGACCAGGGCGCGGACGGCTTCGTCCGGTCCGAGGGCTGCGGCATGGTGCTGCTCAAGCGCGCCAGCGACGCGATCGCCGACGGCGACCGCATCCTCGCGATCATCAAGGGCGTCGCCTCCAACCAGGACGGCCGCACCGAGACGGTCACCATGCCCTCGGAGTCGGCCCAGGTGGCCGTCCACCGGGCCGCCCTGGCCGACGCGGGCGTCGCGGCGGAGACCGTCGGCATGATCCAGGCCCACGGCACCGGCACGCCGGTCGGCGACCCCATCGAGTTCCGCGCCCTGGCCGAGGTGTACGGCCGCGGCGACAGCGCCTGCGCCGTGACCTCGGTCAAGGCCAACATCGGCCACACCGAGTCCGCGGCGGGCGCGGCGGGCCTGATCACCACGGTCCTGGCGCTCCAGCACGGCGTGGTGCCGGGCGTGCTGCACCTGACGGAGCTGGCCGACGAGATCAGCTCGGTGCCCACCCAGCTGTTCGTGCCGGCCGAGATGGGGCCCTGGCCGGTCGAGCAGGGGCCCCGCCGTGCGGCGGTCTCCTCGTTCGGCATGTCCGGCACCAACGCCCACATGATCCTGGAGCAGGCGCCGTCCGTCGCCGACACCCCGGCGCAGCCGAGCCCGCAGGACGCCCCGGTGCGGCGGCTGTTCCCGCTCTCGGCCACCTCCGCGCAGGAGCTGGCGCCGACCGCGACCCGCATCGCGGACTGGCTCGCCGCCCATGACGAGGTCGCCCTGCCCGACCTCGGCCACACCCTGGCCCGGGGCCGCGAGCACCGCGGCGTGCGGACCGCCGTGATCGCCGCCGACCGCGCCGAACTGATCGCCGGACTGCGCGGCATCGGCGACCAGGTCGCCGAGCGGCCCCCGGCGGAGGTGGTCGGCGACGACTCGCGCGGCCCCGTCTGGCTGTTCTCCGGCCAGGGCTCCCAGTGGGCCGGCATGGGCACCCAACTGCTCGAAACCGAGCCGCAGTTCGCCGCGATGATCGCCCAGGTGGAGCCGCTCATCCAGCGCGAGTCCGGCTTCTCGGTGACCGAGGCGATGACCGCGCCGGAGACGGTGACCGGCATCGACCGGGTGCAGCCGACGCTGTTCGCCATGCAGGTCGCCCTCGCCGCGGCCTGGCAGGCGGCGGGCGTCTGCCCCGGCGCGGTCATCGGACACTCGCTCGGCGAGGTCGCGGCGGCCGTGGTCGCCGGAGGGCTCTCGCTGGAGGACGGCGTCAAGGTGATCTGCCCCCGCTCCAAGCTGTGCGCCTGGCCCGCCACCTTGCCGCGGCCGGCGCCGGCCGGATCGTGCTCAACGGGCGGTCCGCGCCCAGCGACGCGGCGCTGCGCGAGATCCAGGCGATGCGCGACGCGGGCACCGAGGTGCACGTCGAGCGCGGGGACATCGCGACCCCGGAGACCGCCGAACGGCTGGTCGCCGCGGCCCGGGCCACCGGGCTGGCGGTGCGCGGCGTGCTGCACGCCGCGGCCCTGGTCGAGGACGCGACCGTGCCGAGCATCACCCGCGAGCTGATCGACCGGGACTGGGCGCCCAAGACCTACGGCGCCACGGCCGCCGCGCTGCTGGGTTCGCCCGGCCAGGGTGCCTACGCCGCCGCCAACAGCCGGCTCGACGGCTTCGCGGCCTGGCGGCGGGCCAAGGGGCTGTCGGCGACCACGATCGCGTGGGGCGCCTGGGGCGAGTTCGGCAAGGGTGCCGTCCTGGCGGAGGCCGGGGACACCACCATGATCGCTCCTGCCGAGGGGGTGCACGCCTTCGACGCCCTGCTGCGCCACACCCGGGCCTACACCGGGTACCTGCCGCTCGCCCGGGCGCCGTGGCTGACCGCGCTCGCCAAGCGCAGCCCGTTCGCGGAGGCGTTCCAGGACAACCGCGGCGACCAGGCCCCGTCCTCGGAGCTGCGGCTCGAGTTCGAGGCGCTCGCGGCCGAGGAGCGGCTCGGCTGGCTGCGCCGCTTCGTCGCGGGCGAGGCCGCCGCGATCGTCCGCGGCGCGGTCGACCCCAGCCGTCCGTTCAACGACTACGGCCTGGACTCGCTCGGCAACCTGGAGCTGCGCACCCGGATCGAGACCAACCTCGGCATCCGCATCGCCCCGAAGGCGGTGGCCGAGAACAACTCGGCCCAGGCGCTGGCCCAGCACCTGGCGGACCTCATCGGCAGCGCACCGACCGCCGGCTGAGCGGTCGTGCCGACAGGGGAGCCCCCGGCCGCCGGCCGGGGGCTCCCCCACAACCGGGGCGGCGCCGGTCGCGCCAGTCGACCGCTCCGCCCCGACCCGCTCCACCCTCCTACTGGCGCAACTCTCCAGGGGAAGGCATGACAGCGATCGTCCTGTCCGGCGCGACCGGATCACTCGGCGGCCATCTGGCCGCAGCCCTGCTCGAACAGTCACATCCCGCCATCTACTGCCTGGTCCGGGCCAAGGACCCGGCGGTCGCCGACCGGCGGCTGCGGGACCGGATGGCCGAGGTCGGCACCGACGACCCGGCCCGGCTCATCGCCGTGCCGGCCAACCTCGAGGCCCCCCGGCTCGGCCTGTCGCCCCAGGTCTGGAACGACCTGACCGACAAGGTCACCGGGATCATGCACTGCGCCGCTTCGGTCCACCTCACCGCGCCGTACCAGCAGCTCGCGCCCGCCAACGTCGGCGGCACCAAGGAGCTGCTGGAGCTGGCCGCGGCCATCGGCGAACGCCGGCACATCTCGGTCCGCTTCCACTACGTCTCGACCCTCGCGGTCTTCCTCGACGCGATCCGGGCCGGGATCGCCGTGGTGGACGAGTTCACCCAGCCGTCCATGGACACCGCGGGCGGGCTCGGCTACCCGCGCTCCAAGGTCACCGCCGAGCGCCTGGTGCGCCGTGCGGCCGACAGCGGCGTGGTCAGCACCATCTACCGCCCCGGGCTGGTCACCGGGCACTCGGTGACCGGTGACACCTCCACCTCCGACCTGCTGATGCCGGTGCTGCGCGCCTGCGTCGCGATCGGGTACGCCCCGGACCGCGCCGAGGCGGTGCCCGGGGAGGCGGTCGACCTCGTCGCGCGCAACATCACCCGGCTCTCCGTCGGCACGCAGGGCGGCGAGGCTTACCACATGGTCAGGCCCCGGCCGGTCTCGCTGATGTACAGCTTCGACGCGCTGCGCCGGGCGGGGTACCAGCTGAAGGAGGCGTCGCCGGAGCGCTGGTGGGAGCTGGCGATGCAGCGTCAGGAGGACCCGGAGGTCGCTCCGCTGATCCACCTGGGTCAGATCGGCCGCCGGATGCTGGGCCTGGAGCCGGCCTACCCGCTGGCGCCGTTCCGCAGCGACCACACCTACGACACCCTGCGCCGGTCGTTCCCGGAGCCGGTCGCGCTCGACGAGTCCTTCTTCGACCGGCTGGTCGCCAACGGGCTCAGCCGGTTCACCCTGCTACCGCAGGCCGAGACGGTCTGAGCCCGGCAGCACCGAGAGGGCCTTTCCTGCCGGAAAGGCCCTCTCGGCGTTGCTGCCGGCACCGAACGCGGCGGCCCCGACCACAGTGGTCGGGGCCGCCGCGTCCGGGTCGCGGTCACGCGTCCGGCTGGGGCTTGCGCCGCCGGAACGCGTTGGCGGGACGTGCGGCGGCGGTGAGCGCCCGCCGGTCGGTCTTGCCGTTCGCGGTGACGGGCATCCGGTCGACCACCGCCCAGAGCGCCGGCACCATGAACGAGGGGAGCCGCTCGGCCAGACGGGCCCTCAGCTCCACCGGCGTGACGGCCGTCCCCGGCGTCAGCCGGACGGCGGCGACCAGCCGCTTGTCGGCCCCGGCGGCGGCGTCGGTGACGGTGACGACGGTGTCCTCGACCTCCGGGTAGCCGCCCAGCACGTCGCTGATCGTGGTGAGCTCGATGCGGTAGCCGCGGACCTTCACCTGGTGGTCGGCCCGGCCGAGGAAGTGGATGCGGCCGGCCTGGTCGATCCGGACCAGGTCGCCGGTGCGGTAGACCCGCTCCGGGACGTCGGGGGAGAAGAGGCCGAAGCAGCGGTCGGTCTCCTCCTTGTCGTTGACGTAGCCCGTGGCGAGGCCGTCGCCGCCCGTGTACAGCTCGCCGACGGCCCCCGGCGGCAGCAGCCTCGCCCGCCGGTCCAGGACGTAGACGCTGGTGTTGGGGACGGGCTCGCCGACCGGCAGCGGGCCGTCGACCTGCTCCGGGTCCCGGACCGAGTAGTACGTCGTGAAGGAGCTGTTCTCGCTCGGACCGTAGGCGTTGGTGACGGTCAGGCCGGGGTGGTCCGCGAGCGCGCGCGCGACGTGCTCGTGGGGCACCACGTCCCCGCCGCTGAGGAGGTGGCGCAGCGAGGCGAACGAGGCCGGCGCGAACTCCTGGACGAGCCGGAAGAGTCCGGCCGTCAGGAAGGCCACGGTGAGCTCGTGCTCCACGATGAACTCGCCGAGCTCGCCCGGCGAGAGCAGCCCCGGCGGGCACACCTCCAGGGTCGCCCCGGCCAGCAGCGGGCCCCAGAGTTCGAAGGTCGAGGCGTCGAAGGCCAGCGAGGAGAGGCGCAGCACGCGTTCGCCCGGCCCGAGCAGCAGGCGGTCGTTGTCGTGGACCAGCCGGATGACGCCGCGGTGCGGGATCGCCACGCCCTTCGGCTCGCCGGTGGAGCCCGAGGTGAAGCAGATGTAGGCCACCCGGTCGGGATCGGCCGGGGCGGGAGGCACGGGCCGCGCGTCGAGCTCCCAGTCCGGCCGCCAGGGGCCGACCGCGGGGAGGCCGTGTCCGGACAGCGCGTCGGCGTCCTCATCGGCGGCGATGACCGCGGTCGGCGCCGCCTTGGCGACGATCCTCGCGGTGTGCGCCTCGGGTTGGGCGGGATCGACGCCGACGTACACGCCGCCGGCCCAGAGCGTGCCCAGCACGGCGACCGTCTCGGCCACCGACCGCGGGACCGCGATCAGCACGGCGTCGCCCTCCTGGACGCCGACGGCACGCAGCCGCCGTGCCTGTTCGGCTGCCGCGCGGGCGAGTTGGGCGTAGGTCAGGGCCGATTCCGGGTCCCGGATGGCCACCTGGTCGGGGTGGCGGTCCGCCACGGCGCGGAACAGCTCGTCCAGCGAGGCGGACGGGAAGTCGCGGCCGGTCTCGTTGATCCGGGCGAGGGTCCGCAGGCCGGTGGGGGAGATGCACCGGACGTCCGCCAGGGGGGCGTCGCCGCCGGCCGCCTCGGCGAGTTGCTCCACCGCCGTCACGTAGTCGAGGACGAAGCTCTCCGCCTCCTCCCGGCTCCACAGGCCCGTCGCGTACTCGGCGTGGCCGGCGCGGATCGCCTCGTCCGGGCCGAACCGGACGCTGAGGTCGAGGCGCGGGCCGTCGTCGCGCGTGCCGAAGCCCACCTGGACCAGCGGATGGCCCGGGCCGGACCGGTCGATGCCCAACAGCTCCACGAGCCGCGGGAACGGGACGCCATCGGCGTCCAGGCTCCAGGCGAGCGAGTCGCGGACGGTCTCGACGAACGCGCCCGGTGTGCGGTCGTCGTCGATGTCGATGCGGACCGGAACGAGGTCGCCGGCGGGCGAGTCGACGCCCACCAGCAGCCGGTCGACGCCGGTCCGCCGAGCCAGGGTCAGGCCGAACGCGGCGAGCAGGAGGGCGGACGGACTCACCTCCAGGGCCCGGGACCGCGCCAGGACGGCGTCCGCCGTGCCGACCGGGAGGACGACGGGAAGCCGCTCGGTGGCGGTGTCCTGACGGTGGGTCCGCGGCCGGTCCGACGGGATCTCCAGGATCGTGGGCACCCCGGCCAGCCGCTCCGCCCACGCGGGTGCGCCCGCCTCAGGAGCCATCGGGAGACTCCTCGAGCTGGGCGCGCCTCAGCCGGGCGAGCAGCTCCGCCTGGCCGACGATGGTGTCGGCGTTGATGACGTCCACCGTCTTGAGCTTCAACCCGCTGGCCTTCGCGAGGCGCTCGATGAGGATGAACAGCCGGTGCGAGTCGCCCCCGCAGTCGAAGAATCCGAGGTCGTCGTCCGGTTCGAAATCCAGGAGGTCCTGCCACGTCGAACGGACCAGGACGAGGAAGTCGGACGGATCGCTGGCTTCGAGGTCAGCGGTTTGCGAACGGGTCAAGTTCTCCATCACCAACACCTTGTTCGATTTTTCACCGAGTGGCAACGATATCGGCGGCCGCGCCGGCCGGGCGATATGAGAAACGCACCAATTGCCGTGAGTTCCACACCTCTCCGGCACCGGGCGGCTTAGACCGCCGCGGTTGCGAAATAGATTCGGAGTGCGTGCGTTCTGGTTGGACGTCCGAGCACGTCCGATCAGGCACGACCGAGTACGACTGAGCACGTAGGAGAGTTGCGATGCCTCTGGACCGACTGCTCCGGCACCTGATCGCCTGGCAGAGCGTCGACGGACCCCCCGTTCCGGACCGTGAACTGACCGTCGACCAGGCCCGCGAACGGTACCGGGGGAACGCAGTCCGCCCGCGCTCCGACGCGGACCCGGCGGTGGCCTCGACCGACCGGACGATCGAGGCCGCGGACGGGGCGGCGCTGCGGGTCAGGGTCTACACCCCGCAGCCGGCGGAGTCGGCCGAGCGGCGGGTGGTCACCTACCTGCACGGCGGCGGGTGGGTGCTGGGTGACCTGGACAGCCACGACCGGGCCTGCCGGGGCCTGGCGGCCTCGTTGGGCGCGGTGGTGGTCGCGGTCGAGTACCGGCTGGCGCCGGAGTTCCCCTATCCCACCCCGCTGCGGGACGCGATCGCCGCGGCCCGCTGGACGGCCCGGACCTTCCCCGGCCGGAGCCATGTGATCGCGGGCGACAGCGCGGGTGCGAGCCTCGCCCTGGGCACCGCCCTGGAGGCCCGCGACCTCCGGTTCGCCGCGCACCTGCTGATCTACCCGCCGGTCGACCCGACCCTGACCCTGCTCTCGTCCAGCGAGCACGCCAAGGGATACTTGCTGAGCGCCGACGACATGGCCTGGAACTACGAGCAGTACGTTCCCGACGCGCGGCTGCGGACCGATCCCGCGGTGGACCTGCTGAACGCGGACCTGCGCGACCTGGCGCCGACGGTGGTCGCCACCGCCGAGTACGACCCGCTCCACGAGGAGGGCGCGGAACTGGTGGCGCGGATGCGCGCCGCGGGCGTCCCGGCCCGCCTGGTCACGGGGGAGGGGCTGGTGCACGGCTTCTTCCTGATGCAGGACATGGTGCCGGCGGCGGCGGCCTGCACCGAGCGGGTCATACGCGAACTGGACGCGGTGCTGCGGCAGGAGGGCGGACCGGGGGCCGCGGACGGGACCGAGTAGCGCCCGGGCCGAGGCGGCAGTGCGCCGCCGGCGTCCTCTCGGACACCGGCGGCGACCACCGACTACGGCCGGGCCGTCACGGCACCGGTGACGGGACGAGTTCGGACAGGCGCGACGGCAGCTGGGTGCGGCGCCGGATGCCGAGCTTGCGGTAGGAGCGGGTGAGGTGCTGCTCGACCGTGCTGACCGTGATGAACAGCTTGCGGGCGATCTGCTCGTTCGTGGAGCCGCCGGCGGCGAGTTCGGCCACCCGCCACTCCGCCGAACTGAGCTGGCGGACCGGCTCGTCGGCGCCGCAGGGAGCCTTCGTCGGCAGTGCCTTCTCGACCTCCACCGCCGGTGGTGCCGGCAGCGGCGCCGCGACGCACCGGCCGGCCAGCGTCGTGGCCATCTGGCTGTGGTAGCGGGCCTGGCCGGTGTCCTCCAGCGACTCGTAGGCGTGGCCCAGGTCGGTGAGCGCGTACGCCAGGTTCAGCGAGTCGCCGCAGCGGTCGAGGGCGCTCGCCGCCTTCAGCAGCACGGGCGGGCGCTCGTCCGCGCGCAGGGTGGCCGCCAGCGCGCGGTAGGCCAGTCCGCGGGTGCGCGGATGACTCGAAGCGACCAGCGACAGCTGCTCGGTCAGCAGCTCCTTCGCCCGCGCCGCGCGGCCCTGGTGGAGGTACGCCCGGGCGGCGTCAACGCGCCAGGCCACCACCGAGGGGCAGTCGGCGCCCCAGAGCCTCATCAGGTGCCCGGCGGCCAGGAAGTCCTGGAGAGCCGAGCCATGGCGACCGCGCGCGAGGTGCAGCTGGCCCCGGGCGGTGAGGTAGACCACCCCGCCCAGGGTCCCGAACGCGGCGCTGGGAACGGGAAGGTCGAGGTAGGTCTCGGCCTCCGTCAGGTCCCCCATCGCCGTGGTGGTGAGGATGAGGACCGAGAGCGGGATGACGACGGCCGTTCCCCAGCTCTCCCGCGGCATCAGCGCGAGGGCGGTCTGCGCGTGGCGCTTGGCGTTCGCCAAGTCCCCGAGCCGGTACTGGATCTCGGCGCGCGCCGTGGTCAGCAGGGCCTTCCAGACCAGCCCGTAGGCCTCCCCGATGGAGGCGAGCAAAGCGTTGCACCACAGCGAGGCCTTGTCGAGGTGGTCGGAGTAGACCAGGACCAGCAGCGAGGCCAGCGACGACGCCGGGCTGGCCGCTCCGGCCAGGGCCTCCCGGAGGACGAGTTCTGCGGCGGGAACGGCCGTCTCCTCGCCGGCGCCGCGCAGGACCGCGCCGAGCGCGGCCGCGGCCCGGTGCTCGGGATCGAGTCCGGCGTCCATCGGGGACGCGTCCAGGAACCCGGGGGTGGGTGCGATGCCCGGGAACGTGAGCGGGAGCCACAGGCGCAGCTGCTCGGTGAGCTGCTGGGAGTCCTCTCGGGCGGCCCCGGGGGAGTCGTCGCCCAGGCGCGCCATCACGCGGGTGGCCAGCTCTACCTGCCCGTTCCACAGCAGGCTGCGGACGATCGGGACGGACTGCCGCACCGAGAGGTCGCCGCGTTCGGCGGCCGCCACCAGATCGGGCAGATAGCTCCTGGTCGCCGCGGGGTTGTAGCGCCACACGACGTCGACGAGCTTGGCGGCGGTGTCGAGCCGCTCGCGCCGGCCCGCGCTCTCGCGGTGGGCCCGCTCGAGGTATCCGATGGCCTTCTCGTGGTCCCCGTTCGCGAGGCTCTGATCGGCGGCCTCGCACAGGACCTGCCTCGCCCAGGGGATCGCCTCGTCGACGCGCATCAGGTGTTCGGCCGTCACCAGCGCCGGGGCGCCCTCGTGGTGCAGCAGGCGGGCGGCGCGTGCCGGCAGGGTGTGGCGCGTCTTCTCCGGGATGCTGCGGAGCACGGCCTCGCGCACGCTCGGCTGGCCGAGCAGGTCGTGGTCCAGCAGGGCGCCGATGCCCGGGGCCGCGGCGGCCCGCCCGACGGACTCCGGGTCCGTTCCGCACAGGCGCGCCACCACGGCGGTCGACCGGAAGTCCCCCAGTGTGGCGATGGCCTGGGCGATCTCGAGCACGACCGGCTCGGCCCGGTAGAGGCAGCTCAGGACGGCGCGGCCGAAGGCCGGGCCGACGACGGGCCGACGAGGGGTGTTCGACTGCGCCGCCCCCGCGGCGGCGCAGTCCTCCCCCAGGGCGCGCACCAGCAGGGGTCTACCGCCGCTGAGCAGCCGGCACTCCGATGCGATCCGGTCGGCCGTCTCGGGGTCGAGCCAGTCCTCCAGCATCGTCGCGACGCCTGCCTTCGACAGCGGTTCGACGTCCAGCCGAGTGCAGTTCGGCATTCTGAGGATGTCGGCCTGGAGGAGGCGCTGGACGTCGTCCAGGCCCGTGTCCGGACAGTAGGAGAGGACGATCATCATGGGGGCGGTGCCCATCCGCCGGATGACCGCGAGCAGGTACAGCAGCGACTCGACGTCCGTGAAGTGCGCGTCGTCGATGCAGACGACCAGCGGCGGGCCGCTGGTCAGGTGCTGGAACGCGCCGTGCAGCACGCCCAGGACGGAAGGGGAGATCTCGCTGTGCGCTCCCGCCCCGCCGGCGCGCTGCGCCGACGCCTGGACCTCGAGTGCCGCGTCGCGGGGTAAGAGGTGCCGGGGCAGCAGGAGTTGATCGATGACTCCGAGCGGCTGGTGGCGTTCGAACTCCGAGGCGGTCGCCTCGATGACCGTCGCGCCCGCGTCGGCGGCGTGGCGGGCGAAGGCGGCCAGCAGGGCGGTCTTCCCGCTCGCCAGCGGGCCGCTGAGGGCGACGATCCGGGCTCTGCCTCGGCAGCACTCCGTGTAGATCCGGGACAGCGTCTTTTCTTCCTGGTCCCGTTCGAGCAGTTTGTCCATCACTTCTCACCATCTCGCAAACAGGGAAGGGGGTGAACCGGTACCCGACGACGAATGCGCTTGATCGTGCCTGTGAAGGTCAGGAGTAGTCCGGGGCCTCGGCGACCGAGGCCGCGCCCAGGGGGTGGGGCACCGGGAGGGCCGGGCTCCTGCGGTCAATCGCGGCGATGAGCGGCCCGGTGATCCCGGTGGTGATCAGAGCCAGCAGAACCAGCACCGTGAACAGCTTCCCGTCGATGATGCCGGCGCTGAACCCCATGTTCAGCGCGATGAGTTCGGTCAGTCCGCGGGTGTTCACCAGCGCGCCGATCAGGGCCGACTGCCGGGTGTCGAGACCGCCGAGCCGTGCCATCGCGTAGCCGGTGACGGCCTTCCCGCTGATCCCGCAGACCAGGGCCACCACGAGCAGCAGCAGGTCGGGACCGCTCAGCGCGCCGATGTTGGTGGTCAGCCCGGTGACGACGAAGAACAGGGGCAGCAGCAGTCCGGCCGCCTGGTCCGTCGAGCGCAGCACGTCCGCGTCCGGCGCGCCGTCCGGCTTGGGCATCACGAGTCCGGCCACGAAGGCGCCGAAGATCGGGTGCAGGCCGAGGGTGGCGGTGACCCACGCGCCCGCCGTCGCGAGCACCAGGGCGATCGGAACCTGGCTCGACACCACGGTGTTCGCGCGTCGGATCCACCAGCCGAGCACCGGGCGGACCACGAAGGCCATCACGGCCAGGAAGCAGGCGAGGAGCAGCAGCGTCTCCAGCCACGGCCTGCTCCCGCCCGCCTTGGTGCCGATGAGGGCGGCGGCGAGCACGAGCCAGGCGGACACGTCCATGAACCCGGCGGCCGCCGTGGCGATGTCACCCACCGGGGTCCCGGCGAGCCCCCGTTCCCGGATGATCGCCGCGAGCACCGGGAGCGCGGTGATCGACGTCGCGACGCCGAAGAAGAGCACGAACGAACGGCCGCTGGCGTGCTGGCCGGCGAAGGCGCCGGAGTGCTGCACCGTTAAGGCGATGCCGGCACCGAGGACCAGCGGAACGAGCATCGCCCCCACGGAGATGAGGGCGACCGGTTTGCGGAATCTTCGGACGGATCTGAGGTCGATCTCGTAGCCCACGCCGAACATGAAGATGACGACGGCGATCTGGGCGATGACGGAGATGAAGGGCACCGCCTTGGCCGTGAAGAGGTGGGCCGTCGGATCGCCCGGAATCCTGCCGAGCAGGCTCGGTCCGAGGATGATGCCGGCGGCGATCTGGCCGATCACGGTCGGCTGTCCGAGCCGGCGCGCGACGGCGCCGAGCAGGCTCGACGCCCCGAGCACCACGGCGATGTCCCCGACGACATCGGCCGTCACCACATCCGTGTTCATTTACCATGCCCCCACAAGGTTGATGAATTAGGCGAGTTCGACGTTCAGAGCCAGCGTGCGTCTCGGGCGATCCGTAATGCGTCGATGCGGTTCCGGGCACCGAGCTTCGTCACCAGTGATGAGAGGTAGTTGCGCACGGTCCCTTCGGAGAGGTGCAGTCGGGCCGCGATCTCGACGGTGGTGTCCCCGTAGGAGAGGCGCTCCAGCACCGCGAGCTGGCGTGAACTGAGCGGGCAGCCCGCATTGGCCAGGGCGGCGACCGTCAGGTCCGCGTCGAAGACGCGTTCGCCCTGGTAGAGCCGGTGCAGGGCCTCGAAGAACCAGTTCGGCGGCACGCTCCGCTGCAGCATGCCGTCGACCCCGGCGGAGAAGGACTGGCGGACGATCGACCGGGTGAAGCGCTCGGCCAGGAGCAGGCTCCGGCATTCCGGAAGACTCGATATCTTCTCGGCGACGGTGATCGCATTGCTGTCGACGCCGTCGAAGCTGATGATCGCGATATCCGGCCGATGGATCTCGGCGAATTCCAGCGCGTCGGCATCGCCGCCGACCGCCCCGACGACGAGGATCTCCTCACGCTTCTCGATCAGTGCGGCGAGCGCGCTCCGGGACAGCAGCAAGTCGTCGGAGACCATCACTTCGATTCTCATCGAATCCCCCTGGAATGAGAATGCTTGAGGTAGTGCGAGAAGGGGTATGGTCGAACGTGGCACCAGCGTTCCGGTTCTCGGAACATGATCCCGGTCGCGCGGGTCACTGGACCACGCCCACTCGCTAATGCCCGCGTGAACACGCGTAGAACGCACGTCTGATCTGAGACCACTCTGTGCTCAACTCCCCCGTCTCGCACGTTATATGACGATCAAAAGCGCTTGCTTGCGGCTGGACTCTGCCGGGGGCCTCCTGACGGCTCCGTCGAGTGGTCTGCCGGTGGTGTGGGTCTGCCGGGTGGAGCCGACCGACTCACCCAACTCAAATGTGTGGGGTTTGAGTTGGTTCTGAGCAAAAGTTGGGATCTTGTGATGGTTCGCATGGAGCGGTCATCGTGATCACCGAGACTTGCGGGATCCTGGCCGGATCGCGTGCTCCGCGGTCTCGTCGTGGTGTCACTCGGTCGAATCGTCCGACTCCGCCGCACCGGCGCAAAATCGAACATAACATAGCCACGCTGATATGGCGGGTCAAGATCCAGTGCCGTGCGGCGGCCGGTCGGTGCCTGGCCGACGCGGTCGTAGGCCCAGCTGGTGGGCTGTCCAGCGGGCCGTCGGAGTCGATGGCAGCGTCGGTCCCCCGTCGCCAACTACCCCGTCAGCAGGCCAGTGTGATGTAGAGTGAAAGATTCTAGCAACCTCAAAGCTCGACTCTCCAAGTGCCCCCGGAGGGTTGGGATCGCCGCGGTTGGCCGGGCAAGTGTCGTCTGGTGGTGGCCTGTCATTCAGCTTGGCGCTGAGTGTCAGTCAGCTCCGTTGGGCTGGTTGGCGGTTGATCGTTGAGCACGCTCGCGCCCGGACCGGACCGCCTGCTGCCGGCGGCGCCCCGTTCCGACCGGGCTGGGGCATGCCGCAGCACCGCGCGCACGAGTGCCAGTGGATGGCCCCACCAGGGTGAAACGATCCTCACTGACTTCAAATACGCTCTCAGCGTCGAGGGTTGGGATGCGTTGGAATTGCCTCCACTGGTTGCCGAGGGGTTGGAGGGAGTCGGTCAGTCCTGCGCCGGCTGGACCCCCGGGAGTTGGCGGAGCCCCTCGACGAAGAGGCCCAGCCCGAAGTCGAACCGCTCGGCCGGGTCCGCGTCCGCCAGCGCGTCGAGTGCGGCCGCGTACTGGGGCGACACGTCGACGTTGAGCCGCTCGGTGCGGATCCGCCAGTCGCGGTCGGTCGGCAGCTGGAGCTGGGCCTGCTCCTCGATGGTGTGTCCGAGGACGTAGTAGAAGAGTGCGAAGGCGATCCAGCCCGCCTGGGCGGGCGGCAGGCCGGCCCGGCAGAGCACCTGGACGGCCACGTCCGAGCTCATGATGGTGTTCGCTCCGGGGGCGAAGGTGCCGGCCACCACGCGGGCGCCGTCCCGGTGGCTGAACATGGCCGCGCGCAGCCGGCTGCCCAGGATGTGGATCTGCTCGGGCCAGGGGGCGTCGGGCAGCCCGTCGCCGACTCCCTCGATGACCTTGTCGGCCACCGCGTCGAGCAGGGCCTCCTTGTTCGGGAAGTGCCGGTAGAGGGCGCCGCCCTGCACGTTGAGTGCCGCGCCGAGCTTGCGCATGGTGAGTTGGTCCAGGCCCTCGGCGTCGAGGAAGCGCAGCGCCTCGTCGACAATGTCGGTTTTGCGCAGCCGCATTGACTCTCCTTCAGCTTGATTGACACCCCCAGGCTTCCAGGTTACCGTGAACGCCGTTCACGAGTGAACAGCGTTCACTGGTGAACGCTGTTCACTCGTGATTGGCCACTGAGGAGACGTCATGTCCGAGGCCCGAGTCGCGTCCACGCCCCAAGCTCTCCGGCCGAATGTGCCACTCGGCGTGATCGTGACCATGTCCTGTCTTGCCCTGTTCATGGTCGTGCTCGATGCCACCATCGTCACGGTGGCCCTGCCGGACATGCGGACTCAGCTGGGGCTGTCGACCAGTCAGCAGCAGTGGGTGGTCAGCGGTTACCTGATCACCCTGGGTGGCTTCCTGCTCCTGGCGGCGCGGGCCGGCGACCTCTTCGGGCACCGGCAGGTGTTCCTGTTCGGGGCGGCGCTCTTCACCGTCGCCAGCCTGATCGGCGGCCTGGCGCCCAACCCGGCGGTCCTGATCACCGCCCGGATCGCCCAGGGCGCCGGTGCCGCCGCCCTGGCCCCGACCAGCCTGAGCCTCATCACCGCCACCCACACCGACGAGCACGAGCGCGGGCGCGCCCTGTCGCTGTGGAGCATGATGGGCGGGATCGCGGGTCTGGCCGGCGTGGTCCTCGGCGGCGTGCTCACCGCCGAACTGAGCTGGCGCTGGATCCTGTTCGTCAACGTCCTGCCGGGCATCGTGCTGCTGGTCATCGCGGCGCGACTGGTGCTCCCCGTCGCCGCCGGCGAGCGGACCCGGCTGGACCTGCCCGGAGCCCTGTGCGTCACCCTCGGGATCGGGGCGCTCACCTTCGGGCTCTCGGAGGCCTCCAACAAGGGCTGGGGTTCGGCGAGCGTCGTGCTGTCGCTGGTCCTGGCCGCTGTGCTGCTCGGTGCCTTCCTGGTCGCCGAGGCCAAGAGCACCCACCCGCTCATCCCGCTGGACCTGGTCCGGCTGCGGAACCTGCGGATCGCCAACCTGATCTTGTTCTGCCTGGGCGTGACGCTGACGGCGCTGTTCTTCTTCCTGTCGATCTACTGCCAGCAGGTCCTCGGCTACAGCGCGCTGCGCACCGGCATGGCGATGCTGCCCGTCACCGTGGTCTTCATCGCGGGCGGCCTGACCTCCCGCAAGCTCCTGCCCTCGGTCGGCCCCCGGCCGCTGCTGCTGGTCGGCGGCGTCCTCTCCGCGGTGGGCATCGCCCTGCTCGCCACCATCTCCACGCACTCCGACTACCCGACCCACATCCTCGCCCCGAACCTGATCGGCGGGTTCGGCACCAGCCTGATGCTCCTGGCCGCCACCGTCAGCGGAACCGCCGGTGTTGAGCCGAAGAACGCCGGTGCCGCCTCGGGGCTGCTCAACACCTCCCGCCAGATCGGCGGGGCCGTCGGTCTCGCGGTGCTGGTGACCATCGCGTCCACCGTGACCAGCCACGCGAGCGGTCACCCCGCTCACCTCGACGCGCTGGTCCAGGGCTACCGCGTCGCGTTCCTGGTGAACGCGGGCATCATGCTCGTCGCCGCACTGGCCGCGCTGGCGCTGACCGCCACGGGCCCGGCCAAGCAGGTGGCCGACGAGGTGCCCGCCGGTCAGCCGGCAGGGCACTGACCGAACGGTTCCGCGGGGGGTGCCGTCCGGCCCGCGCCGGGCGGCACCGCCGCGCCGAAGGAGGGGCGAGGGGAACATTTCTTCAAGACGCCGGGAAGTTGCTCTTGTGACGCTGTGGCGGTGTCCAAGAAACTCAACGGCTCCACGTCGCCGCTGCTGCGCCGGCCCCGGTACGGGGTCGACGCGCCGGGTTTCCTGGCGGCCAAGGGCGTCGCAGGGGTGGCGTGCTGCCTGGCCGCCGCCCGGTGGCGCCGTGGCCGGGGCACGAACGCGGTCCTCGGGACGGCACTGCTCGCCTCCGCCGGTATCTACCTCCACACCACCTTGCGCGGCAAACTGCGCGTCTGGGAACGGGAGTTGGATCGGATCGGGCTGAACGGCGACGAGCGGCTGCTGGATCTGGGGTGCGGTCGCGGCGCGGTGCTGATCGAGGCTGCGCGGCGACTGCCGGACGGGCAGGCCGACGGTGCGGATCTCTGGTCGAAGGACCAGAGCGGCAACAGCCGCGCCGCCACGCTCGCCAACGCCGCCGCGGCCGGAGCCGCCGACAGGGTCGAGGTTCACACCGCGGACATGACCCGACTCCCGTTCCCGGACAACTCGTTCGACGTGGTGACCAGTGCGGTGGCGATCCACAACATCCATTCGCGCGAAGGCCGTGACCGTGCGGTCGACGAGGCGATGCGGGTGTTGCGCCCCGGTGGGCAGCTGGTCATCGCCGACTTCTGGTGGGCCGCGAAGCAGTACGCGCGACGCCTCGGGCAGGGCACGCCGCGACCGCTCGGGGCGCAGTACTGGTACGGCGGCCCGTGGTTCAGCGTCGTGCTGCTGCACGTGGTCAAGGAACCCTGGCCGATGGAGGAGCAATCGTGCTGACCACCGCGGTGATTCCCTGGAACAGGCTGGTGGTGAAGCAGCAACTGGTCCTGCTGCTCTCGTCGTTGGCGTCGATGGTGCTGTTCATGGTGGCGACCGTCCCAGCGGCCGTGCAGGTGCTTGGTTCGCACCAGCCGCTCAGCTGGCCGGTCTCCGTCGTGGTCTACGCGGCCCTGGCGGTGCGCCGGCGGTACCCGCTCGGCACGGTCGCGGTCACGGTCATCGGGTCGGTCGCGCTGATGGCCGACGGGATGGTCTATCCGCTGACCCTGCTCGCGGTCTTCTGCACGCTGTACTGGGTGGCGCTGGAGTCCTCGCCGGGCCGGGCGCTCGCGGTCGGCGTCACCGTCAAGACGACGCTGCTCGTCGCTTCGCTCATCACCCACCCCGGCATCACGGGCGTGGTCATCGTGCTGTGGGCGGCGCTGGCCGTCAGTACCGGTCTCGCCGCACGCAGCCACCGCGCCTATGTCGCCGAGGCCGAGGAGCGCGCCAAGCGCGCCGAACAGGCCAGGGAGGGCGAGGCGAACCGCCGGGTGGCGGAGGAACGGCTGCGGATCGCACGGGAGTTGCATGATGCGGTGGGCCACCATGTCGCGCTGATCAACGTCCAGGCCGGCGCGCTCGCCTGCCTGCTGGAGGACGAGGACCGGACCCAGGCACTGGAGTCGATCGCGCACATCCAGCACGCCAGCGCCGAAGCCCTGGAGGAACTGCGGCTGACGGTCGGGCTGTTGCGTCAGCCCGGTACGGTCGAGTCGGACGAGCCGACGGAGCCGGTGCCGGGTCTGGACAGGCTCGAAGACCTGATCGCCTCGTTCACCGGCGCGGGCCTTCAGGTCACCCGCGAGGTGACCGGCCAGGCCAGGCCGCTGCCCGAGGCCGTGGAGCTGACCGCCTACCGGGTCATCCAGGAGTCGCTGACCAACACCCGTAAGCACGCGGGCTGCGTCAACACGGTGGTGCGGCTGGGCTACGGGCCCGGGGCGCTGCGGCTCGCGGTCGAGGACGAGGGCAAGCCGGTCCCCTGGGGGAGCCGGCGGATGGCGGGCGGCATCGTCGGAGTCGGCACGGTCGGAGGACACGGCCTGGTGGGCATGCGGGAGCGGGTGACCGCGGTCGGCGGACAGCTGGCGGTGGGACCGAAGCCCGAGGGCGGCTACCGCGTGTTCGCCGAACTCCCGTTGCGGGCAGCCGGAATCGAGGGCGTGTGAACGCGACTCCACCGGCGGCTCCGGCCGCCGCGGTGCCGACCCGCGTGGTCATCGCCGACGACCAGGACCTGGTCCGGGCCGGCCTGCGGCTGGTGATCGACCGTGCGCCGGGGCTGACCGTGGTGGGCGAGGCGGCCACCGGCCACGACGCGGTCCGGGTCGCCCATGAGACCCGTCCGGATGTCGTCCTGATGGACATCCGGATGCCGGGCCTCGACGGGCTGGCCGCGACCAGGCGGATGGCGGCGGACGACAGCCTCGCCGGCGTGCGGGTGCTGATCCTGACGACGTTCGAGGTCGACGACTACGTCTTCGAGGCGCTGCGCTCGGGAGCCAGCGGCTTCCTCGGCAAGGGCGCGCGCCCCGAGGTCCTCATCGACGCGATCCGCACGGTGGCCCGGGGCGAGGCGCTGCTCTCGCCGTCCGCGACCCGGGGCCTCATCGGCAGGTTCCTCACGCTGCACGACACCGAACCGGTCCGCCCCTCGCCGCTGGTCGCCACGCTCACCGAACGCGAACGCCAGGTGGTGGCCCTGGTCGCCGACGGCATGTCCAACGCGGAGATCGCCAGTCAGCTCACGCTCAGCCCGCTGACCGTCAAGACCCACGCCAACCACGCGATGGCCAAACTCGGTGCGCGGGACCGCGCACAACTCGTCGTGCTCGCCTACCAGACCGGTCTGGTGGACGCGCCACGTCCCAGGCCCTGAGCCCCACCGCCGCGATGTGACCGCGACGGCGGGGTGAAGTCCGCCTTCTTCCTTGTCCTTTCCCATCCCACCCGGGCTACTGCGATCGCAGTAGGCGAAACCGCGAACCGCGCCAGATGGCGTGGTTGCGCCCCGGGCAGTCACTGCGGCGGGCCGGAGACCTGGACGGCGCGGATCCGGACGATGGGATTGAACTGAAAGGAACGGAGGATCATGTCAGTCCTTGGACGCTGGTGCTACCGGCACCGCTTCGTTGTGATCATCGCCTGGGTCGGGCTCCTGCTCGGCTTGACGGTGCTGTCGCAGGTAGTGAAGACGAACTACGACAACTCGCTCACGTTGCAGGGGACGGGTTCGGGCAGCGCCCAGGCACTGCTGCAGAAGTCCGCGCCGGCCGCGTCGGGTGACGCCGACCAGATCGTCTGGCAGGTGAGCCAGGGCAGCGTCACCGACCCGGCCATCGAGCAGCGGATCTCCTCGATGCTCACCCAGGTGTCGCACATGCCCGAGGTGGCCTCGGTCGCCAGCCCGTACGTGACGGGCGGCGAGGTCCAGGTGGCCCCGGACAAGCGCACCGCCTACGCCACGGTGACCTTCACCGACGCGGCGGACAACCTGGACAAGAGCGACGTCCACCGGGTGATCAACGCCGCGGTGGCGGCCCGTCAGCCGGGCCTCGCGGTCGAGCTCGGCGGCAAGGGCATCGCGGGTGCCGAGGAGACCCCGGCGTCGAACGCCTCGCTGATCGGCATCGTCGCGGCCGCCGCGATCCTGCTGATCGCCTTCGGGTCGCTGCTGGCCATGGTGGTGCCGATCGTCACCGCGGTGGCGGGCATGGGCGCCGGCCTGCTGCTGGTGTCCCCGCTCAGCCACATGATGTCCGTGAACGGCATCGCGCCGATCCTCGGCGCGCTGATCGGCCTCGGCGTCGGCGTCGACTACGCCCTGTTCATCGTGACCCGGCACCGCCGCAACCTCGAGGCCGGAATGGAACCGGAGGAGTCGACCGCGCGGGCGGTCAACACCTCCGGCCGTGCGGTCCTGTTCGCGGGTGGCACGGTGTGCATCGCGCTGCTCGGTCTGCTCAGCGTCAACCTGACGTTCATCGACGGGCTGGCCGTCCCGGCGGCGATCACCGTGGTGTGCACCGTGATCGCGGCCGTCACGCTGCTGCCCGCGCTGCTCGGCGTGCTCGGCATGCGGGTGATGAGCCGCAAGCAGCGCCGCGCGCTGAAGGAGGCCGGCGGGGCGCTCCGGAACGGGGACGAGAACGGCCTGGCGGCGCGTTGGTCGCGCGTCGTGCCGCGCTTCCCCGCCCTGCTCACCGTCGTGGGGCTCGCGGTGGCGCTGCTGGTGGCCGCTCCGGTCTTCGACCTGCGCCTCGGCTTCGCCGACGCGTCCAACGACCCGACGTCCACGCACACTTACAAGTCGTACAAGATGCTGGCCAAGGGCTTCGGCGCCGGCTTCAACGGCCCGCTGGTGATCGTCGCCCAGGCTGAGAGCCCGGCCGACAAGGCCGCGCTCAAGAAGCTCGACCAGACCCTGTCCACCATGCCCGGGGTGGCCGCCGTGCAGACCGCGCCGAGCGCCGGTTCGTCGATCGAGATCACCCAGGTCGTCCCCACCACGGCGCCCGAGGACAAGGCCACCTCCAACCTGATCAACCACCTTCGCAACACGGTCATCCCGCAGTACACCAACGGCACCACGCTGCACGTCTACATCGGCGGGCTCACGGCCACGATGATCGACTTCGCGACCGTGACCACCGACAAGCTGCCCTGGCTCCTCCTCACCATCGTGGGCTTCGGCTTCCTGCTCCTGGTGCTCGCCTTCCGCAGCCTGCTCATCCCGGCGTTCACCGCGGTGCTCAACCTGCTGTCGGCGGCGGCCTCGTTCGGTGTCCTCACCGCCTTCTTCCAGTGGGGCTGGGGGACCAAGCTGTTCGGACTCGGCTCGCCCAGCCCGATCGAGGGCTACCTGCCGGAGCTGGTGCTCGCCGTCCTGTTCGGTCTGTCCATGGACTACCAGGTGTTCCTGGTCAGCCGGATGGCCGAGGAGTGGCAGCACACCCGTGACAACACCCGGTCGGTGTTGGCCGGCGTGACCCACACCGCGCGGGTCATCACCGCCGCGGCGCTGATCATGATCGCGGTGTTCACCGCCTTCATCTTCACCGGCCAGCGCGGCATCGCCGAGTTCGGCGTCGGCCTGGCGGCCGCCGTGGCGCTGGACGCCTTCGTCCTGCGGACGGTGCTCGTCCCGGCGGTGATGTACATGTGCGGCAAGGCCAACTGGTGGCTGCCGAAGTGGCTGGACCGCATCCTCCCGCACCTGGCCATCGAGCCGGCCGAGGAGGAGGAGCTCACCCCCGCGCCCGGTCGCGTGCTCGTTTGACCGTAGCCGGCGCACATCCATCCGGTTGCCGACGGGGTACCGGGCCATCCCGGTCACCCCGTCGGCCTTTTGGGCTCTAGGAGGTTGCTGATGTCGTCGATGTTGGGGCTCGTGGAGGAGTTGGAGGGCTGGGCGCGGCGCGAGGTCGAGCGGCTCCGGTACGAGGCGGCCCGGGTGGCAGTCGCTCTCAAGGAGGTCGAGGGGGAGTTGGCGCGGCTGGTCAGCGTGCGGGAGGCGCTGCAGCAGCGGACGCTGCGGCCGGAGCACGGCGACCGCTGGGACACGGCGGTGCCCCGGGCGGCCGGCGCGGCTGGCGGGGGGATCCGGGTGACGGTGCCGGACCGGGAGCCGGGCATGGACCTGACGGCGCTTCCGGGGACCTACCGGAAGTTGGCGCAGATCCTTCAGGGTTCACAAGTACCATTGCAGGCCAGCGAGTTGACACGTCTGCTCGGAATAGAGCTGACGGCCTCGGCGGTCGAGGGGGTGCGGGCCAAGGCGAAGCGCCTGGTGGTGCACGGATGGGCGGTGCAGGCCGACCGGGGCCGGTTCGCGTCGCCGTCCGCCTAGGGACACGGAGTCTCATTGATGACGCCGCCGAGCACTCGCGCGCGGAGGAGCCGGTGAGCGGTCAGGTCGGCTTTGGGTACTGGGTGCTCCTGGGCGAGGGGAGGGAGCTGATTCCGAGCCTGGTGCGGGCGATGACGGCTGTAGTGCCGGGCGTAGGCGTCAGGGACCTGCCGGGCGTGGGTCTCGTTCCATATCAGCAGGTGGTCGAGGATTTCTCGCCGCAGGGTGCCGATTACTCGTGCGCAGTGGGCGTTCGCTCGCGGAGCACGGGGCGGCGTTTTGATGACCTCCATGTCCTCAGCCTCGAAGACCATGTCGAACGATGCGGTGTACTTCGCGTCCCGGTCGCGGATCAGGAAGCGCAGTGAGTCGAGCCGGATGCCCAACTCGACGGCGAGGTTTCTCGCCTGCTGCACCGCCCAGGGACCTGTCGGGTGGGCGGTCACTCCGGTGATGTGCAGTCGGCGTGTGCCGTGCTCGAGGAAGACCAGCGCGTACACCCGGCGCAGGTCGACCAGATCGATGTGCACGAAGTCGCAGGCGATGACACCCTCGGCTGTGCGGTCAGGAACTCGCGCCACGTCGGCCCACCGCGGCGCGGGGCCGGATCGATGCCCGCCGCCGTCAGGATCTCCCAGACCGTCGTCGTGCCGATCGGATGCCCGAGGCGGACCAGTTCGCCCTGGATCCGACGGCAGCCCCAGCGCGGATTCTCCTTGGCCAGCCGCAGCACCAGCCTTTTCAGCGCGCTCGCGGTGCCACGCGAGCAGAGTCCCGGGCGTCACCGGAAACACCTTCCTTCGCCCGTGTTCCCGTGGGAACACGGGGATGTTGGGCCCACTGTGCGGGGGCTGCGGCCGTTCTGTGTGGGGCGATCTGATTTACCGTCACCGACACCCGCTGGTAAAGGATTCGATATCGGCGGTTCAAGGGTCTTGCTGTGGTCTTGTTCTGTTCATGACTCACCCGATGGGATGCGCCTGACCACCACGTCCGACTCAGGACGTCTCAGGACCATTCAGGGGACCACATGCACATAGCCCGTACCGGGCGCGGAGTCGCGGCGTCCGCCGCCACCGTCGCGCTCGTCGCCGCCGCACTGGCGGTCAGCTCCCAGGCCGGCGCCACCACCGCCGCGCCCGCCGCCGTACCGCACACCTTCGCGGTACCGGCCGTCGCGGGGCACAACCTGGTCCACGGCGTGGCCAGCCCCCTCCCCATCGCGCAGTGCCAGGCCAAGTGGCACATCGCCTGCTACACCCCGCTGCAGTACCGCACCGCGTACAACCTGAACCCGCTGTACAAGAAGGGCATCACGGGCAAGGGCCGTACGATCGTCATCGTCGACTCGTTCGGGTCCCCGACCGTCCAGCACGACCTGGACGTCTACAGCAAGCAGTTCGGGCTGCCCAGCACCAAGGTCAACGTGGTCAAGTGGGGTCACGTCCCCGCCTTCGACCCCAAGAACTCGGACATGACCGGCTGGGCCGGCGAGACCACGCTCGACGTCGAGATGGCCCACGCCGTCGCGCCGGGAGCGAAGATCGTCCTGGTGGAGACGGCCGTCTCCGAGACCGAGGGCACCACCGGTCTGCCGGAGATGATGTCCGCCGAGAAGAACCTGATCGACCACGGGGTCGGCGACGTCATCAGCCAGAGCTTCGGCGCCACCGAGAACACGTTCCCGGGCTTCGGCAGGGGCGACTTCACCAGCATCAAGAAGCTGCGGTACGCCTTCGAGGACGCGCAGCGCAAGCACGTGACGGTCCTCGCCTCCTCCGGTGACGGCGGCGCCACCGACATGAAGGCCGACGGCAAGACGTACTACAACAAGCGCGTCAACTCGTGGCCGTCGTCCGACCCGTTGGTCACCTCCATCGGCGGCACCCAGCTGCACCTGAACGACAAGGGCGAGCGGGTCAAGCCGGACAGCGTCTACAACGACTACGGCGCGGGCGGCGGCGGTCAGTCCCACGTCTTCACCCGCCCGTCGTTCCAGGACGGTGTGAAGAACGTCGTCGGCACCCGCCGCGGCACCCCGGACATCTCGATGGCCGCCGCGGTCAACGGCGGTGCCTGGGTCTACTCCAGCTACGACCCGACCGCCACCGGCTGGGACGTCTCCGGCGGCACCAGCGAGGCCAGCCCGCTCTTCTCGGGCATCGTCGCCCTCGCCGACCAGGCGGCCGGTCACCGTCTGGGCAACATCAACGCGGCCCTGTACACCCTTCTGAAGCAGAAGAACCCGGGCATCGTCGACGTCAACGACGGCACGGACAACAGCTACGAAGGCGTGAAGGGCTACAAGGCCGTCAACGGCTACGACATGGCCACCGGCGTGGGCACGCTGGACGCCCTGCGCCTCGTGCCGGCCCTCGCGAAGGCGAGCCACGGCTGACGGTCCGGGTCTGACGACCGCGGTCGCGTCTCACCGCAAGGAACGGCCCGGGTCCCGGTGGACCCGGGCCGTTTCGCACGTGCGGGTCTTTCCGGGCCTGCGGGCGACGCCGGACCGCGTCGCACGAACCGTATCGGCCGAACGGACGCGCGAGGGGTGGTGAGGTCGGCCCGTTTCGGGTACCAACGATCCAGTAGCACTGGTCAGTGAGTAACGATCCTAATCATCCCTCTTCGCGGCGAGGTGAGCCTCATGTCCGCCCCCACCACCCCACGTACCACCGTGACCGAGCGTGAAGCCCGCCAGGTGGCGGAGGCCGCCCGGGAACAGGACTGGCGCAAGCCCAGCTTCGCCAAGGAACTGTTCCTCGGACGCTTCCGGCTCGACCTCGTCCACCCCCATCCGCTCCCCGACGACGAGGCCGTACGGCGCGGCGAGGAGTTCCTCGCCAAGCTGCGCGACTTCTGCGAGACGACGATCGACCCCGCCCGCATCGAGCGCGAGGCGCGGATCCCGGACGAGGTCATCGCGGGCCTGAAGGACCTCGGCGCGCTCGGCATGAAGATCGACCCCAAGTACGGCGGTCTCGGCCTCACCCAGCTGTACTACAACAAGGCCCTGGCCCTGGTCGGCTCCGCCAGCCCCGCGGTCGGCGCCCTGCTCTCCGCGCACCAGTCGATCGGCGTACCGCAGCCGCTGAAGATGTTCGGCACGCAGGAGCAGAAGGACACCTTCCTGCCGCGCTGCGCCCGCACCGACATCTCCGCCTTCCTGCTCACCGAGCCGGACGTCGGCTCGGACCCGGCCCGCCTCGCCACCACGGCCGTACCCGACGGCGAGGACTACGTCCTCGACGGGGTGAAACTCTGGACCACCAACGGGGTGGTCGCCGACCTGCTCGTCGTCATGGCCCGGGTGCCGCAGTCCGAGGGGCACAAGGGCGGCATCACCGCCTTCGTGGTGGAGGCCGCGGCCGAGGGGATCACCGTCGAGAACCGCAACGCCTTCATGGGCCTGCGCGGCCTCGAGAACGGCGTCACCCGCTTCCACCAGGTCCGGGTCCCGGCCGCCAACCGGATCGGCCCCGAGGGCGCGGGCCTGAAGATCGCGCTCACCACCCTCAACACCGGCCGGCTGTCGCTGCCCGCGATGTGCGCGGGCAGCGGCAAGTGGTGTCTGAAGATCGCCCGCCAGTGGGCGGCGGAGCGGGAGCAGTGGGGCAAGCCGGTCGCCCTGCACGAGGCGGTGGGCTCGAAGATCTCCTTCATCGCGGCCACCACCTTCGCGCTCGAAGCCGTCCTCGACCTGTCCTCCCAGATGGCCGACGAGGACCGCAACGACATCCGCATCGAGGCCGCCCTCGCCAAGCTCTACGGCTCCGAGATGGCCTGGCTGATGGCCGACGAGCTGGTCCAGATCCGCGGCGGGCGGGGCTACGAGACCGCCGAGTCGCTCAAGGCGCGCGGCGAGCGGGCCGTCCCGGCCGAGCAGATCCTGCGGGATCTGCGCATCAACCGCATCTTCGAGGGCTCGACGGAGATCATGCACCTCCTCATCGCCCGCGAGGCCGTCGACGCCCACCTCTCGGTCGCCGGTGACCTCATCGACCCCGACAAGTCCCTGTCGGACAAGGCGAAGGCGGGCGCGAGCGCGGGTGTCTTCTACGCCAAGTGGCTGCCGAAGCTGGTCGCGGGACCCGGGCAACTGCCGTCGTCATACGGCGAGTTCAAGCGCGAGACCGACCTCTCCGGACACCTGCGGTACGTCGAGCGGCACGCCCGCAAGCTGGCCCGGTCCACCTTCTACGCCATGTCCCGCTGGCAGGGCCGGATGGAGACCAAGCAGGGCTTCCTGGGGCGGATCGTGGACATCGGTGCGGAGCTGTTCGCGATGAGCGCGGCCTGTGTGCGGGCCGAGCTGCTGCGCAGCCGGGGCGAGCACGGCCGCGAGGCCTACCAGCTCGCCGACGCCTTCTGCCGCCAAGCCCGTATCCGGGTCGAGGAGCTCTTCGAGCGCCTGTGGACCAATACCGATGAACTGGACCGGAAGGTGGTCAAGGGCGTGCTCGCCGGGAACTACGAATGGCTGGAGGACGGGATCGTCGACCCGTCCGGGGACGGCCCGTGGATCGCGGATGCGACCCCCGGACCGTCCACCCGGGAGAACGCCCGCCGCCCGTTCGGCGGCTAGGCGACTCCCGTGTGCCGAGGGGCACTTGGGGTCAGTTGCTGCCCCAGGTGCCCTGGTTCACGGCGCAGGTCCAGCCCGTGCCGTGGAGGGTGAACTTCACGGCGTAGTTGTGGGTGTTGAGCAGGTGCGTCTGCACCTTCACCCCGAGGCTGGCCTTCGCCTTGAGGGTCCCCGCGTACACGGACACCGTCTTCGTCGTCTTGTTGGTGACCCGGCCGCCCTTGGGCGTGGCCGAGCCGTAGCGGATGTTCCTGACGTCCGAGACGGTGAACGTGACCCGCTTGAACGACTTGGTCGTGCTCGTGTTCTTGATCCCGAAGTACAGACCGCCGTTGGTCACCCAGCCGTGCGAGTTCACGTAGAAGCGGGTCGGGTAGACGAGGTTGACCGGGCAGCCGGTGCTCTGAGGAGCCACGGTCGTGCTCTGCGGAGCCACGGTCGCCGCCGACGCCGCGCCGGCGAGGCCGAGTTGAGCGGCGGTGACGAGCCCTGCGGTGGCCAGAACGGCCGCGGTCGCGCGCTTGTGATGCATCGTGGAAATACTCCCCCTGTGACACTGGCCCGACCTGACGGGCCACAGCCGGAAGAATGCCATCCCCGACACCCGGTCGCGCGCGATTTACCGCGGCCCGGCAAGAGTTGTTACGGCAGCAGTACAAACCGTTTCAGCAGTACTTGTCGCTCGGATCCCGCGTCGTCCAGGAACAGGAGTCGACCCTGGTGCCGTTCGCCTTGGTCAGTGTGGCCGTGTCGGCGTCGTTGTTCCAGACGTAGGCGCGGCGGTCCTGGTACTTGTCCGACCCGGTGTCCGAGCCGATACCGGTGTGGATCTTCATGTACTTCCCGGCGCCGATCCTGACGTTCGGGAAGACGTACCGGTGGTTCGAGGCGTCCTTCAGGACCCAGCCGCCCAGCGAGATCGCCGAGCCGCTGGTGTTCTTGATCTGCACCCACTCGGCGTTCAGGCTGCCGTTCGAGCGGTTGTCCGCGCCCGGGCTGTCGAACCAGACGTGGTAGATCTGCACTCCGCCGGCCGCCTGGGCCGGGGTGCTGAGCATGGTGCCGGTGAGCAGGGCCGCGCCCGCGAGGGCGGCGGGCAGGGCGGCGCGTATGCGCGCAGTACGCATGGAGAGATCCCCCCAAGGATGTCGTCCGCGAAGTGGTCCCGAGCCGGTCCGAGTCGGTCCGGGGCAGTCCGGGTCAGTGCGAGTCAGCCGTCCACCGGCCCAGGGAATGAAGTGTTATCACACGATCTTCACCATGACTCCACAACCGGAAAATCACTCCATCCGGCGACGAAAACTGTTAACGCACCCGCCCGAGGGACGCCCTGTCCTGGCCGTCGGCGGTAGCGGCCACAATGGAGGGATGACCGACAGTCCCGCCAGTCCCGCACCCCTCGCCGACCCGCACCTCGTGTACGACCCCTTCGCGGGAGACGGCCCGAAGGACGTGGTGATCCTCGGCTCCACCGGGTCCATCGGCACCCAGGCCATCGACCTGGTCCTGCGCCACCCCGACCGCTTCCGGGTCACCGCCCTGTCCGCGAACGGCGCCCGTGTCGCCCTCCTCGCCGAGCAGGCGCACCGGCTGCGCGTCCGCACCGTCGCGGTCGCCCGCGAGGACGCCGTACCGGCGCTGCGCCAGGCGCTCGCCGAGCGGTACGGCACCGGGGAGCCGCTGCCCGAGATCCTCGCCGGAGCGGACGCGGCCACCCAGGTCGCCGCCTCGGACTGTCACACCGTCCTCAACGGCATCACCGGTTCCATCGGCCTCGCGCCCACCCTCGCCGCCCTGAAGGCGGGCCACACCCTCGCGCTCGCCAACAAGGAGTCGCTGATCGTCGGCGGCCCGCTGGTCAAGGCGCTCGCCAAGCCCGGCCAGATCATCCCGGTCGACTCCGAGCACGCGGCGCTCTTCCAGGCGCTCGCCGCCGGCAGCCGCGCGGACGTGCGCAAGCTGGTCGTCACCGCCTCCGGCGGCCCCTTCCACGGCCGTACGAAGCAGGAGCTGGCGCACGTCACCGTCGAGGACGCCCTGGCGCACCCCACCTGGGCCATGGGCCCGGTGATCACGATCAACTCCGCCACGCTGGTCAACAAGGGGCTGGAGGTCATCGAGGCGCACCTCCTCTACGACATTCCCTTCGACCGCATTGAGGTGGTCGTGCATCCCCAGTCGTATGTCCACTCGATGGTCGAGTTCACCGACGGCTCCACGATCGCCCAGGCGACGCCCCCCGACATGCGCGGGCCCATTGCCATCGGCCTGGGCTGGCCCGAGCGCATCCCGGACGCCGCCCCCGCCTTCGACTGGAGCAAGGCCTCCACCTGGGAGTTCTTCCCGCTCGACAACGAGGCCTTCCCCTCGGTGAACCTCGCCCGGCACGTGGGGCGGCTCGCGGGCACCGCCCCGGCGGTGTTCAATGCCGCCAACGAGGAGTGCGTCGAGGCCTTCCGCAGCGGCGCGCTGCCCTTCAACGGCATCATGGAGACCGTCATCCGGGTGGTCGACGAGCACGGCACCCCGGACGCGGGAACTTCACTCACCGTGTCGGACGTCCTCGAAGCGGAGACCTGGGCACGGGCCCGGGCCCGTGAACTGACCCACCGGACGGCGAACGCGGAGGCGCGTGCATGACGACCTTGATGTTCATCCTCGGGATAGTGGTCTTCGCAGTAGGCCTGCTCGTGTCCATCGCGTGGCACGAGCTGGGGCACCTGTCGACGGCCAAGCTCTTCGGCATCCGCGTCCCGCAGTACATGGTCGGCTTCGGACCGACCATCTGGTCGCGCACCAAGGGCGACACCGAGTACGGCATCAAGGCCGTCCCGCTCGGCGGCTACATCCGCATGATCGGCATGTTCCCGCCGGACGACGACGGCCGGGTCTCCGCCCGCTCCACCTCCCCGTGGCGCGGCATGATCGAGGACGCCCGCTCGGCGGCCTTCGAGGAGCTGAAGCCGGGCGACGAGACGCGCATGTTCTACACGCGCAAGCCGTGGAAGCGGGTCATCGTCATGTTCGCGGGCCCGTTCATGAACCTGATCCTCGCGATCGGCCTGTTCCTCACCGTCCTCATGGGCTTCGGCATCCAGCAGCAGACCACCACGGTCGCCTCGGTCTCGCCCTGCGTCATCGCGCAGAGCGAGAACCGCGACAGCTGCAAGAAGTCCGACCAGGCCTCCCCGGCCCAGGCCGCCGGAATGAAGGCGGGCGACAAGATCGTCTCCTTCGACGGCAAGCCGACCAAGGACTGGAACACGCTGTCCGACCTCATCCGTGACAGCGCCGGGAAGACCGTCCCGATCGTCGTCGAGCGGCACGGCCGGCCGCTCACGCTGCACGCGAAGATCGCCACCAACCAGGTCACCAAGAAGGACTCCAGCGGCGCCTACGTCCAGGGCAAGTACGTCAAGGCGGGCTTCCTCGGCTTCAGTGCCGCCACCGGTGTCTTCCAGCAGAGCTTCGGCGAGTCCGTGACCTGGATGACCGACCGGGTCGGCGACGCCGTCGACAACCTCGTCGCCCTGCCCGGCAAGATCCCCGCCCTGTGGGACGCCACCTTCGGTGACGCCCCGCGCCAGCCGGACTCCCCGATGGGCATCGTCGGCGCGGCCCGCATCACCGGTGACATCGCCACCCTGGACATCCCCGCCTCTCAGCAGGTGGCGATGTTCGTGTTCGTGCTCGCCGGCTTCAACCTCTCCCTGTTCCTGTTCAACATGCTCCCGCTGCTCCCGCTCGACGGCGGCCACATCGCCGGCGCCCTGTGGGAGTCGCTGCGGCGGCAGGTGGCGAGGGTGCTGCGCCGGCCGGACCCCGGCCCGTTCGACGTGGCCAAGCTGATGCCGGTGGCGTACGTGGTGGCCGGGATCTTCGTCTGCTTCACCGTCCTGGTACTGATCGCGGACCTGGTTAACCCGGTGAAAATCTCGTAGCCATCCGACGTTCCAGGCGGCCCGGAACTCTGTGTTCCGGGCCGCCTTCCATTGAGTGGCTTTGTCGGGTGGGATGTGCTCGGGCCCAGGGCGGTGTCGTAATCTCGAAGCCTGGAGCCCGCCGTTCATGGGGCCGGACCTTGATCCACGACTTGGGGTTGCACAGCAGATGACTGCGATTTCTCTCGGCATGCCGTCCGTTCCGACCAAGCTCGCCGAGCGCCGCAAGAGCCGGCAGATCCAGGTCGGAAGCGTGGCGGTCGGCGGAGACGCGCCCGTCTCGGTCCAGTCGATGACCACGACGCGTACGTCGGACGTCGGCGCGACGCTGCAGCAGATCGCGGAGCTGACCGCGTCCGGCTGCCAGATCGTGCGGGTGGCCTGCCCGACGCAGGACGACGCCGACGTTCTGGCGACCATCGCCAAGAAGTCGCAGATCCCGGTGATCGCGGACATCCACTTCCAGCCGAAGTACGTGTT
>NZ_JBSFVU010000034.1:0-75364 GCF_053592475.1 Streptomyces sp. NPDC002671
GCCGGGAGGTGAGCGAAGTCGCCGGGCCGGGGCGGCAGCTGATCGGGGGCGTTGCGTTTGCCGTAGCCGGGTTTGGCCATGGGATGCGATGCGGGCGCGGGCGGGGCGGCGCTAGAGTTTTCGTAAGCCACGAGATCGTCCTGTTCGATCTTGAGGTGAGACCCCGGCGGGTGTTGGTAGCACCCGACCGGGGTTGTTTGTTGCTGCGAACGCTAGAGGTTCGCGACGGCGCGTTGCAAGCCGATCACGAAAAGTCATGTCGGCTGGTATACGCGGCCGTTGGACACGGGGAGGGCGGGAGGGTGGGTTGTTTCTTTCCGCCCATTCCTTGAAAAGAGGGCTCGGGTCTCGAAGCCCGAAGCTCGGGGCTCAGACCTCGCGGCCTGCGTAGGTGACGAAGGCGGCCCAGGCATCCGTGGGCACCCCGAAGCGGGGGCTTCGAGCGCCGAGCTTCGAGTCGCGGACGTGGATGGTGTGGGGGCAGGCGGCGACTTCGAGGCAGGCGTCCTCGGCTTCACTGCTGTAGCTGGACTTGCGCCAGGTGTAGGCGACTTCGAGGCATTCGCCGCCGCCGGTGCTGCTGTAGCTGGACTTGAACCACATCAGCTCGGTGGGCATAGCTCCTCCGCCAACTTCTCAATGAAGCGCGCCGACTCGTCAGGGCTGAAAGCCTTCCGAAGGATCATCGCATGGCGCTGGGCAACGATGCTGACCCTATCCGGGTCGCCATACAGCCTTCCCGTTGCCTGCCCCTCCTCGTAGATCAGTGTTTCGTGTTCGGCCGTCTCCAACATTACGAAGGGCCCGTCAAGCTCGGGCCCAGACCCTGAGAACATCAGGACCTGGACTGTGATGTTGCGAGCCTTCCCTGTCTCCACCAACCGGCACAGTTGCCTCCGGTGAGCCTCCACGGCACCAACCCGGTTCCTTAGCGCCAGCTCGCCAATGACGAAGTTGAAGGCTTTGGTTCGCTGTTCGAGCGACAACTGGCGCTCCATCCGACCCGCGACCCGCTCCTCGATCGTCTCGTCGTCGAGCGGAGGAAAGTGTGCGTTGAGGTGGGCCCGAACCGTCTCCTCAGTCTGCAACAGCCCTGGAATCAGCAGAGGCTGGTAAGAGCTCAGGACAGCGGCCTCGGCCTCGTGCTGCACGTACTCTTCCGCGTACGAGAGGTACTTCTCCGGCTTCAGAAACTCGTGCGCCGCAGTCAACTTTCCCCTCGCCCCGCACAGCTGGTCCGCGACCTGCAACAACCTCAGCGTCGGCCGCCGCCTCCCGCACTCCATCGACTTGACGTACTCGTAGTCGTACCCGGCCTCGTCAGCCAGGGCCTGGCGACTGACCCCCGCCTCCTCCCGCCACAACTTGACCTGGCCACCGCAGTACCGCCAGTTCTGCTGCGCCTGCTGGGAGTCCCCCGAAGCCACGCACCCACCCGCCTCCCGCTGCCACACCGTGTACAAGCACGCTGTGTACCCGTTCCGCTACTCCCGAGGCTACGCGCGAACCACCAGCCTGGGCTGGCCAAATGACGGAGAACCACACGCAAGGAACGAACCGCGCATGCCGACGCCGCCCACGACCCCCGGGCTCCCCAAGGACATCGAGTGGCGCCTCCCCCGCCACGCCCGCAGCGTGAGCCGGGCCCGGACCCTCCTCCGCGAACAGGCCACCTCCTGGAAACTCCCGGACGAGGTGACGGAGACGGCGGTCCTGCTGCTCAGCGAACTGATGACGAACGCCTACCGCCACGCGAAGGTCTCCCCGGGCCGCGAAATCTGGACCCGGGTCATCCTGGAGACAGACCGCCTCCGCGTGTCGGTGGCTGACGCGAACGACCGTCTGCCAACTCCGCGGGAAGCGTCAGCGGACGACGAGACCGGCCGGGGCCTGCACCTGGTGGCAGCGCTGGCAGACAACTGGGGCGCGGAGCCCCGCACCTGCGGCATCGGCAAGACGGTCTGGTTTGAAATCTCGCACAAGCCCGGTGACGCCCACGGGGACATGCAGTGACGCAACACGTCGGACGACGTTGGACACCCCCACGAGTTCAAGCGCGTCGACGAGGTCGTCGGGCTGCTGGCAGAGATGGGTCCCGGCCTCCGCGGACCGTGGTCCGATCACCTTGAGGGACCGGTACGAGAGCTGCGACTCCGCTTCCGGGACATCGCTCCACGCATCACGTACTGGTTCGCCCCGAACCGGACCATCGTGCTCCTGACCGTCTTCCGGAAAACGAGGCAACACGACCAGGCCCAGATCGACCGAGCCGTGAGTGCCCAGAAGCTCTGCGAAAACGAGCATCATGGAGTGGCGACCGACACGTACACGAGGGAGGCGTGATGGCTGGCGAACACGTTCGCTGGGCACCGTCAGGTGCCGAGACCGACGACCCGGAACGGATCGCCATCCGGGAGGCACTGGCCTTCGGCAAGGCACTGTACGACCGACGGACGGCCCTGGGACTGACCTCGGTGGAACTGGCCGAACGGGCCGGGATGACCCAGGACGACATCGAATGCATCGAGGAAGGCGGAACCACACCAACCATCGGCCTGCTGCGCACCCTGGCCGCTGCCCTTGACTCCGATGTCCGGCTCACGGCAGGGCACGATCTTGGTTCCCTGTGGTTCGAGGCCCACGCCGCATAGTCCTGGCGTGGGCCTCTCGGACCGGCGGTCGTCACTCAGCCCCTGTCTGAGTCTCCGGAGTTCGCAAGGGGCGGTCAGACCAGCCGGCGCGCGGTCGCCCAGCGGGTCAGTTCGTGGCGGTTGGAGAGCTGGAGCTTGCGCAGGACCGCCGAGACGTGGGACTCGACCGTCTTCACCGAGATGAACAGCTGCTTGGCGATCTCCTTGTAGGCGTAGCCCCGGGCGATCAGTCGCAGCACCTCGCGTTCGCGCTGGGTGAGGCGGTCCAGGTCCTCGTCCACCGGCGGGGCGTCGGTGGAGGCGAAGGCGTCCAGGACGAAGCCGGCCAGGCGCGGGGAGAAGACGGCGTCGCCCTCCTGGACGCGGAAGATCGAGTCGACCAGGTCGGTGCCGGTGATGGTCTTGGTGACGTAGCCGCGGGCGCCGCCGCGGATCACGCCGATCACGTCCTCCGCCGCGTCCGACACGGACAGCGCGAGGAAGCGCACGGGCCGCTCGGTGTCCGCCATCAGCGCCGCGCACCGGCGCAGCACCTCGACCCCGCCGCCGCCCGGCAGATGGACGTCGAGGAGGACCACCTCGGGCCGGGTCGCGGTGATGACCGTGACCGCCTGGTCGACGTCACCGGCCTCGCCGACCACCTCGACACCGGTCTCGGCGGTCCGGCCGATCTCGGCCTGGACACCGGCGCGGAACATACGGTGGTCGTCCACGAGCACCACCCGCACATGCCGGCCGCCCGTCTCCGCCGTGCCGTTCGTGCCGTTCGCCTCGGTCGCGTCGCTCATGACGTCTTCTCCGCCCTCTCCATCTCCAGCTCGACCTCCGTACCACCGCCCGGCACCGACCGCAGCCGGGCCGTACCGCCGTTGCGTTCCATGCGGCCGATGATCGATTCTCTAACGCCCATGCGGTCGGCGGGTATCGAGTCGGGGTCGAAGCCCGGACCGCGGTCGCGCACGGACACAAAGACCGTCCTGCCCTCGACTTCCGCATAGACCTGTACGGCACCGCCCTCGCCACCGTACTTGGCGGCGTTCACCATCGCTTCGCGCGCGGCCTGCATCTGTGCGCCGGTCCTCTCGTCCAGCGGGCAGTCGCCGACCACGACGACCTCGATGGGCACGCCGTGCTTGTCCTCGACCTCGGCGGCGTTGCGCCGGACCGCCTCGGCGACGGTGTCCGGCTCGTCGGCCTCGTCCTTGCCCGTGCCCTCCGGCTTGTACAGCCAGGTGCGCAGGTCGCGCTCCTGGGCGCGGGCCAGGCGGCGGACCTCGTTGGCGTTGTCGGCGTTGCGCTGGATCAGGGTGAGGGTGTGCAGCACCGAGTCGTGGACGTGGGCGGCGACCTCGGCGCGCTCCTGGGCGCGGATGCGCATCAGGCGTTCCTCGGACAGGTCCTGCGTCATGCGGACGAGGTAGGGACCCGCGAGCAGCGTGATGCCGACGAGGACGGCGAGCGCGGCCTGGAGGACCGCGCCGAGGTGGGCGGCCGACCCCTGCAGCCAGAACATGGCGGAGACGCCCGCCGTGACGAGCAGGACGCCGACGCCGGCGCGCAGCAGCGTGAGCGTGTGGCGCTTGCGCCCGACCTCGACCCAGCGGGCCCGGCGGGCGTTGTCCGCCTGGCGCCAGACCAGGGCGACACCGGCCGCCACGAGGACGATGGGCACGAGATACACCTTGGCGGCGCCGCCCAGGTTGACGCTGCTCACGAAGACCACGGACACGATGACCATGAGGAGCAGCGCGACGAGCTGTCCCTTGTCCGGCTTGCGGGCCACGAGCTTCCGGCGGCCGTCCGGCGCGGTCTCGGTGCCGACCAGCGAGTGCTTCTCCGCGCCGACACCGCCGACGCCGAGCGGGACGAAGAACCAGAACGCCGCGTACAGCAGCGCGCCGAAGCCATGGGCCATGAACAGGCCGACGAAGACGAGCCGCACCCAGATCACGGGCAGCCCGAGATGCCCGGCGAGGCCCCGCGCCACTCCCCCCAACCAGCGTCCGTCGCTGCTGCGGTAGAGCTTGCGCGGTGGCCGCGGGTCGTCGAGTGGCAGTGCTGCGGCTTCCGGCATGCCATCGATGGTCACATGGCCGACGGCGCCGGGCATCAGGGTCTGCCCTAAGACTCCCCTGATCTTCCTCGGGGGCGCCCGGCCCGGCCGGTCTTCGCTCGTCGAACGCTTCCCGGTCCCGTCTCAGGGCCGATTTCAGGGTTCGCCCAGGGTCGTCCCGACTGCCGTCGCGGCGGCCGGGCCGTCACCATGGACGCATGACGGATCACGAGCACGCCGCGACGGGTCCGGGACCCGGCACCGGCCCGCGCCCGGCCCCGGGCACCGGACCGACGGATGCCGGGCCCGCCGCGACGGGAAAGACGGGAGCGGCCGGCACGAGCAGCGACACCGACGCGACCGCCGGCACCAACACCGGCGCCGGCGCAGACAAGCAGGCGCGGGAGCGGGAGCGGGAGCGGGAGCGGGAACAGCAGGACGCCGCCGAGGCCCCCGACCGGTTCCGGCGCGACCGCCGGCACAAGATGATCGCCGGCGTGTGCGCGGGACTCGGGCGGCAGACCGACATGGACCCGGTGATCTTCCGGATCACCCTGGCCGTGCTGTCCGCGACCGGAGGCCTGGGCCTCATCTTCTACGGGTTCGCCTGGCTCGTCATTCCGTACGAGGACGAGGAGGAGAACGAGGTCCGCAAGCTGCTGACGGGCCGGGTCGACGGTCAGGCGCTGGCCGCCGTGCTGTTCGCTCTGGTCGGCTGCGGGGTGTTCCTGACGATGCTGAGAAACGGCGGCGTGCTGACCTTCGCCGTCGTGCTCTCCCTGCTGCTGGCCGGTGCCGGGTACTGGTCCCGGCGGCGCGGCGCCGCCGAGACGGACCCGCTGGCGGCGCAGGCGGCGGCCGACGCCCCGCCGGAGGCGCAGGCACCCCCGGTCTTCACCGGCTATCCCTCGTGGTGGCGGGACCCGATCGTCAAGGACGGCACCCATTTCGGCGGCACCGGCTATCTGTGGGGCCCCGGCGACACCCGCGACCGGGACGTCGTCTCGGCCCTCGACGTCGGCATCGCCACCCCCTGGACGCACCACGGGTCCACACGGCCGCCGAGCACCACGCCCCCGAGACCGCGCGGCCCGCGCTGGATCGGCGGCTGGGTGTTCCTGCTGGCCCTGGCGGCGGGCGGCCTGGGCACCGGGCTGACGTGGGACACGCATCCGCTGGGCACCAGCCTGCAGATGGGCCTGGCCTGTGCGCTCGCGGCCTTCGGGCTGGGCATCACGGTCAGCTCGTTCCTGGGGCGTACGGGCGCCGGGTCGGTGTTCCTGGCGCTCGTCACGGCGGTGCTGCTCGCCGGGTCGGCGGCTCTGCCCAGGGACATCACGACGCACTGGATACACACATCCTGGAAGCCCGCGACGGCGGCGGACGTACGGTCCGCGTACGAACTCGGCACCGGCGACGGCACCCTGGACCTGACCGGTCTGCACCTCGCCAAGGGGCAGTCCCTCGCCACTGACGCCCGGGTGGGCGCGGGGCGGCTGAAGCTGATCGTGCCGGCGGACGCGACCGTCCGGATGAACATCGACGTGGGGCTGGGCGACATCCGGTTGCCGGGCCAGAGCAGAAAGGACGTGGACGTGCAGCCTGGCCGGCACAGAACGGCGACGCTGTCACCGGTCAAGGGTGGCAAGGACGCGGGCACGCTGGAAGTCGATCTCGAGGTCGGACTGGGACGCGTGGAGGTGAGCCGTGCTGCGTCATGAGTTCCAGCCCGGGAAGCTGGTCGCCGGGCTCTCCCTGACCGCCACCGCCGCCGTCTTCGCCGGAGCCGCGGGCGGCCTGTGGGAGACCTCGTGGGTCGTGGCCGTGCCGCTGGTCGTGGGCGGCCTCTTCCTGGCCGGTGTCACGGCCGCCGTGGCCCGGGGCATACGCAGACGACGCGGCGCCTAGGCCGCAGGGGCCCGGGGCGGCTAGCGGTAGCCGCCCGTCCGCTGCCGGCGCCGGGCTCGCCAGGCCGCGTCGACGGAGAGGTAGGGCGCGCCGGCGAGGACGAGGGGCAGCCAGGCCATCAGGTAGGCGAGGTCGTTGCCGTAGTAGTAGGGGGTGCTGGTCCAGCTCACGGTGAGCCACAGGCTGAGCGAGATCAGCGCGCCGCCGAGCGCGGCCAGGCGGCCGAGGAGTCCGAGCAGGGTCCCGATGCCGACGACCAGTTCGCCCAGGGCGATGGCGTATCCGAAGCCGACCGGGCTCTTCAGGGCCAGGTCGACCAGGGCCGGAATGGCGGCGGTGTCGCGGACCGAACGCATCGTCTCGCCGATGGAGCCGGCGCCGCCGGACTTCATGAAGGCGCTGTCGGTGAGCTTGTCCAGGCCGGCGTAGATGAAGGTGACGCCGAGGAAGACGCGGAGGGGAAGGAGAGCGTAGTGGGCGGCACTGTCCCGCCAGTCGCGGCGACCGTGAACATGACCGGTGTGCGTGTCCGTTCGAATACTGTGAGTCATCGCTGGTAACCGCCTCTCGCCGCCGTGCCGGGCCCTCACCCGACGATACGTACGACGAGCGGGGTCGGTTCAATCCTCGCCCATACTCTCCCGGCCGGTTCTGTGAAGCGTCTTTGCGGGGCCTCGCTGCGCGGATGCCGCCGGCCCGCCGTTCGCGTCCGCTCCGCCGTTCGCGTCTACTCCGTCACCTGGACGATGCACCGGTTGCCGGCCACCCCGGCGGCGGTTACCACGTGGATCTCCACCGGTGCGCTAACTGAGCAGATCCGGTTCGCTGCGGCTGATGTCCTGCCACAGCGGCTGGTAGTTGATCCACGCCACCAGGTCGCCGCCGAGCTGTTCGCGGGTGGCCACGGCCTGCTTGTGGTCGATGAGGACCGGGCGGCCGGCGGCCTTCGCCATCAGCTGCACCTGGCAGGACCGCTCCATCGACAGGAACCACCAGGCCGCGGCGTCCACCGAGTCGCCGACCGTGAGCAGCCCGTGGTTGCGCAGCACGAGCGCCTTGCGGGAGCCGAGCGCGGTCGCGATGCGGCGGCCCTCTTCGGCGTCGACGGTGACGCCGGTGTAGGCGTCGTAGAGCGCGTGGTCCTCGTAGAAGGCGCAGCTCTCCTGGGTGATCGGGTCGAGGAGGTCACCGAGCGCGGACAGGGCCCGGCCGTGCACGGAGTGGCAGTGGGCGACGGCGACGACGTCGGGGCGGGCCGCGTGCACCTGGACGTGCACGGTGAAGGCGGCCTGGTTGACGTGGTAGCGGCCCTCGACGACCTGGCCGTCCTGGTTGGCGAGGACGAGGTCGCCGACGGTGACATGCCTGAACGGCATCCCGAACGGGTTGACCCAGAAGCAGTCGGTGAACTCCGGGTCGCGTGCGGTGATGTGCCCCGACACCCCGTCCTCGAACCCTTTCCGCCCGAAGATCCGCAGGGCACCGGCAAGGCGCTCCTTGCGGTGCCGGCGTTCGTCCTCGACCGAGTCGTGCATCGGCGGCATGGCGAACTGCAGCTGGTCGGTGGGCAGCGGCAGCGGCGGGGTGTGTCCCTGCATACGTACTCCAGCGCTGAGTTTGCTTTACGGCCGGAAGTTACCGCCGGTCAGCGCAAAAGGGCAGAGCTGTGCTGTAAAGATGACGTACGCATCGAATACCCGACAGAGGTTGTCCGGTTTGCTTGTGACACTGGCGCGCATGACGCAAGCGAACCGGTCGACGAACTGGGCATCCCTCACCACCGCGGCACCCGAACTGGCAGCGATCGCCGAGGAGCGTTTCGGTGCCCACCGCCACCACGTCCTCGCGACTTTGCGCAGGGACGGCTCCCCCCGCACCAGCGGACTGGAGGTCCGTTTCCTGCACGGAGAGCTGTGGCTCGGCATGATGACGAACTCCCTCAAGGCCCTCGACCTGCTCCGCGACCCGCGCTTCGCGCTCCAGTCCAACCCCGGTGAGGGCACGGACATGACCGGCGGGGACGTACGGATCAGCGGGCGGGCGTACGAGGTCGAGGACGGCGCGGTCAAGGCCGCGTACGTCGAAGAGGTGGAACCGCCGCAGCCGTTCCACCTCTTCCGCACCGAACTGACGGAGGTCGTACGGACCTACGTCGAGGACGACAAGTACCTCGTCGTCCAGGTCTGGAAGCCCGGAGAGCCGGTGCGCACTCTCAGGCGGACATGACCTTCACAGCGGGCGGGACTACTCCCACTCGATGGTGCCCGGCGGCTTCGAGGTCACGTCGAGGACGACCCGGTTGACGTCCCGGACCTCGTTGGTGATGCGGGTCGAGATGCGGGCGAGGACCTCGTACGGCAGCCGGGACCAGTCGGCGGTCATGGCGTCCTCGGAGGACACCGGGCGCAGCACGATCGGGTGGCCGTAGGTGCGGCCGTCGCCCTGGACGCCGACGGAGCGGACGTCCGCGAGCAGGACCACCGGGCACTGCCAGATGTCGCGGTCCAGGCCGGCCGCGGTCAGCTCCTCGCGGGCGATGGCGTCGGCGTCGCGGAGGAGGTCCAGACGCTCCTTCGTCACCTCGCCGACGATGCGGATGCCGAGGCCCGGGCCCGGGAACGGCTGGCGCTGGACGATCTCCTCCGGCAGGCCCAGCTCCTGGCCGACCATGCGGACCTCGTCCTTGAACAGCTTCCGGAGCGGCTCGATGAGCTTGAACTCGAGGTCCTCGGGGAGGCCGCCGACGTTGTGGTGGGACTTGATGTTGGCGGTGCCGGTGCCGCCGCCGGACTCGACCACGTCGGGGTAGAGCGTGCCCTGGACGAGGAACTCGACCGCCGGGCCCTCGTCGGCGATGATCTCGGCCTGCGCCTGCTCGAAGACGCGGATGAACTCGCGGCCGATGATCTTCCGCTTCTCCTCGGGCTCGCTGACGCCCTTGAGAGCGGTCAGGAAGCGCTCCTCCGCGTCGACGACGACCAGCTTGACGCCGGTCGCGGCCACGAAGTCCTTCTCGACCTGCTCGGTCTCGCCCTTGCGCATCAGGCCGTGGTCGACGTACACGCAGGTCAGCTGGTCGCCGATGGCGCGGGCCACGAGGGCGGCGGCGACGGCGGAGTCCACACCGCCGGACAGGCCGCAGATCGCGCGCTTGTCGCCGACCTGCTCGCGGATCGCGGCGACCTGCTCCTCGATCACGTTGCCGGTCGTCCAGTCCGGCTTCAGGCCCGCACCGCGGTACAGGAAGTGCTCCAGCACCTGCTGGCCGTGCGTGGAGTGCATCACCTCGGGGTGGTGCTGGACGCCGTAGAGCTTCTTCTCGTCGTTCTCGAACGCGGCGACCGGGACGAGGTCCGTGGACGCGGTGACGGTGAAGCCCTCGGGGGCGGCGGAGCAGGCGTCGCCGTGCGACATCCACACGTGCTGCTCGGCCGGGGTGCCCTCGAAGAGGGTGGAGGAGGTGCGGGAGACGTGCAGGTCGGTACGGCCGTACTCGCGGGCTCCGTTGTTGTCGACGGTGCCGCCGAGGCTCTGCGCCATCAGCTGGAAGCCGTAGCACATGCCGAAGACGGGGACGCCGGCCTCGAAGATCGCGCGGTCCAGGCGGGGGGCGCCCTCCTCGTACACGGACGAGGGGCCGCCGGAGAGGATGATCGCCGCGGGGTTCTTGGCGAGCATCTCCGCGACCGGCATGTTGCTGGGCACGATCTCGCTGTAGACCCGCGCCTCGCGGACGCGACGGGCGATGAGCTGGGCGTACTGCGCGCCGAAGTCGACGACCAGGACGGTGTCGGGGGTGGCGGCAGTGGGAGTCGCTGATGACACGGGGTGCCTTCTGGTGGTCGGGCGGGGGTCTGTGCTTCCGATTCTAACGGGGCGGTCGTGGATGACCCGGCCGTCGTTCTGGGGGCTCCGCCCCCAGACCCCCGGGCCCACGGCCCGCCCGGTGCGGCTGATCGGCTCGGAGGGGCGGGAGCGTCCGTGGCATACTGGCCGCATGCTCAAGCACTCGACCTTCCTCTTTACCTATGGCACCCGGCCCGCCGGCTGCCATGGTCGTGCTGCTTGAGCCAACCGCCAAGCGACTTCCCAGGCGCCCCGGGCCGACAAGGCCCGGGGCGCCTGTCGTTTTCCGGGACCTGTCGTGCCGGGGCACTCACCTCCCGAGGAGCCCGGAACCATGACCACCATCACCCCGGAACAGACCATCGCCGAGGCCCGCGAGCGCATCGACTCGCTCGACGACCGGATCATCGGCCTCATCCAGGAGCGGATGGCCGTCTCCACCGTCGTCCAGCAGACCCGCATCGCTTCCGGCGGCCGGCGCGTGCACCTCGCCCGCGAGATGCAGATCCTCGGCCGCTACCGGGACGCCCTGGGCAAGCCGGGCACGGGCCTCGCGATGACTCTCCTGGAGCTGTGCCGGGGCCGCATCTGAAGGTCGCATCCGAGTTCGGTCGAGCTCTCACCCGTACGGCGCGTGACCGGCCCGCGGACCGCTTCGTTGAGCGGGATGTCCGTGCCAGCCAGGGGCGGGCCCGACAGAACCACGCGTGGCTCACTGGAGCGTGAGGCGTACGGGTCGTGCCGTGCGCCGTGGGACCTCGCTCCAGGTAAGTGACCGGACGGCAGGGGACAGCAGCCCGGTCACCCAAGAGAACGGTCGGCTCCGGGGACGCCCGGGGCCGACCGGCGGTACACCGCACACAGGCACCCGTGCCAGGCACCCCCACAGGGCACACACAGAGCACACAGAGCAAGCGGCGCAACCCCCCGGCGCCGCACCCAGGCACCGGCGCTGCTCTGACGTCGGTGCTGACGGAAGAAGGGCCCCGCGGCCTCACTCCCGCGGGGCCCTTCGGCATGCCCATGCGCAGTCACACCCATCTACATGCGACTCAGCCTCTCCATGCAACTCACGCCTCTGCATGTGACTCACGCCTCTGCATGTGACTCACGCCACACGACATTTCCGCGTCTGCCCGCAACCCTTCGGGCCGTCCGTTGATCCAACCTCGTACCGGATCAAGCAGACGGTAGATGGCAAGAACCGAGGGACCTGCGTTCGGAGGGGGATGCAGGTCCCTCGCTGCTGTGTCCGGCTACTTCTTCGGCGGTACCGCCGGCATCCCCAGGAACGGCAGCCGCAGTGCGCCGAAGGCCTCCGCCGGGACCGCGGGGTTCTGCGGCTCCACCGGCTTCAGGCGCTCGTACACCGCTCCGGACGCCGGGCGCGGGTCCGCCTCGCCCTTGTTCGGCCAGTACGACATGGCCCGCTCGGCCTGCGCGGTGATCGTCAGGGACGGGTTCACACCCAGGTTCGCCGAGACCGCCGCGCCGTCCACCACCGAGATGCCGGGGTGGCCGTACAGGCGGTGGTATGGGTCGATCACACCGGTTTCCGCGGAGTCGCCGATGGGGCAGCCGCCCAGGAAGTGCGCGGTGAGCGGGGTGCCTATCAGCTCGCCGACGTTGCTGCCCGCGAAGCCGTTGATCTCCTCGGCGATCGCGGTGGCGGCGTCGGTGGCGGCCTTGATCTGCGTGGGGTTCGGGGCGCCGTGGCCCTGCCGCGCGGTCAGCAGGCCCTTGCCGACGCCGCCGGGCTTCAGGTACGTCGTCAGCGAGTTGTCCAGCGACTGCATGACCAAGCCGATGATGGACCGCTCCGACCAGCGCCGGTTGGACAGGGAGCGCAGGACCAGCATCGGGTGCCGGACCGCGCTCGCCAGGAAGCCCAGAAGGCGCGAGGAGCCCTCCGCGTACGGCACCTGAAGGACGGTCAGGCCGCCCATCGAGTTGGACCCCTTGCCGTAGCGGACCGGCTCGATGTGGGTGTTCTCGTCCGGGTGGACGGAGGACGTGATGGCCACGCCCTGCGTGAAGTCGACCTTCGGCGCGCCGTGCGCCTTGCGGTAGCGGCGGTTGTCGGTCTGCGCGCCCACCAGCGCCTCGGAGTTGGTGCGGGTGAGGTCGCCGAGGCGGGCGGAGAGGTACGGCAACTGGCCGCCGGCCTTCATGCGGTGCAGCAGCGTCTGAGTGCCGTAGGTGCCGGCCGCCAGGACGATCCTGCGAGCGGTGAAGATCCGCCCCTTGCCCTTCTTCTTCTGGTCGGTCGGCAGGGTCGCCACCGCGTACCCGCCGCGCGAGTCGTCCGTGACGGAGACGACCGTGGTCATGGGGTGGACCACCGCGCCCGCCTTCTCGGCGAGGTACAGGTAGTTCTCGTTGAGCGTGTTCTTCGCGCCGTGCCGGCAGCCGGTCATGCACTCGCCGCACTCGGTGCACGCCTTGCGCGCGGGCCCCGCCCCGCCGAAGTACGGGTCGGCGACCTCCCCGCCCGGCCGGGCCTTCGTCTTGCCGTCGGCGTCCTTGCCGTCGCCGAAGAACACCCCGACCGGCGCCATGTGGAAGGTGTCACCGAAGCCCATCCGCTGGGCCGCCGCCTTCAGGTGCACGTCGGAGGGGGTCATGGTCGGGTTGAGCCGTACGCCGAGCATGCGCTGCGCCTGGTCGTAGTACGGCTTCAGCTCCTCGTGCCAGTCGGTGATGTCCCGCCACTGCGGGTCCTCGAAGAAGGGCTTCGGCGGTACGTAGAGGGTGTTGGCGTAGTTGAGCGAGCCGCCGCCGACGCCCGCGCCCGCCAGCACCATGACGTTGCCCAGCACGTGGATGCGCTGGATGCCGTACATGCCGAGCTTGGGGGCCCAGAGGTAGTTCTTCAGGTCCCAGGAGTTCTTGGGCAGGCTGTCGCGGGTGAAGCGGCGGCCGGCTTCCAGAACGCCTACCTTGTAGCCCTTCTCGGTCAGGCGCAGGGCGGACACGGAACCGCCGAACCCCGATCCGACCACGATGACGTCGTAGTCGTACTCGCCCTCGTCCCGGGCCTGGACAGACTTCTCCTGCGACACGTGCTCTCCTTGTCGGGAACTGGGTTGACGGAAACGGGGTCGTCTAGCGGAACCGGAAGGTCTTCATGAGCCGGAGGCTGCGGCTCATGAACCGGGCGTAGCTCTCGTCGTCCATGCCCAGCGAAGGCGCCATCGGCAGCAGCGTCTGCCGGGCCACCGTCTGAGCCTCGGTGTACTTCAGGATGCCCTCGGAGCCGTGGCGGCGGCCGAGCCCGGAGTCCTTCATGCCGCCCATCGGGGACTGCGCGCTGCCGTAGGCGGGCGCGTAGCCCTCGTTGACGTTGACCGTGCCGGTGCGCAGCCGGGCGGAGATGTCCAGGGCGCGTCGGGGGCTCTTGGTCCACACGGACGCGTTCAGGCCGTACGGCGTGGCGTTGGCGCGCTCGACCGCCTCGTCGTCGGTCTTGAAGCGGTAGACGGAGACGACCGGTCCGAAGGTCTCCTCCTCGCAGACGGCCATGGAGTCCTCGACGCCGTCGAGGATGGTCGGCTCGAAGAAGTACGGGCCGATGTCCGGGCGGGCCACACCACCGGCGACGACCTTCGCGCCCTTCGCGACCGCCTCCTCCACGTGTTGTGCGACGGTCTTCAGCTGGCGTTCGCCGACCAGCGAGCCCATGTCGGCGCCGTAGGCGAGGGAGTTGCCGAGCCGCATAGCCCTGGTGCGGGCGGCGAAGCGCTCCAGGAAGACGTCGGCGACGGACTCGTGGACGTACAGCCGCTCGATGGAGATGCAGAGCTGCCCTGCGGAGGAGAAGCAGGCGCGGACGGCACCGGCGGCGGCCTTCTCGATGTCGGCGTCGTCGAGCACCAGCATGGCGTTCTTGCCGCCGAGTTCGAGGGACACGCCGACCAGGCGGGCGGCGGCGCCCTGGGCGACCTCGCGGCCGGTGCGGGTGGAACCGGTGAAGGAGACGTAGTCGGCGTGCCGGACGACCTCCGGGCCGACGACCGGGCCCTCGCCGAGCACGACCTGGAACACGCCCTCGGGCAGGCCGGCCTCGATGAGCAGGTCGCGCGCCCACAGCGCGGTGAGGCAGGTCTCCGTGTCCGGCTTCATCACGACCGCGTTGCCGGCGACGAAGGCGGGCAGCGCGTCGCCGACCGACAGCTCCAGCGGGTAGTTCCAGGGGGCGATCTGGCCCACGACACCGCGCGGGTGGCGCAGTTCGGTGACCTTCGTCAGGGTCGGTATGGCGCCGGTGTGCCGCTTCGGCCGGAGGTAGGCGGCGGCCCGGCGGCCGTAGTGGCGGGCGGCGACGGCGACGGCCTGCACCTCCTCGTGCGCGTGCAGGCGGGCCTTGCCGGTCTCCAGCTGGACGAGGTCGAGGACCTCCGCCTGCCGCTCCAGCAGCAGGTCGTGGAAGCGCAGGAGCACCGCGGCCCGCTGCCGTACCGGGGTCTTCTCCCACACGGACTGCGCGGCGCGGGCGGCCTGGAACGCCCGGAGGACGTCCTCGGGGGTGGACTCGGGCAGGTCGGCCAGCTTCTCGCCGGTGAACGGAGTGTGGTTGGCCGTACGGCCGGAACCGACGACTCCCTTGGTGAGCTGTGCCACCAGTTCCGGGGTGACCACGTCGGCGGCGGTGCGGGCGCCCTGCGGGGCGGGCGCGAGCGGGTTGGTGCCGGTGCTGTCCTTGTCCTGCGAGTCCGTCATGACGCGCAGGGTATGCCGGAGCGGAGACTTTGTGTACCCGGCGGTAATGGGGATTCACGGAGTGCTCACATGACGCCAGCGATCACTGGCAGCAAATGCGCTGATCAGGGCGTTGTCGGGGTGACGATCACTCGGTTCCGGTGATTTCCGACGCGACCCCGGGCTTTCTCGCCAGGAGGAGGCCCAGCGCTGCGAGCGGGGTGCGGCGGCGGGGCTGCGGGGCGGGGTCCGGGGCGGGATCGGCTTCAGGTGCGGAGGCCGGGGGCAGGCGCCGTTCGCGTACCGGCTCCGGTGCCGACGGGGTGCCGTAGAAGCCCGCCTCCGCGGCGGTGATGCCGAGGTAGTCCGCGAGCGCCGCCGCGACCTCCTCGGCGTGCGGCCGTTCCTCGGGGAGCGGTGCGCGCAGCCGGGCGAGCAGCGGCGTCAGCAGGCCGGTGTCCGCGTCGCCCGTCGCCGCGTCGAGCAGCGCGCCCAGCGACCACAGGTCGGAGGCGGGGCCGGCGCCGCGTCCCGTGGCCCGTTCCGGGGCGACGAATCCGGCGGGGGCGTCCTTGGCGTGGCCGTCCCCGATACCGAAGTCGGTGACGACGACCCGCCCGGTGCCGGACTCGATCAGGACGTTGGCGGGCTTGATGTCGCGGTGCACGATCCCCACGGCGTGCGCGGCCCTGAGCGCCCCGAGGACGGCGAGCCCGACGCGGGCGGCCTCGGCGGGCGTAAGGGGGCCGCGCCGGACGGTCTCCCGCAGCGACTCTCCCTCGACCAACTCCATGACGATCCAGGGGAGTCCGTCCGCCTCCGTGACGACGTCGTGCAGCGTGACGGCCGAGGGGTGCCGCACCCGGGCGGCGGCCCGCGCCTCCGTGCAGAGCCGGTGTGCGAGCCGCCGGCTCTCCTCGTCGTCGGCCGGATCGCCGGGCAGCGCGGGCTCCTTGACGGCGACGTACCCCTGACCCTGTTCGTCCCGGGCGCGCCAGACGGTTCCGGTCGGTCCGGCCCCGATCCGTTCGACGAGCCGGTAGCGTCCGCCGATCAGACGTCCGTCGGCCGGGTGTTCGCCGTCTGAAGTCATGTCACATGAGTATCGTGCGCACCGCGTCGTTGTCGAAGCGGCAGGTAGAACTTACGACTTGGCGGGCTGCCCATGTCGCGCCGAGTGCGCGGACATCCAGCACGGGCACAAACCGGTCACCGGCGCGTGGCCGAGAACGTGTCCACGGCCACGTCGAAGTACTCCCGGGCCTCGCGTACCTTCCCGACCGGCGCCGACACCCACACGTCGTACAACCGCCCTTTCTCTTCCCAGCAGATGTCGTAGGTGTGGCGCGGGCCCTCCGCCGCGCTGAAGCCGTTCCAGCTGAACTCCCAGAGCGCGGCGGGGTGTCCGGCGTGCGCGGTCCGGGTGACCCGGCCGTCGTGGTAACCGGGGTTCGTGCTCGGCCCGTCGGCCGCCGCCCGGTTCATCACGGCCGTCGGGCCGCCCTCTTCGGGCTCGGCGACCCTGATGCCGAGGCGGAAGGTCTCACCGGAGGACAGGTAGAAGACGCGCTCGCCCTGCGCGCTGCGCTTGAAGTCCTCCGGTACGGCGAGGGTGAAGCCGGCCGGGTCCTGAGCGGTGCGGTAACCGGAGGGTGCCGTGTGCGAGTCGGCCACGTGCGAGGGGCCGGTCACTCCGGGGGGCCGGGGTGTGGTGGCTGTCGGGTACGGCGACGCGCTCGAACTGGTGCGTGTCGCCGGGCTCGTGGCCGTACCGCCCGGCGTGCCACCGCCCCCGTGTCCGCCGCGGTCCATCAGCAGCACCGCCCCCGACACGCCCGCCCCGGCGAGCGCGGCGACGAGCAGCGCCGCGAGCAGTACGGCGCGGGTGGACGGCCGGGCCGGGGTGGACCCGGGCGCGTCGGGCTGCCGCACGCCTGTGCCGGTGCCGGCGTGCGGTACGTCCCGCTCGGTCGGGGTGTACGGCGTCGGCGTCGGCGAAGACGCCGAGGGCACGTCGGACTCGGTCGCACGGCTGTCGCCACCGGCCGGTGCGGAATGCGTTGCGGAATCCGGCACTGCGCGGTCGCCGTCCGGCACCACGGGATGCGCCGAACTCTCCCCGCCCGCACCGGACTCCGGCGTACGCCCCCCGCCGCTTCCCGCCCTGTGTGCGCGCCCCACGCCGATCCTGTGGATCCGCCCCGTGCCGTGCGTTCCCGAGGAACCCGTGCCGCCGCCCGGCGCGGGTGGTGTCCGCCCGGTCTCCAGGTACACCCGCAGCATCCGCTCGGCGTCCGCCGCGCCCAGCCGCCGGTCCGGGTCGCGCTCCAGCAGCCCCCGTACGACGGGCAGGAGCGGCGTCGCCTCCACGGGCGGCCGGATCTCGGCGGCGACGACGGCGTGCAGGATGCCGCCGAGCGAGTCGCGCCGGAACGGCGACTCGCCGCTGAGCGCGGTGCACAGCAGGGCGCCCAGCGACCACAGGTCGGACTCGGGCCCGGTCCTGGTGCCGGACATCCGCTCCGGGGCGGTGTATTCGGGCGAGCCGACGAACGAGCCGGTCTCGGTGAGGGTCGTCGCGCCCGCAACCTGTGCGATCCCGAAGTCGGTGAGCACGACCCGGTCGGTGCCGGACTCGACCAGGACGTTCGCGGGCTTGATGTCCCGGTGCAGTACGCCCGCCTCGTGCGCGGTGTGCAGCGCGCCCAGCAGGGCGATGCCGATCCGGGCGGCCTCCGCGGCGTCGACCGGACCGTGCGTGGCGATCCGGTCGGCGAGCGAGCTTCCCTCGATCAACTCCATGACGAGGTACGGCCGTTCGTCCTGCTCCACGACATCGTGGACGACGATGATGTTCGGGTGCCGCAACTGGGCGACCGCCCGCGCCTCGCGGAAGGTACGGTCACGACGGCGGCGGGTGTCGTCGCCGGGGAGCGAGTCGTCCGCAAGGAGTTCCTTGACCGCGACCAGGCGGCCCAGCACCTGGTCTCTCGCCCGCCACACGACGCCCATGCCGCCGCGCCCGATACGCGCCTCAAGGCGGTAACGGCCCGCGATCACACGGATGTCGGCGCCCTCGGTCCCCATGCGCCCCATCATGCCGCACCGGACCCATCCGCTCCGGCACGGTGATCGGCCAAGACGCCGGGTGAGCGACCGGCCGGGTTGGCCTGATGCGTATCAGCCCGTCTTCGGCTGCTGCCAGCTCTGCAGCACCCACTTGAACTGCCTGCTTGTCGTCGCCCAGTCCTCGGCCGGCGAGGACATGTAGATCACGTACTCGGTGCCCGCGCGCGAGTAGTACGTCTCCTCGATGGCGTGGCGCGGCCCGGGAACGTAGGGCGGGTCCTTCTTCAGCGCGGTCCAGGTGTACTCCCACAGCGAGCCATTGCGGTCGCGGTAGGTGTTCGGCTTCATCGTCACGCGGTGGTAGTCGACGAGCCGCTGGAGCTGTTCCTCCAGGTCGCTCTGGTGCTGGTAGGCGTCGGCGAAGTCCGGTGAGCTGTCGACGGCTATGCGGACGAAGTGCTTGCCGCCGTCGGGCGAGTAGTCGATCTGCTTGAGGGCGCCCTGGATGCCGTAGACCTTCCGCGTCCAGCCCTTGGGCAGGGAGAGGCTGAAGCCGAGCGGGTCGTCGTACCGTTGCCAGCTGTCCGGGACGGGGCCCTCCTGGCCGGGGCCGGCGCCAGGGCCGGCGTCGGCCGAGGGCGTCGGGGCCGGGACCGTACCCCCCGACGACACGGTGGTCTGCTCCATCCCGGCCCACCCCTGGTAGGCCACCGCCGCACCGCCGCCGAGCACGGCCGCGACGGCGACGACCAGCGCGAGCGTGCGCAGCCGCCGCCGGGGGCGGACCGCCGGCGGACCCGCGGCCGGGCCCAATATGGTGGGCCCCATCGCCGTCGGCCCGGTGGCGGAACGGCCCGGGCCACCCGGGCCACCCGGCCCGTAGCCGTACCCGGAAGTGCCCGTCCCGGGCCCGTAACCCGAGCCGCCGGTGGCCGTCGTACCGGTGCCGTACGGCTGCCCTCCCCGGTCCACGCCCGCCCCCTGCGTCGGCACGAACGCCTGTGCCGAGCTGGGCCGGCGGCCCTCCGCCGCCTCGGCGAGCATCTGCTCCGCCTCCTCCGCGCCCGGCCGCTGGGTCGGCTCCTTGCGCAGCAGCGCGGCGATGACGGGGCCGAGCGGACCGGCGTGGCCCGGCTCGTCGGCCTCCTCCTCGACGACCGCCTGCATGGTGCTCAGCGGCGAGGTGCGGCGGAACGGCGAGCGGCCCTCGACAGCCGTGTACAGCGTGGCACCCAGCGCCCACAGGTCGGAGGACGAGCCGGGGTCGTGGCCGCGCACCCGCTCGGGCGCGAGGTAGTCGACCGAGCCGACGACCTCGCCGGTACGCGTGATGGTGGTGTCGCCCTCGATCTGGGCGATGCCGAAGTCGGTGAGCAGGACCCGGCCGTCCCGGCCGAGCAGCACGTTGCCGGGCTTGACGTCCCGGTGCAGTACGCCGGCCGAGTGCGCGGCCCGCAGCGCGCGCAGCACCCACAGCCCGATCCGTGCGGCCTCCCGGGGGTCGATCCGGCCCCGGTCCTTGACCGCGTCGGCCAGCGAGTTGCCCTCGACCAGCTCCATCACGATCCAGGGACGGCCGTCGTGCTCAAGGACGTCGTGCACGGTGACGACGGCGGAGTGGTTGATGCGAGCGGCGGCCCGCGCCTCGGCCCGGGTGCGGGCCAGCAGGACGGCCTGGTCGCTCTCGGAGACGTAGAGCGCTGCGGTCAACTCCTTGACGGCCACCGTCCGGTGCAGCACCTCGTCGTGGGCGCGCCACACCCGGCCCATGCCGCCGCTGCCGATCGAATCGGCGAGCCGGTAGCGGCCCGCTATGAGCAGGCCCTGCATCTGATTCACGTTGCCCCGCAATGGTCTTGACAGGGTCAGACTAAGGACCGGTCTGCCCGCAGGGAACAAGCAGGGTCCCAAGGAGACCGCACTGTGACGGTTGTCGCTTCTGCCCGCGGACGGGAACCGAACGGTGCGCCGCCCGCTCCGTTCACGCGGCGCTCAACCCGTGTAGCGGTACGTCGCCGTGGCCTGGTCGTACAGCCGCGTCACCTCGTCCCGCTCCGCCTCCGGGCCACGGACCTGGACGATGTGGTAGCGGCCGTTCAGCAGGATCGCCATGTTGCGCACGAACAGGTCGCGGCCTTGGGCATCGGTCCAGGTGAACTGCCCCTCGGCCATGGTGCGTCCGCCCACCTCGATGGTGCGCAGCCCGCTGGCGGTGGCCCAGCTGGAGTTCCGGTACGGCTGGAGCTCGGCCTCCTTGTCCCGCTGGTAGACCATCGGGTCGCTGCCGTACGTCGCCGCGCCGTCCCTTCCCGGCACGACGAGCAGCTCGAAGTTCCCCTGCGCGTACACCACCTGGCCGCTGCCGTTCTTGGGCGTGCGGGACCAGCCCTTGGCGACGGCGACCTGGAAGCCGTCGGGGTCCGTGCGCAGGGTGAAGCCGCCGGCGACGGAGGGGTTGCCGCCCGTCTGGGGCTCGGTGACGGGCGCGGACGCCGAGGGGCTGCCGTCCGCCGACTGCCCGGAGGACGGCCGTGGCGAGGGCGAGGGGGCGGCACTGACCTCACCGGCCGCGCCCGTACGGTCCCCGTCCGCCGCGCCGCTCCCGCCCTGCTTCGGCATGAACAGCATCGCGTACGCCACCGCGCCGGCCAGCAGGAGCAGGATCAGCAGGAGCAGCGTCCGGCCGAGGTTGCGCGGCGAACGGGCCTGCTCCGGGGCCCGCTTGTGCCGGCCGTGCGGATGCATGGCGGGCGGCTCGGCGCGCCGTCGCCGCCACCGCATCAGCTCGCCCCGGCGCCGGATGATCGGCAGCCGGGCCGGGTCGGCGGGCGGAACGGTGACGACCTGGCTGCCGGCGTCCGGCTCGGGCGCGGACCGCACCAGCGAGCGCAGCCAGCCGCCCAGCTCCTCGAAGTCCAGCCGGTCGGTGGGGTCCTGACGCAGCAGCGACTCGACCACCGGCCGGATCGGCCCGCACTCCTCGGCAAACGCGGGCGGCTCCGCGCACACCAGCTGCACCAGCTCGGCGGTGGACTCCTCGGGGTACGGCGCATGCCCCTGCACCGCCCTGAACAGCAGCGCCCCGAGCGCCCACAGGTCGGTGGCCGGCCCGATGGGCGCCGCCAGCTGCCAGTTCTCGTGCACGGGCCCCGCCTGCTCGGGCGCCCAGCGCTCGGTCACCGGTCCCACCACGGTCATCCGCACCTGCCGGGCCCGCTCGGCCCCCAGCGCGCTCGCGGGCCCACGCCGGACCACGCCGCCACCGTCGCCCTCGTCCCAACGGGACGGCGCAGCGGCCTGCGCGGGAAGGGACACACCGCCGCTTCCCGGCTGACCGGAGTCGGGGGGAAGCTGGGCGGGCAGGGGCGACCGGCCGGTGCGCGGTGTGGCGCCGTGCCAGGGGGCGCCGTGGACTCCGTAGGGGTCGGCTATCTGGCCGGGGGGCGTGTTGCCGCCGCCCGGTCCTGCGGGGTTCGGCGGCTGCACCGTGCCGTCGCCCGTACCCGCGCCGGTGTCGCCCTCGGCGGGCGGCCGGGCGCCGGGCAGGGCGGGGCGCCCGCTCTGCCGGGTCTCGTTCACCTGGGCGGCGGCCCGGGCTCCCGCCCGGTAGGCGGCGATGGCTCCGGCCCGGGCGGCACGGATGTCCTCGCCGGTCGTCAGCGCCCGCCGCTCCGGCGCCCCGGACACACCGGGCACCCCGCCGCCGTCGGAGGCCCCGTTCGCGCCCGGCAGCGGCAGACCACCGGCCGCCCGCGCCTGGATGGCGGCACGCCGGGCGGCCTCGGGGTCGGGATCGGCACCGGGCGGGGGTACGGGTGCGGGTGCGGCGCCGGGAGTGCCGGGTCCTCCTCCGGCGTGACCGAACCCCTGGCCGCCCCCGGACTGTCCCTCCGGGCCTCCCGGCCCTCCCGGTCCTTCCGGCCCGTCCTGGACCGGCACCGGGTCGTACCCGCACAGCGCCTCCTCCGCCGCACCGACCGCGAGGCCGGTCAGCATCACACGGCCGTCGTCGCAGACGAGGACCGTGCGGGCGGTGATGTTGCGGTGCACCCAGCCGTGGGCGTGCAGCACCCGCAGCGCCATGAGCACGTCGGAGGCGACCTCGGCCGCCCGGTACGGCGTCAGCGGCTGCTCGGCCAGCAGCGCGGCCAGCGGACGCGCCGCCACCGACTCGCTGACCACCCACAGCGAACCGCCCTCGGCGAACACGTCGAAGACCTGGTCGAGGCGCGGGTGGTCGGGGATGCGGGCCGCCGCCTGCGCGGCCTCGACGGCGCGCCGCACGGCGGGATCGGTGGGCCGGCGGGTCGCGGACCGGGCCGCGGGCGCCCGGCGTGTCCCGCGCTCACGGGCGGTGAACCCCTCGGGCAGCCCCTCCGCGTCGAGCACCTCGGCCTCGACGACCTCCGGCAACGGCACCTGCCGCACCAGCACTTCCTGACCGCTGTAGGTGTCGAAGGCGAGGGTCTCGGTCAGTTCGTACTCGTCGGAGGGCGGCAAAGGCAGGCGGTAGCGGTCGGCGAGCACCCGACCCGCGTAGTCGTCCATGTTGCCTCCCCCGGCCGTCCGGTCGCTCAAATCCGTTCGCCTCGCGGCCCGTTCCGCATCCACATCGGCTGCATACGGTCCGCAACCATTCACGATACGTGCCGGAGGCAACGCGCATTGAGTGGATGCCGGATTCTCCGGCATTCAACCGACCGCGGCCCGGGCCCGACCGGGCCCGCCCTCACCTCACGGCTTGGGCTGGAACGACCTCTGCAGCGTTTCCCAGGTGTCCTTGCGCAGCGCACTGTCCCAGTTCGAGGCTTTCGCGGTGTACATCAGCCCGTAGCCGAGTTGGTCGTTCACCACGAAACCCCGGTCGATGGAACGGTACTTGGTGCCGCCGTCGACATAGGTGAACTCCCAGTCGGCCGTGTTCCAGCCGCGATAGTCCACCTTCTCGATGCGGATCTTCGTGTACTGGGGGCGCACCATGTAGTGCTCCTGGGTCCTCCAGTCCGCCACCGGGTCACTCTTGGGCGTGCCGGTCCAGCCGATGAGCAGCTTCTGCCCGTCGGGCCCGGTGTAGCGGTCCCCGGCGGCGCCGGTGGACTGGTACGTCCATCCCTTGGGCAGCCCGATGGAGTAGCCCTGGCCGCCCTTGCGGGTCGACACGACCGGCGCGCTCCCGCCGCCCTTGCCCCCGGTCGAACCGGAGTTGGGCGCGGACGCGCCAGGACTCGCCTCCGAGCCGGTGCCGGCGGAGGCCGAGGCCTTGCCGTCGGCCTGCTTCCCGCCGTTCCCGCCGCCCTGGTTCTTGCCGTTGCCCTTGTCCCTCTTGGCGGAGGCACTGGCGCTCGTCGCCGCCTTGGCCCCGCCGCTGTTCTTGTCCCCCTTGCCGCCGCCGCTGAGCGCGATGGCCAGCACGGTGCCGATCACGGCCAGGACGACCACCACGGCGATGATCACCAGCGTGCGTTTGGGCACCACATCGGTGAGCGGCGCCCTCGGCACCGACCGCGGCGGCAGGTCCAGGTCCGGCGGCGGCACCACGGGCCACCCGGAACTCGGCTTGGCCGCCGCGGAGTTCCCCGCGGCACCGGCACCGGCACCGGCACCGGCCCCCGCAGAGGCCGAGCCCGCCACGCCCGCGCCACCGGAGGCCTTGCCCGCGGCGCCACCGGCACCACCGGCACCCGCGGCACCACCGGCACCCGTGGCCCCGCCGGCGCCCGGCGCGGTCGCGTCGCCCCCGCTCTTCGGCCGCGTGGCCGACGCGGCACCGGCCGCGCCCGCCGCCTTGCGGACCGAGCGCAGCGCCCCGCGCAGCTTCTCCGCCGCCTCCTCGCCCCGCTTGCCCTCGGACCCGCCGGGCTCCGCAGGCAGCGGAACCACCCGCGTGGCCTCCATCGACTCCGGCTCGGGCGCGCGGATCACCGAGTTGAACTGGGCGCGGGCGCCGGCGTCGTCGAGCCGCTTGGCCGGGTCCTTGGTGAGCAGGCCGTAGATGACGTCCCGGAGGGGGCCCGCGTTCTTGGGCTCCTCCAGGGGCTCGGTCATCACCGCGGTGAGCGTGGCGATCGCCGAGCCCTTGTCGTACGGCGGCACCCCCTCGACCGCCGCGTACAGCAGGCCGCCCAGCGACCACAGGTCGGCCGCGGGACCCGGCTTGTGCCCGCGGGCGCGCTCCGGAGAGATGTAGGAGGGGGCGCCGACGAGCATGCCGGTGGAGGTGATGGACGGGTCGCCCTCGACCTGTGCGATGCCGAAGTCGGTGAGCACGACCCGGCCGTCCTCGGCGATGAGCACGTTGGACGGCTTCACGTCCCGGTGCAGGATGCCCTCGCGGTGCGCGGAACGCAGCACGTCGAGGATGGCGAGCCCGACCTCGGCGGCACGCTTCGGCTCCAGCAGGCCGTCCTCGCGGATGGCCTCGGCGAGCGACTTGCCCTCGACCAACTCCATGACGATCCACGGCCGGTCGTCCTCGTCGACCACGTCGAAGACCGTCACCGCGCTGTTGTTGCGGATCCGGGCGATCGCCTTGGCCTCGCGCAGGGTGCGCGTGATCAGGCGCCGCTTCTCGTCCTCGTCGATGTTCGACGGGAACCGCAGCTCCTTGACGGCGACCGTCCGGCCGAGGGTCTCGTCCTCGGCGCGCCAGACCGTGCCCATGCCGCCACGGCCCAGCACGTCTCCCAGCCGGTACCGCCCGGCGAGGAGACGACCACTGCTCGCGCCCTGCCGAGTCTCCTGACGAGATGTCCCCGCCCGCTCCGCCTCCGACATGCGTCCCCTCAAACAACCCGCCCTGACAGAGCCTCCATTGTCTCTCACTCGACAAGTGGGCAACGTCCAGGGTGTCCCCGGCCGCGACGCATGGTCCGTGCACCACGGGGCAGGGTGAATGATGTGTTCCGCTTGTCGGATTGATGACCTGCGGACGAGCCCGAGCCGACCGCGCCGAGTAAGGAGCCCGGATGCCGACGCTTCGGACAGTCCTGGCCGTACCGGTGCTCCTGGCCCTGCTGCTCGCCACCACCGCGTCCGGTGCCACCACCGCGGCCGGTGCCACCTCCGCGGCCGGCGCCACGGAGACGGTCCTGCCGCTGCTCACCGGCCGGGGCAAGGCGCCCGCGGCGGCCCTGCTGGCCTTCTCCGGCACCCGCTCCCGCTACGCGGCGGCCGGCCACGGCATCGCCCGCGCCGACCACTTCCGCGCCGGCAGCGTCACCAAGACCTTCATCGCGACGGTCGTCCTGCAACTGGCCTCGCTGCACGGGCTCTCCCTGTCCGATCCGGTGGAGCGGTACCTGCCCGGACTACTCCGCGGGCACGGCACCGACGGCCGGCGCATCACCCTGCGCGCTCTGCTCACCCACACCAGCGGGCTCCCGGACTTCGCCCAGGGCACCCGGGGCATCGTCCCCCTGACCCCGCTTCAGGCCGTACGCATCGCACTCGCCCTCCCTCCGGCCCGCGCGGGCCGCTTCTCCTACTCCAGCACCAACTACGTCCTGCTCGGACTGGTCATCCACCGGGTCACCGGCCGCTCGTACGCCGACGAGGCCCGGCGCCGCATCATCACTCCCCTCCGTCTGACAGGCACCTCCTTCCCGGGCGCCCGCACCACGCTGCCCTCGCCGCACGGCCGCGCCTTCTCCGCCGACGGCTCCGACGTCACCCGACTCGACCCACGGGTGGCCGGGGCCGCGGGCGAGCTGGTGACCACGCTGGCCGACATGGACCGCTTCTACGCGGCCCTGCTGGGCGGCCGGCTGCTGCCCCCGCACTGGCTGCGCGAGATGCTCGACACCCGTGCCGCACACGGCCTGTACGGCATGGGGATCTTTCCGACAAGGCTCCCGTGCGGCATCACGGTGTGGGGGCACAACGGCCGGATATCCGGCAGCTACGTGCGCACCGCAGCCACCGTCGACGGCCGGCGTGTCCTCACCTTCCGCGTGAACACGGACGCGATCGCAGACCCCCGGCTCGAACCGGCCCTGCTCGCCGCCGAGTTCTGCCCTCGCACTTGGTAGAACGGCCGGGACCCGGACAGAGATCCCGGCCGGGGACACTCGTTCGGGTGATATCCGGCGCCGGGTCAGGTGAGCGGAACGATGTCCGGCGCCCCCAGCCGCGCCGCGTCCGCGGTCAGGTCGTCCGGCTGGAGCTGCGACTCCCGCTCGGCCTCCACACGCTTCTCGTAGTGCTCGACCTCGCGCTCGACCTGGTCCTTGTCCCAGCCGAGGACGGGTGCCATCAGCTCGGCGGCCTCGCGGGCGCTGCGAGTACCCCGGTCGAAGGTCTCGATGGAGATGCGGGTGCGGCGGGTGAGGACGTCGTCCAGGTGCCGGGCGCCCTCGTGCGAGGCGGCGTACACCACCTCGGCGCGCAGATAGTCCTCGGCGCCGGTCAGCGGCTCGCCGAGGGCGGGGTCGGCGGCGATGAGGTCCAGGATCTCCTCGGCCATCGAGCCGTAGCGGTGCAGCAGGTGTTCCACGCGGACCACGTGCAGTCCGGTGCGGGCGGCGATCCGCGCTCGCGCGTTCCACATGGCCCGGTAGCCCTCCGCACCGAGCAGCGGGATCTCCTCGGTCACGCACTCGGCGACACGCATGTCGAGGCCGTGCACCGCCTCGTCGACGGCGTCCTTGGCCATGACCCGGTAGGTCGTGTACTTGCCGCCCGCCACGACCACCAGGCCCGGCGCGGGATGCGCCACGGTGTGCTCGCGGGACAGCTTGCTGGTGGCGTCGGACTCGCCGGCCAGCAGCGGACGCAGACCGGCGTACACGCCTTCCACGTCGTCGCGGCTCAGCGGCACGGCGAGCACCGAGTTGACGTGTTCCAGCAGGTAGTCGATGTCCGCGCTGGACGCGGCCGGGTGGGCCTTGTCGAGGTCCCAGTCGGTGTCGGTGGTGCCGATGATCCAGTGCCGGCCCCACGGGATGACGAACAGGACGGACTTCTCGGTGCGCAGGATCAGACCGGTGGTGGAGTGGATGCGGTCCTTCGGCACGACCAGGTGGATGCCCTTGGAGGCGCGGACGTGGAACTGGCCGCGCTCCCCCACCATGGCCTGCGTGTCGTCGGTCCACACCCCGGTGGCGTTGACGATCTGCTTGGCGTGGATCTCGTACTCCCCGCCGCCCTCCACGTCCTGCACCCGGGCGCCGACGACCCGCTCGCCCTCGCGCAGAAAGCCCGTCACGCGCGCGCGGTTGGCGACTTTCGCGCCGTACGCGGCGGCCGTGCGCGCCAGGGTGGCCACGAAGCGGGCGTCGTCCATCTGGGCGTCGTAGTACTGCAGGGCGCCGACCAGGGCGTCCTTCCTCAGACAGGGGGCGATGCGCAGGGCGTGACGGCGGGTCAGGTGGCGGTGCAGGGGCAGCCCCCGGCCGTGCCCGCGGGCCATGGACATCGCGTCGTACAGGGCCACGCCCGAGCCGGCGTACAGCCGCTCCCAGCCCTTGTGCTGCAACGGGTACAGGAACGGCACCGGTCTGACCAGGTGCGGGGCGAGCCGCTCCAGGAGCAGGCCGCGCTCCTTCAGGGCCTCGCGGACGAGCGCGAAGTCGAGCATCTCCAGATAGCGCAGGCCGCCGTGGATGAGCTTGCTGGACCGGCTGGAGGTGCCGGACGCCCAGTCGCGGGCCTCGATCAGTCCGGTGGACAGGCCGCGTGTGACGGCGTCCAGTGCCGTACCCGCGCCGACGACCCCGCCGCCGACCACCAGTACGTCCAGCTCGCGCTCGGCCATCGCCGCCAGTGCCTCGGCGCGCTGCTCCGGCCCCAGTGTCGCTGTCCTCACCGCTGCCTCCCGCTGTCGCAGATCGCTCGCGTCGGCCGCACCCGGTGGGCGAAGCCCGGTTCATCCCCTCCTCATGCCCAAATTCTGACCGGCTTGCCCGACTTCAGCAGCTTCTTGCGAAGACCCCCCGAGTTTCAGCACTGGACGAGATCGCATCCTTGTGGTGACAGGGTTCATCCGATCGAGTGACGAGCAGGGAACGTTCAGCGGGACATCGAACAGGTGCATACGTTCGGTAATCGTGAAGCTGGCGGTGCAGGTCAGGCTGCTTCCGACGCCTGAGCAGGCGGCGGCACTGGAGGCGACGCTGCGCGCGTGCAACGAGGCCGCCAGCTGGGCGAGCGAGGTTGCCTTCGAGAAGGATGCAAAGAGGAACTTCGCGCTGCGCGAGCACACCTACAGCAAGATCAAGGCGCAGTGAGGGCTGGGCGCACAGGCTGCCCAGCATGCGATCAAGAAGACCTGCGACGCGTACGCCACCCTGAAGGCGAATCTGAAGGCCGGGAACCTGGGCAGGCCTGGCTCGAAGCGGTACCGGCGAGCCTCGGAGAAGCCGATCGTGTTCCGGCCGAAGGGTGCGCAGCCGTACGACGACCGGATGCTGTCCTGGCAGATCGCCGAGCGCCGGGTGTCGATCCGGACCGTTCGCGGGCGGGTGAAGGACGTGGCGTTCCCTGCCTCCCCCGAGCAGCTTGCCACCCTGGCGCTGCACCGCAAGGGCGAGTCCGACCTGGTGAGCCGGGACGGGATGTGGTTTCTGCTGGCCACCTGCGAGGTGCCAGAAGCGCCGCCGAACACGGATCCGGCGGACTTCCTCGGCATCGACCTGGGCATCGTCAACATCGCCACCACCAGCGACGGCGAGATCATGGCCGGGCGCGAGTTGAACCGGGTCCGGCTGCGGGAACGAAGGCTGCGCACCAAGCTGCAGAAGAAGAACACCCCGTCCGCCAAACGCCGCATGAAGAAGCGCAGACGCAAGGAGGCTCGGCGGGCCAAGGACATCAACCACAAGATCGCGAAACACGTGGTGGCCGAGGCAGAACGCACCGGTCGCGGCATCGCCCTGGAAGACCTCACAGGCATCCGCGAACGGGTACGGCTTCGCAAGCCCCAACGGGCCACCCTCCACAGCTGGGGATTTCACCAGCTGGGGGCGTTCATCGCATACAAGGCCCGCCGGGCGGGGGTGCCGGTGGTGTACATCGATCCGGCGTACACCTCGCGCACCTGCGCCGAGTGCGGCCACATCGACAAAGCGAACCGGGTCTCGCAGGCCTGGTTCGCGTGCCGGTCCTGTGGATTCGTTGATCACGCTGATCGGAACAGCTCCCGCAACATCCGCGCCAGAGCGTGGGAGTTGTGGCGACGCGGGGCCGCGTCAACGGCCCCTGCCCCACCACCCGTGCACACGCGCCGGAACGGGGCTGGACGCAAACGCAGCGCCACAGCCAGTGACGCCCGTTGTGCAAGCCCATCGCCTTAGCGACGGACAGTTGACCCACCACGCGCTTCCAACCTGTGGACAACTCGCGCGCATCCCCCGGAAGACACACGAACGCAATCCCACATAAGGGTCATATTTACTCCTAGTGTGACAGTGCGCTCGCTCGTCTTGTCCACAGCGGTTGCGCACCTGTCCCGCTTCGGTTATTGGGAAGGACGGCCCACGCCATGCCCGCAGACCTCGCCGTCATCGGACTCGGCCCCTACGGTTTGCCGCTCGCCCAGGCCGCCGTGGCCGCGGGCATCCCCACCATCGGCTACGCCACCGGTCCCGAGGCGGGCTCGCTCAGCCCCGCCGAGCTGCGCCGGATGCACGCCACGGGGTTCCGGCCGGCCACCGATCCCGCCCAGCTCGGGCGGGTGCGCACGGCGGTGATCTGCGCGCCGACCCCGCGCGGCGCCGACGGCGGGCTAGACCTCGGCCAGGTGGAGGCGGCGGCCCGCACGCTCGCCGAACGGCTCCGCCCGCACACCACCGTGATCCTGGAGTCGCCTGTGGTCCCCGGGACGACCGAGGAGTTCCTGCGCCCCCTGCTGGAGAAGGGTTCCGGACTGCGCGCGGGGCGCGACTTCCACCTCGCCTACTCGCCCAGCCGCGTCGACCCCGGCAACCGCGAGCACACCCCGGCCAACACCCCCAAGGTCATCGGCGGCCTCACCCCGGCCTGCACCGAATCGGCAGCCGCCTTCTACGGGCGGCTCACCGACAAGGTCGTCCGCGCGCGCGGGCTGCGCGAGGCGGAGGCCGTGCAGCTGCTGGAGACCAACTACCGGCACGTCAACATCGCGCTCGTCAACGAGATGGCCGTCCTGTGCCATGAGTTGGGCGTCGACCTGTGGGACGTCGTCCGCTGCGCGGAGACCAAGCCGTTCGGGTTCCAGGCGTTCCGGCCCGGCCCGGGCGTCGGCGGGCCCGCCGTCCCGCAGGACCTGACCGGCCACGCGGGCCGCACCCTGCGCATGGTGGAACTGGCCCAGCAGGTCAACAACCGCATGCCCCGGTACGTCGTCCAGCGCGCCGCGGCCCTCCTCAACGAGCACGGCAAGTCGGCCCGCGGGGCGCGCGTACTGCTGCTCGGCGTCACCTACAAGGCCGACCTCGCCGACCAGCAGGGCACCCCGGCGCACGAGATCGCCGTACGGCTGATGGAACTGGGCGCCTCCGTCAGTTACCACGACCCGTATGTGCCCGCGTGGAGCGTCCTGGAGCGGCCGGTCCCGCGCGCGGACTCGCTGTACGAAGCTGCCGCCGCCGCGGACCTCACGATCCTGGTCCAGCAGCACCGCACGTACGACCTCCAGGGGCTGTCGGTGAAGGCGCAGTTGCTGCTGGACACCCGGGGAGCGACGCCGACGGGGGCGGCGCACCGGCTGTAGCTTCGGTCCCGAGTGGATCTCGAGGCGGTCTCAAGCGGAAAACGCCGGGGGCGCTGTCGTCCCCGGCTGTTAGTCTCCCCCGGGCTCTTCACACACGCGCATGTGCGCGTCAGCCACCTTCTTCGTCCAGTTCATCCAGTTGTGCCACAACACGGGGGATTTCCTGTCATGAGCCAGTCATACCCGCCGCAGCAGCCGCAGCAGCCGCAGTACGGTCCGGCGGACGGCAACCCGTACGGCCAGCAGCCCCCGGCCGGCGCCCCGGGCGCCCCCGGAGCGCCGTACGCGCCGCAGCCGGGCGCGTTCGCTCCGCCGGTGCCGCCCGCGCCGGGCCGGGACAACCTGGTCGTCGGCCTGCTCGCCGCCGTGGCCGCCGCCCTGGTCGTGGGCGGCCTGTACGGCGTGATCATCGGCCTCACCAAGCACGAGATCGGCTGGGCCGCGGTCGGCGTCGGCTTCGTCATCGGTCTCGCCGCGGGCAAGGCGGGTGGCCGCAACCCCGTCGTCCCGATCGCCGCCGCCCTGCTCGCGGTCGGCTCGGTCTACCTCGGCCAGCTCGTCGGCGAGGCCATGATCATCGCCAAGCTGGTGCACGTGGGCTTCTCCGAGGTGTTCTTCGACCACCTCGACATCGTCCAGAAGGCCTGGAAGGAGGACGCGGACCCGCTGACCTTCGTGTTCATCGCCATCGCCGCGTTCGCCGCGTTCTCGGGCACCAAGAAGGCCGCGGCCTGACCGTGCCCTTCGGCCTGTGCGGGGCCGTCCTGGTCCTGGCCGGCGTGACCGAGCTCTGATCCGGCAGCACGAAAAGGGCGGCCCGTCCACCTCACGTGGACGGGCCGCCCTCTTTGGCGTCGTACGGGTCAGCGACGGTGCTGGCTGTCCGCGACCGTCACCTCGACGCGCTGGAACTCCTTCAGCTCGCTGTAGCCGGTGGTGGCCATGGCGCGGCGCAGGGCGCCGAAGACGTTCATCGAGCCGTCGGGGGTGTGGGACGGGCCGGTGAGGATCTCCTCGATCGTGCCGACCGTGCCGAGGTCGACCTTCTTGCCGCGGGGCAGCTCCTCGTTGACCGCCTCCATGCCCCAGTGGTGGCCCTTGCCGGGCGCGTCCGTGCCACGGGCCAGCGGGGAGCCCATCATCACCGCGTCGGCGCCGCAGGCGATCGCCTTGGGCAGGTCGCCGGACCAGCCGACGCCGCCGTCCGCGATCACGTGGACGTACCGGCCGCCGGACTCGTCCATGTAGTCGCGGCGGGCGGCGGCCACGTCGGCGACCGCGGTGGCCATCGGGACCTGGATGCCGAGCACGTTGCGCGTGGTGTGCGCGGCGCCGCCGCCGAAGCCGACCAGGACGCCGGCCGCGCCGGTGCGCATCAGGTGCAGGGCGGCGGTGTACGTGGCGCAGCCGCCGACGATCACCGGGACGTCCAGCTCGTAGATGAACTGCTTCAGGTTCAGCGGCTCGTGCGAGGACGAGACGTGCTCCGCCGAGACCGTCGTACCGCGGATGACGAAGATGTCCACGCCCGCGTCCACGACCGCCTTGGAGAACTGCGCGGTGCGCTGCGGGGAGAGCGCCGCCGCCGTGACCACGCCGGAGTCGCGCACCTCCTTGATGCGCGCGCCGATCAGCTCCTCCTTGATGGGGGCCGCGTAGATCTCCTGCAGGCGGCGGGTCGCCTGCTCGTCGGGCAGCTCGGCAATCTCGTCCAGCAACGGCTGCGGGTCCTCGTACCGCGTCCACAGGCCCTCGAGGTTGAGCACGCCGAGGCCGCCCAGCTCGCCGATGCGGATCGCGGTGGCCGGGGAGACGACCGAGTCCATGGGGGCGGCCAGGAAGGGCAGCTCGAAGCGGTAGGCGTCGATCTGCCAGGCGATCGAGACCTCCTTCGGGTCCCGCGTACGGCGGCTGGGGACGACGGCGATGTCGTCGAAGGCGTACGCCCGCCGCCCGCGCTTGCCGCGCCCGATCTCGATCTCAGTCACGATGGTGGCCTTTCCGTTTGCGTTGCAGCGCCTTCCAGTATCGCCGACGGGTAAGACAACGGCGGCCCCGGAGGTTCCGGGGCCGCCGTCGATCACGCCTTGAAGGGCTTCACGCGCGCGTGTGCGTCACTTCCTGCTGTAGTTCGGCGCCTCGACCGTCATCTGGATGTCGTGCGGGTGGCTCTCCTTGAGGCCCGCCGAGGTGATGCGCACGAACCGGCCCTTGGACTCCATCTCCTCGATGGTGGCGGCGCCCACGTAGCCCATGGTCTGGCGCAGGCCGCCGACAAGCTGGTGCAGCACGTTGGACAGCGGGCCGCGGTAGGGCACCTGGCCCTCGACGCCCTCGGGCACGAGCTTCTCGTCCGAGGTCACCTCGGCCTGGAAGTAGCGGTCCTTCGAGTACGACTTGCCCTGGCCGCGGGACTGCATGGCGCCCAGCGAGCCCATGCCGCGGTACGACTTGAACTGCTTGCCGTTGATGAAGAGCAGCTCGCCGGGCGACTCCTCACAGCCGGCGAGGAGGCTGCCCAGCATGACCGTGTCCGCACCGGCGGCGAGCGCCTTGCCGATGTCGCCGGAGTACTGCAGACCGCCGTCGCCGATCAGCGGGATGCCCGCCGGGCGGGCGGCGAGCGATGCCTCGTAGATGGCGGTGACCTGCGGGACGCCGATGCCGGCGACCACGCGGGTGGTGCAGATCGAGCCGGGTCCGACACCGACCTTGATGCCGTCGACACCGGCGTCGATGAGCGCCTGGGCGCCGTCGCGGGTGGCGACGTTGCCGCCGATCACGTCGACGTTCACGCTGGACTTGATCTTCGACATCCAGCTGAGGGCGTTGCTGTTGTGGCCGTGCGAGGTGTCGACGACCAGGAAGTCCACACCGGCCGCGGCGAGCGCCTGGGCGCGCTCCAGCGCCTCGGGGCTGGCACCGACGGCGGCACCGACGATCAGCCGGCCCTCGGAGTCCTTGGCGGCGTTCGGGTACTGCTCGGCCTTGACGAAGTCCTTGACCGTGATCAGGCCCTTGAGGACGCCCGCGTCATCGACCAGCGGAAGCTTCTCGATCTTGTGCTGGCGCAGCAGCTCCATGGCCTCGGGCCCGGAGATGCCGACCTTGCCGGTGACCAGCGGCATCGGGGTCATGACCTCGCGCACCTGGCGCGTGCGGTCGCTCTCGAAGGCCATGTCACGGTTGGTGACGATGCCGAGCAGCTTGCCGGCCGGGTCGGTGACCGGGACGCCGCTGATGCGGAACTTGGCGCACAGGGCGTCCGCCTCGGCGAGCGTGGCCTCCGGGTGCACCGTGATCGGGTCGGTGACCATGCCCGACTCGGACCGCTTCACCAGGTCGACCTGGTTGACCTGGTCCTCGACGGAGAGGTTGCGGTGCAGCACGCCGACGCCGCCCAGGCGGGCCATCGCGATCGCCATGCGGGACTCGGTCACCTTGTCCATCGCCGCGGACAGCAGCGGGATGTTGACCCGGACATTGCGGGAGATGCGGGACGAGGTGTCGACCGCGTTGGGCAGCACCTCGGATGCGCCCGGCAGCAGCAGCACGTCGTCGTAGGTCAGCCCGAGTGTCGCGAATTTTCCGGGCACTCCGTCGACGTTGGCAGTCATGACACCTTCCCCAAATGGCCTTGATCGGTGCGGATGTCCATGCTAACGGGAAGCGTGGCCAGCAAATTCCACGGTTCGAGATCGCCTTCGGCTTCGTATGTTCGTACGAAACTGTTGCCGCGCCTGTTCTTACTGCTCGGCCAGCGCCCGCAGCCGGCTCAGGGCGCGGTGCTGGGCGACCCGGACCGCCCCGGGTGACATTCCCAACATCTGCCCGGTCTCCTCCGCGGTCAAGCCCACGGCGATACGCAGCAGCAGCAGTTCGCGCTGGTTCTCCGGGAGGTTGGCCAGCAGCTTCTTGGCCCACTCGGCATCGCTGCTGAGCAGGGCGCGCTCCTCGGGGCCGAGGGAGTCGTCGGGCCGCTCCGGCATCTCGTCGGACGGCACCGCCGTGGAGCCCGGGTGCCGCATCGCGGCGCGCTGGAGGTCGGCGACCTTGTGGGAGGCGATGGCGAAGACGAACGCCTCGAAGGGGCGGCCGGTGTCGCGGTAGCGCGGCAGGGCGAGCAGGACGGCTACGCAGACCTCCTGGGCGAGGTCCTCCACGAAGTGGCGCGCGTCCCCGGGGAGCCGGGACAGCCGGGTGCGGCAGTAGCGCAGCGCCAGCGGGTGGACGTGCGCGAGCAGATCGTGCGTGGCCTGCGCGTCCCCGTCGACGGCACGGTGCACCAGGGCACCGATCGCCCCCTGGGCCGTGCCCGCCTCGTCGTCGCGCATCGGTCCATGGTGCCCTGCGGCCGTCCGGTCCGTCGCAACGTGCTCTTGGTTGTGCACCGAAGCGTTATGAGCAGGTGCGCCGGCACTCATCTCCTGCGCCCTCCCCTTCCGCTCGACCGACTCGTCCCCGAGAGACTCCACATCTCAAGGATGCGGCATCCGCGGCGAAACGAGCATCGGCCGTCCGACGGGCAGCCCGCATCCCGCGCTCCGGGAAGGGGCCACGGGACGGCAACTGGCGGGTCCGCACCCCGGGATGATGGGCAACGCGGCAGGTCAGAGAAGCGGCCGGAAATTCCGCGAGCAGAGCCGGGGATCCCGCGAATGCGGCCGGGAATCCCGTGCGAACAGCCGGGGATCCCGTGGCAGACGCACCCTCCGCTCACGGTCCGCGCAAGGTGAGCCGCCCCGCGGCCCCGCTCACCCCTCGCATCCGGGGCCGCAGCACAGAGCGACATCCGCCGACGCGCCCCCGGGGCGCGGCCGGAGAGACCGGCTCCCGGTCGACCCGCCCGGGCGGTGGGAGCGCGCCCGACGTCAGGAGCGCGCCCGGCGCACGGAGTGTTCCGGTGTCGGCCGGCCCCGCCCGCGGCGTGGCAGGCGGGGGAATCCGGTCGGCGGACCGCTGCCCCGCCGTGGCGCACTTCCTACCGGACCAGTCCCCAGCGGAAGCCGAGCGCCACCGCGTGGGCCCGGTCCGAGGCGCCGAGCTTCTTGAACAGACGGCGGGCGTGCGTCTTGACGGTGTCCTCGGAGAGGAACAGCTCCCGGCCGATCTCGGCGTTGGAGCGGCCGTGGCTCATGCCCTCCAGCACCTGGATCTCGCGCGCGGTGAGCGTGGGCGCGGCGCCCATCTCCGCCGAGCGCAGGCGGCGCGGGGCGAGCCGCCAGGTCGGGTCGGCGAGGGCCTGCGTCACCGTGGCGCGCAGCTCCGCGCGCGAGGCGTCCTTGTGCAGGTAGCCCCGGGCGCCGGCGGCGACCGCGAGGGCCACGCCGTCGAGGTCCTCGGCGACGGTGAGCATGATGATGCGCGCGCCCGGATCGGCGGACAGCAGCCGGCGCACGGTCTCGACGCCGCCCAGGCCGGGCATGCGTACGTCCATCAGGATCAGGTCGGAGCGGTCGGCGCCCCAGCGGCGGAGGACTTCCTCGCCGTTGGCCGCCGTGGTCACGCGCTCGACGCCGGGCACGGTCGCCACCGCGCGGCGCAGCGCCTCTCGGGCAAGCGGGGAGTCGTCGCAGACGAGGACGGATGTCATGACCGCCCTCCGCAGCTGATGCGCGTCACCTTGAGCCTCCAGGCTGGTACGGAATCGTCACCTGTGCGGTCGACCGTCTCGGACGCCTGCCCGAGCGCTTGTTTTTTCAACCGCCTCCGCACTCTCAACGACGGTCACTCGAAAGAGTTACGGGGCCGCACGCCGTCTTCGGCACTCTACGTGAGGGAGCCAACACGATGCAGACATGCCCGACGGACCCTCAACTTTTCATCACAACCTATGCCCCATTTAGCCGATTTTCTTCCCGTTTCGCAGTGTCCGGGGCTAGATTCGCAATGAGTCATATTTTCATCTCCTTAGACCGGAGATGTACGGTCGATGGCACCGTATCCGCCCAGAACGGCTACAAGGGGTCACGTAATGGCAGATTTCTCCCGCCTTCCCGGACCGAACGCGGACCTGTGGGACTGGCAGTTGCTCGCTGCCTGCCGCGGGGTGGACAGCTCGCTCTTCTTCCACCCGGAGGGCGAGCGCGGGGCGGCTCGGAGCGCTCGTGAGAACTCGGCCAAAGAGGTCTGCATGAGGTGCCCGGTCCGTGCGGAGTGCGCCGCGCACGCGCTGGCGGTGCGTGAGCCGTACGGCGTGTGGGGCGGCCTGACCGAGGACGAGCGCGAAGAGTTGATGGGACGGGCCCGAAACCGCCTGGTGTCGGCTTCGACCACCAGCGGGGAGACAGCCCCGAACGCCTGAAGGAACGTTTCTTCAATCCAACCCACACCGGGCACGCGCGCCGCGTGCCCATGACCCTGTGCGGGCCCCTGCGCCGACCCCGCGAGGGGGCTCCTACACGTGCCCGGCCGCCCGGGCCAGCTGTTCCAGCGTCGCCGCCACGGCCGGCACCGGTGCCAGGTCGGGCAGGGTGAGGGCGACGATCTCCCGCCGTACCGCCGGTTCCAGCCGCACCGCCCGGACTCCCGTGGGTCGTACCGACTCCACCGCGAGCTGGGGCAGCACCGCGACCCCGAGACCCGCGCGGACCAGGCCGACCACCGCCGGATAGTCGTCCGTGGCGAAGTCGATGCGCGGGGTGAACCCGGCGCTCGCACACGCCTCCACCAGCTGGCCGCGGCAGCGCGGGCAGCCCGCGATCCAGGGCTCCTCGGCCAGTTCGCCTATGGCGACGGACTCCGCGTGCGCGAGCCGGTGCCGTTCGGGCACCAGGGCGACCAGACGGTCCGTCAGCAGGGGCCGTACGACGAGGTCGTCATAGTCCTCGACGAGCGCGGCACCCTCGTAGCGGAAGGCCAGCGCCACGTCGCAGTCGCCGCCGCGCAGCAGTTCGACGGACCTCGGGGGCTCGGCCTCCTCCAGCGAGACACGGGTACCGGGGTGGGCGGCGCGCAGGGCGGCCAGGGCGGTGGGGACCAGCGTGGAGCTGCCGCTCGGGAAGGAGACCAGCCGGACCCGGCCGGCCCTGAGGCCCGCGATCGCGGCGACCTCCTCCTCGGCGGCGGTGAGCCCGGCAAGGATGCCGGAGGCGTGCCGGACGAGGGCCTCGCCGGCCTGAGTGAGGCGCATCTCCCGGCCGCTGCGGACCAGCAGCGGGGTGCCGACCGAGGCCTCCAGGGCCTTCATCTGCTGGCTGACGGCGGGCTGGGTGCAGCCCAGTTCACGCCCCGCCGCCGAGAAGGAGCCGGTGGTGGCGACGGCGCGCAGGACGCGGAGATGACGGGCCTCGATCACCCTTGAATCATAAGGCAGCCTTGGATGCGACGCCCGATAATGCGCCGATGCTTTGAGGGGCGGTCCCGTACCGTGCGTACATGAAGCTTCTCTCTGTCAATCTCGGCCGTCCCCGTCCGGTGCCGTACACGGACCAGCCGGACGGCCTGACGGGCATCGACAAGCAGCCCGTCGACGGTCCGGTGCGGGTGGCGGCCCCCGGGCCCAAGGGTGTGGGGGCGAGCGGGGTCGCCGGGGACGCGGTGTGCGACCTGCGGCACCACGGCGGGGACGACCAGGCCGTGTACGCCTTCGCGCGCGAGGACCTCGACGACTGGAAGCGCGAGTTGGGCCGGTCGTTGGCCAACGGCTGCTTCGGCGAGAACCTCACGACGCAGGGACTCGACGTCTCCGGGGCACTGATCGGCGAGCGCTGGCGGATCGGTTCCGAGGTGATTCTGGAGGTGACCTCGGGGCGTGTGCCGTGCCGTACGTTCCAGGGCCACCTGGGCGAACAGGGCTGGGTGAAGAGGTTCACCCTGAAGGGCGCAACGGGTGCCTACCTGCGGGTGATCGAACCGGGCTCCATACAGGCGGGCGACCGGATCGAGATCGTGCACCGGCCGGACCACTCGGTGACGACGGCGATGGAGTTCCGCGCGGTCACCACCGAGCGCGAACTGCTGCCGCAGCTGCTCGTGGCGGGCGAGGCGCTGCACCCGGAGACGCTGGCCGCGGCCTGCAAGTACGTGGACAGGTACGGGGGCTGATCGGCCGTCAGTCCGGTCTTCGGGACGGGCCCGGCGGACAGCGGACTCTGTCGGTCCGGGTCACTACCCTTGGGCCATGACAACGGCTCTGATTACGGGATCGACCGCGGGGATCGGTGCCGCGTTCGCGCGGCGGCTGGCGGCTGACGGACATGACCTCGTCCTGGTGGCCCGGGACACCAAACGGCTGCGCGAGCAGGCGACCGAGCTGCACGACCGGCACGGCATCGAGGCGGAGGTGCTCACCGCCGACCTGTCCGAGGACAAGGGCATCGAGGCGGTGGCGGAGCGGGTCGGCGACCGCCGCAACCCGGTCGATCTGCTGATCAACAACGCCGGGTTCGGCAACAAGGGCCGCTATCTCGACGTGTCGATGGCGGACGAGCTGAAGATGCTCAAGGTGCACTGCGAGGCGGTGCTGAGGCTGACCTCGGCGGCGGCCGAGGCGATGCGCGAGCGCGGTCGCGGCGGAGTGGTGAACGTGGCCTCGGTGGCTGCCTTCGTGCCCCGGGGGACGTACGGCGCCTCCAAGGCGTGGGTCGTGCAGTTCACGCAGGGCGCGGCGAAGGACCTCGCCGGCACGGGGGTGCGGCTGATGGCGCTCTGCCCCGGTTTCGTGCGCACCGAGTTCCACCAGCGGGCCGGGATGGGCACGGACAACATCCCCGGCTGGATGTGGCTGGACGCGGACAACGTAGTCGCGGCGGCGCTGGCCGACCTCGCGCGCGGCAGGTCTCTGTCCATCCCGGACCCCCGCTACAAGGCGCTGATGGGCCTGGTGAAGGTGACCCCGAGGTCGCTCCTCGGCGGAATCTCGTCAAAGACGGGGCGCAAGTACGGGCCGCAGTAGCGGTCGGCGGGCGGGTGACGCCGCCGCTCCGGTGCGAAAATGGGCGTGACGGAACGGGGTCAGGGGGGCCGGGAGGCGGCGTCGAATGACCTTCGTACAGCTCATCGAGTGCAAGACCAGCCGGCTGGACGAGATGAACCGGCTCATGGACGACTGGGTCGCGCAGACCAAGGGGAAGCGCACGGCGACGCACGCGGTGGTCGGCAAGGACCGCTCGGACGCGTCGCACATCGTCGAAGTGGTGGAGTTCCCCTCGTACGAGGAGGCGATGCGGAACTCGAACCTCCCGGAGACCGACCGGATCTTCCGGGAACTGGTCGCGCTGTGCGACGAGATGCCGACGTTCACCGACCTGGACGTCGTACGCGACGAGCGGCTGGCCGAGGACACCGTGCGCAGGTTCTTCGACGCGGTCGCGGTCGCGGGCGAGCTGCCGCCGCTGAACGACCTGCTGGACGAGGACATCCACAGCCACGACCCGGTGAATCCGCAGGACACCATCGGGATGGACAACATCCGCATCGAGTACGAGATGTGGCGCCGCGCCTTCGACTTCACGTTCACGGTCGACGGCGTGCTCGCGCAGGGCGACCAGGCCTGCGCCCGGTGGACCTGGAACGCCACGCACAAGGGCGACTTCCTGGGGATCGCGCCCACCGGCAGGCAGGTCTCCATGACCGGGCTGACCCTGTTCCGGTTCGCGGAGAACGGCAAGATCGCCGAGACCTGGTGGCAGTACGACCAGCTGGGCCTGATGCAACAGCTGGGCGCGCTCGACGCGCTGGAGCAGTAGCGCAGTACAGGGCGAAGGCCCGGCCCCCTTCCGGGGTGCCGGGCCTTCGCTCAAGAGCGGCGTGGCTCAGTGGGCGTGGCCGTGGCCGTGGCCGTGGCCCGCCTCGGCCGGCTCCTCTTCCTTCTTCTCGACGACCAGGGTCTCGGTCGTGAGCAGCAGGGAGGCGATGGAGGCGGCGTTCTCCAGGGCGGAGCGGGTGACCTTCACCGGGTCGATGACGCCGGCCTTGACCAGGTCGCCGTACTCGCCGGTGGCGGCGTTGTAGCCGTTGCCCTTCTCCAGGTCCTTGACCTTGTGGACGATGACGTAGCCCTCGAGGCCCGCGTTCTCCGCGATCCAGCGCAGCGGCTCGACCACGGCGTTGCGGACCACGGCGACACCGGTGGCCTCGTCGCCGGACTTGTCGAGGTTGCCCTCCAGGACCTTGGAGGCGTGGACCAGAGCGGAGCCACCACCGGAGACGATGCCCTCCTCGACCGCGGCGCGGGTCGCGGAGATGGCGTCCTCCAGACGGTGCTTCTTCTCCTTCAGCTCCACCTCGGTGGCGGCGCCGACCTTGATCACGCACACGCCGCCGGCCAGCTTCGCGAGGCGCTCCTGGAGCTTCTCGCGGTCCCAGTCGGAGTCGGTGTTCTCGATCTCGGCCTTGATCTGCGCGACGCGGCCGTGCACGTCCTCGGACTTGCCGGCACCCTCGACGATCGTGGTGTCGTCCTTGGTGACGGTGATGCGGCGGGCGGAACCGAGCACGTCGACGCCGACCTGGTCGAGCTTGAGGCCGACCTCCTCGGAGATGACGGTGGCGCCGGTGAGGATCGCCATGTCCTGCAGCATCGCCTTGCGGCGGTCACCGAAGCCCGGGGCCTTGACGGCGACGGCGTTGAAGGTGCCGCGGATCTTGTTCACGACCAGGGTCGACAGGGCCTCGCCCTCGACGTCCTCGGCGATGATCAGCAGCGGCCGGGAGGAACCGGCCTGGATGACCTTCTCCAGCAGCGGCAGCAGGTCGGCGATCGAGCCGATCTTGCCCTGGTTGATGAGGATGAAGGGGTCCTCGAGGACGGCCTCCATGCGCTCCTGGTCCGTCACGAAGTACGGGGACAGGTAGCCCTTGTCGAAGGCCATGCCCTCGGTGAAGTCCAGCTCCAGACCGAAGGTGTTGGACTCCTCGACGGTGATGACACCGTCCTTGCCGACCTTGTCCATCGCCTCGGCGATCAGCTCGCCGACCTGCTGGTCCTGGGCGGACAGCGCGGCGACGGCGGCGATGTCGGACTTCTCCTCGATCGGGCGCGCGGTGGCCAGCAGGTCCTCGGAGATCGCGGCGACGGCCGCGTCGATGCCCTTCTTCAGGGCGGCCGGGGAGGCGCCGGCGGCGACGTTCTTCAGGCCCTCGCGGACGAGCGCCTGGGCGAGGACGGTGGCGGTGGTGGTGCCGTCACCCGCGATGTCGTTGGTCTTGGTCGCCACCTCCTTCACCAGCTGCGCGCCGAGGTTCTCGTACGGGTCCTCGATCTCCACCTCGCGGGCGATCGTGACACCGTCGTTGGTGATGGTGGGGGCACCGAACTTCTTGTCGATCACGACGTTGCGGCCCTTGGGGCCGATCGTCACCTTCACCGTGTCGGCAAGCTTGTTGACGCCGCGCTCAAGGGCGCGACGGGCGTCCTCGTCGAACTTCAGAATCTTCGCCATGACAGCGGAAGCCCTCTCGGAAATCTGTGGGTGAAAAAAGCTGCGCCCCGGGCGCCCGGCTACTTATCGGTCGCGGGGGCCAGGGGCGCAGCTCAAGGCAAGTGTTGCCGAGGTTTACTTCTCGATGATCGCGAGCACGTCGCGAGCCGAGAGGACGAGGTACTCCTCGCCGTTGTACTTCACCTCGGTGCCGCCGTACTTGCTGTACAGCACGATGTCGCCGGTCTTGACGTCGAGCGGAAGGCGCTCGCCGTTCTCGAAGCGGCCCGGGCCCACGGCCAGGACGACGCCCTCCTGGGGCTTCTCCTTCGCGGTGTCCGGAATGACCAGGCCAGAGGCCGTGGTCTGCTCGGCGTCCAGCGGCTGGACCACGATGCGGTCCTCGAGCGGCTTGATGGCAACCTTGGAGCTGGCGGTCGTCACGATCCGACCTCCCCCTTCGGAGATCTCACGGGGTTAACTGTCTGAGGTGGCGACCAGGTGGATCCGTCGTCGCGGGTGCCGGACCTGCCCGTCGCTTTGTTGGCACTCTCCAGGGGGGAGTGCCAGAGCCGAGACTATGACTGCGATTAGCACTCGGTCAAGCGGAGTGCCAATACGCACGGCGCGTCGGCCCCGTTCCCCCGGACCCCGCTGCCGATTTACAGGTAGTCCTCCAGGCGCCCCACCGTCAGCCCCCTCTCCTGCGCCCGCCTCAGCAAGCGGGTCGTTCGCTCGCGCAGGGCCCGCCCCCTCGTGCCGTCCGGGTTCAGGGCCACGATGTCGCCGGGGCGGAGGGTACGGGGGCCGTGGGCGAAGGTCAGGGTGTGGGCACCCATGGTGGCTCGCCAGAGGATGACCGCGGAGATGCCGCAGGACGCTGCCGCGCGCAGGGTGGTGGGGTCGTAGGTGCCGTAGGGCGGGCGCAGGAGGCGGGGGTGGAGGCCCAGGCCGGTGCGGAGTCTGTCCTGCTGGGCGCAGATCTCGGCGCGCTGGTCGGCGTAGGGCAGTCCGGGCAGGGCGCGGTGATCGTGGGTGTGGTTCTCGATGGCGGCGCCGGCCGAGCGCAGCCGGGCGGTGTGCGCGCGGACCGGGCCGGTCGCGGCGCCGGCCAGGAACATGCTGACGGGGAGCCGGAGTTCGCGGACCATGTCGGCGAAGCGGGGGTCCTTCTCGGCGCCGTCGTCGTAGGTGAGGAAGACGACCTTGTCGTGGGTGGGGACGCGGTCCAGCACCGGCGGGAGGGCGGACCCCGTCGCCCCGAGGTTGCCGCCGGACAGGCGTCTGGCGGGGTGCGCCGGGTGGGACAGGGGTGCTGCCAGGCCCCAGTGGCGGTAGGGCTGGTCGTCGGAGGCGTGCTGCCGTACCCGCTGGGCCGCCTTCTTGCCGAGGCGTTCGATGGGGTCGACGGACTGGGCGCAGCCGGTGAGGAGGAGGGCCGAGGCGAGGACGGCCGACAGGCCCCGCCGGTTTCCTCCGCGCCTCACAGGTAGTCCTCCAGGCGGGCCACGGCGTACCCCTCGGCGGTGACCTTGTTCAGGAAGCGGCGCATGTCGTCGACCATCGTGCCGTTCCAGTCGTCCCGGCCGCGGAAGTGGGTGAGCACGATGTCGCCGGGGTGCAGGCTGCGGTCCCACTCGCGGTACTCCCAGTGGTCCACGAAGACCTCTTCGTCCCAGATGGGCGCGTACTTGATCCCGCAGGCCTTGGCCGCGCGCAGCGTGTCGCCGTTGTAGTTGCCGTACGGCGGGCGGAAGACGGTGGGGGCCTTGCCGAACTGCCTCTTCATGACCGCCTGCATGCCGCAGATCTGGTCCTTCTGCTGCTCGTAGGACAGGCCGGGCAGGTAGGGGTGGGTCATGGTGTGGTTGTTCAGGGTGTGACCCTCGGACTGCATCCTGCGGAAGTAGCCGTAGTCGTCCTTGACCAGGTAGTTGCTGAGAAAGGCCGTATAAGGGATCTTCAGCTCGCTCATCATGCGCAGGAAGGCGGGGTCCTTCTCGGCGCCGTCGTCGATGGTGAGGAAGACGACCCTCTGCTTGGTGGGGATCGTCGTGAAGACCGGGGGAAGGTTCTCCTCCTCCTGGCCGGTGACCTCGAAGCCGGCGCGTGCGGTGATCCTCGGCTTCCTGGCGGGCGGAGCCGGCGGGGACAAGGGGGTGCGGGCCAGGCCCCAGTGCAGGGCGGCGGCGACCACCCGGGCGTGCTCGGCGGCGAGACGGTCGGCGTAGGAGTCCAGGGCGCGGGCGGGGCCGCCCTGGACGGGCTGCTGGCCCGGAGCCGGGTGGGCGACGGCGTCGGAGCTGGGGGCGGCGCAGCCGGAGACGACGGCGGCGGACGCCAGCGCCACGGTGCCGCAGCGGAGGATCAGTGCGCGCAAGGGCGACCGATTTTTATCGTTTTGTACGACTGCTCGCATGGTGCCGGATCCTCCCAGGCCCCGGCCCCGGATCCGGGCCGACACCGCCGCCGGAGGCGCACGGTCCACCGACTGGCCCACAATGACCCGGTGAACGACCTCGCTCTCCTCCTCACCCCCGAAGGCCGTGCCCTCCTCGACGAGGTGCGCGGCACCGATCCCGCGCAGGAGCTGGCCGTCGCCACCCGGCTGCGCCGCCAGCACCCCGCGGAGCTGGTGTCGGCGGCGCTCGGCCAGGCCCGGCTGCGGCAGCGGGCGGCGGCGAAGTTCGGGGCGGCGGACGCGGAGCGGATGTTCTTCACGCCGAACGGGGTCGAGCAGTCGACCCGGACGAGCGTGGCCACGTACCGGGCGAGGCGGATGAAGGAGCTGGGTATCGGCTCGGTCGCCGACCTCTGTTGCGGGATCGGCGGTGACGCCATCGCGCTGGCGCGGGCCGGGATCCGGGTGCTGGCCGTGGACCGGGATCCGCTGACGGCCGCCGTGGCGCGGGCGAACGCCGCGGAGCTGGGGCTCGCCGAGCTGATCGAGGTGCGGGAGGCGGACGTCACGGAGGTGGACACGGCCGGTTTTGACGCCGTGTTCGTGGATCCGGCGCGCAGGGGTGGCCGCGGGAGGATCTTCGACCCGGAGGCCTACTCGCCGCCGCTGTCCTGGGCGGTCGCAGCGGCCCTCCAGGCGCCCCGCGCCGCCCTGAAGATCGCCCCCGGCATCCCGCACGAGGCGATCCCCGCCGAGGCCGAGGCCGAGTGGATCTCCGACGGCGGCGATGTGAAGGAGGCCGTGCTGTGGTTCGGGACCGAGCCGGGCCTCATCCGCGCCACGCTGCTGCCCGGCCCGCGCACGCTGCCCGGCAAGGGACTGCCCGATCCCGGAGTGCGGCCGGTGGGCCGGTATCTGTACGAGCCGGACGGCGCCGTGATCCGGGCCCATCTGGTCGCGGAGGTGGCCGAGGAGGTCGGCGGCGGGCTCGTCGACGCGACGATCGCCTACGTCACGGCCGATGAGCTGCGGCCCACGCCGTACGCCACCGCCTACGAGATCACCGACCAACTCCCCTTCAACCTCAAGAAGCTGAAGGCGCTGCTGCGGGAGCGGGAGGTCGGCACGCTGACCGTGAAGAAGCGCGGGTCGGCGGTCGAGCCGGAGGAGCTGCGCCGGAAGGTCAAGCCGCAGGGGCCGAACGCGGCGACCGTGTTCCTCACCCGCGTGGCGGGGGCGCCGACCATGCTGATCGGCGCCCCCGCCTCCTGAGCCCATCCGCTCACTTGCCGCACTCCGCGGCCCTGCCCAGCAGCAGTTCCCGCTCCTTCTCGTTGCGGGCGAGCCCGGCCGCGCGGACGAACTCATCGCGGGCCTCGGCGGTGCGCCCGAGGCGGGCCAGCAGATCGCCGCGGACGCTGGGCAGCAAGTGGTAGCCGCGCAGGGCGGGTTCGCCGGCCAGGGCGTCCACCAGCCTCAGTCCCGCGGCCGGGCCCTCGGCCATCGACACGGCGACCGCGCGGTTCAGCTCGACCACCGGGGACGGCGACCGGGCCGCCAGCAGGCCGTACAGGGCGGCGATGGCCTGCCAGTCGGTGTCCGCGTAGGTGTGGGCGTGGGCGTGGCAGGCGGCGATGGCGGCCTGGAGGACGTAGGGACCGGGAGCGCCGGTGGCCGTGGCGTCGGCGCGGCCCAGGGCGCGGATGCCCCGGGCGATGAGCAGGCGGTTCCAGCGGCGCCGGTTCTGGTCCCTGAGCAGCACCGGATGGCCGTCGGGGCCGGTGCGGGCGGCGGCGCGGGAGGCCTGGAACTCCAGGAGCGAGGCCAGAGCGTGCACCTCGGGCTCCTTGGGCATCAGGGCGGCCAGCACGCGCGCCAGCCGCAGCGCGTCCTCGCACAGGCCGGGGCGGAGCCAGTCGTCGCCCGCGGTGGCCGCGTAACCCTCGTTGAAGATCAGGTAGATGACGTCCAGCACGGACCCGAGGCGGGCCTCGCGGTCGGGGCCGTACGGCACCTCGAAGGCGATGTTCTTCGTGGCCAGGGTGCGCTTGGCGCGGACGATGCGCTGGGCGATCGTCGGCTCCGGGACGAGGTAGGCGCGGGCGATCTCGGCCGTCGTCAGGCCGCCGAGCAGGCGCAGGGTGAGCGCGGTGCGGGCCTCGGCGGACAGCACCGGGTGGCAGGTGGTGAAGACCAGGCGGAGCAGGTCGTCGTCGATGTCGTCGGGGTCGGCGGGCTCCTCCGGCGGGGCCGTGGTCTCCAGGTCCCGGCCGATCTCGGCGAGCTTGCGGGCGTACGTCTCCTTGCGCCGGACCAGGTCGACGGCGCGGCGGCGGGCGGTGGCCGTGAGCCAGGCGCCCGGGTTGTCGGGCACACCGTCCCGGGGCCACTGCTCCAGGGCCGCGACCAGGGCGTCCTGGGCCAGTTCCTCGGCGATGCCGACGTCCCGGACGATCCGGGTGACCCCGGCGATCACCCGGGGCGACTCCAGGCGGAAGACGGTCTCGATCGCGTGCGCTGTCTCGGCCGCGTGCGCTGTCTCGCTCGTGTGCGGCGCCTCGGTCGGGCGCGCTGCGGTGGGCTGCGGTTCCACAGCCCACCATGCAACACCCCGAACGGCTACCGGGGCCAACGCGGGATCAGGCTTCGGCGATCTCCCGCACCTCGCACGAGACGTTCCAGTAGTCCTCGTGGACCTTCAGGAAGCGCTTGGTCCACTCCAGGGCCTCGGCCTTGTCCTTGCACTGCATGATCGCGTAGCCGCCGATGACCTCCTTGGACTCGGTGAACGGGCCGTCGGTGACGGAGATCTGCCCGCCCTGCCAGCGCACCGTGGTGCCCTGGGCGGAGGGGGTCAGCCCGGCGGTATCGAGCATGACGCCGGCCTTGGTGATCTCCTCGATCAGCTCGCCCATCCGCCGCATCAGCTCCTCGCTGGGGCCCTCGGCGGGGGCGGAGGACTCGTCGATGTGCACGATCGACATGTAGCGCGGCATGGTGACTCCTTCGGTCGCGGCGGCGGGGCCGTTCCCCGCCGCTCACCCATGCGTCGAACGGGAGACACCCGGATCGACACGGTCCCGGGAAATCTTCCAAGATTTTTTTCCGGCGGCCGGTCGGCCGGTCGGTCTGCCGGTCAGCCGGTCAGCCGGTCAGCCGGTCAGCCGCGCAGCGAGGCCCACAGGTCGTCCGCCGCGGGCTGCCGCGCCACCACGCGGTTGGGGTCGGAGGGCGCGGTCACGACCGGCATCATCGCCGTCGTCACCTCGTCGGCCGTCAGGTGCTTCAGGCTCTGGCCCAGCTTCGTCAGCTCGCCCAGGGAGTCCAGTCCGGTGTCGGTGGTGAGGCTCGCGGTGACCGCGTCGGCGACCCGGTACAACTTGGCGGGGTCGGTGAGCAGGTCGGTGGCCGCGATCTGCTCCAGCAGGGCCTTCACCAGCCTCTGCTGGAGTCCTATGCGGCCGAGGTCGCTGCCGTCGCCTATGCCGTGCCGGGTGCGGGCGAGGGCGAGGGCCTGGGTGCCGTCGAGGTGATGGGCCCCGGCCCGCAGGTGCAGATGGCTCTTGTCGTCGTCGATGTCCTGGGCGGTGGTGACGTCGACCCCGCCGAGCGCGTCCACCAGCCTCGCGAAGCCGGAGAAGTCGATCTCGATGTAGTGGTCCATGCGGATGCCGGTGACCGCCTCGGCGGTCTTCACCGCGCACACCGGACCGCCCACCTCATAAGCGCTGTTGAACATCGCCGAGTACGCCGGCGCCGTCGAGCCCCCGGAGGGCAGCGGGCAGGACGGGCGGGGGACGAGCGTGTCGCGCGGGATGCTGACGACGGTGGCCTTCCGGCGGCCCGCGTCGATGTGCACCACCATCGCCGTGTCGGAGCGGGCGCCGGAGCTGTCGCCGCCGCCGAGCGCCTTGTTGGCCTTGCCGCTGCGTGAGTCCGAGCCGAGGACCAGGATGTTCAGCGAGCCGGCCGGCAGCACGGCGGCGGGGGTGGCCGGGGCACCCGGCGACGGGGTGGCCGGCACCTTCGCGGGGCGGTCGTCGCCGAGCGCGCTGTCGATGTCGACGCTTCGGATGTTGTGGTTGAGATGCCAGTACGCCCAGCCCGCGGTGGCCACACCCAGCACCAGGGCACCGGCCAGGGCGAGACCGGCGGCCTTCAGCACTCTCGACCGCCGGCCCGCCCGCTGTCCCGCCTGTCCCAGCGCGCTGTACGCCCGCCCGCCCGCGTCGCCTTGCTCCTCGTGTCGCGTCACGGGCAGGAACGTAAGTCCGAATTATTAGGGGACTGTTAGTGCAGGCGGTGAGAGCCGGGTTTCTTGGGAAATTCTCATCCCGGTGGTGGGGGCCGGGCGGAGGCTGGTGTGCGAGGTGGTTATGGCACAGAGAAAACGCTTGCGCAAGACCCAGGACACGCGTGTTCAGGATGCGTTCAGGTTGCCGCTGAGAGGGTCAGTGTCGATTTTGTCCCACCCCCCGCCTGCAGGAGCAACCTTGACGACGACTCAGTCCGTGATGAAGAAGCTGCCCGAGGTCACCCTCGCGTTCTGGATCATGAAGATCGCGGCGACGACCCTGGGAGAGACGGCGGGCGACCTGTTCGCGCAGACGCTGAAGCTCGGCTACTTCCTCACCACCATCGCCCTGTTCCTGGTCTTCGTGGTCACGCTGGTGATCCAGCTGTGCTCGTCCCGGTACAACCCGTTCTTCTACTGGACGGTCATCCTGTCGACCAGCATGGCCGGCACCACGATGTCCGACTTCATGAACCGCGACGCCAGCGCCAAGTACCTCTCGAACGGCGCGACGAAGCTGGGCTGGGGCCCGCAGGGCCTCGGCCTCGGCTACCCGGAAGGCGCCGCGATCCTCATCTCGATCCTGCTGCTGATCTTCCTCGCCTGGAAGCTGAGCGGGATGACGTTCGAGATCACCGAGATCGTCACCTTCAAGGGCGAGGCCCTGTTCTGGGGCGCGATCCTGGTCTCCAACACCCTCGGCACCTCCATGGGCGACTTCCTGTCCGACAGCTCGGGCCTCGGCTACCTGGGCGGCGCGGCCCTGGTCACCGGCATCCTGCTCGTGCTGGTCGCGCTGATGAAGGTCCCGGCCGTGCCGAACGTGCTGCTGTTCTGGATCGCGTTCGTGCTGACCCGCCCGCTGGGCGCGACGGCCGGTGACTTCCTGACCAAGCCGACCGCCAAGGGCGGCCTGGACCTGGGTACGGCCGGTTCCTCGGCGGTGCTGCTCGCGGTGCTGTTCGGCCTGATGGCGTACGCGCAGGTGCAGGAGCGCCGGAAGGCGGCGGCGCCGGGCCTGGAGCACCAGGGCCCCGAGGCGGAGGCGGTCCAGCCGCAGGAGTCCGGGCGCCGGTAACGCGAAACCCCGCCCCGGGAAGTCCCGGGGCGGGGTTCGTCTGGAGCGCCGGGCAGGCCTTGCACCTGCATTTCCCCGCAGGAAGCGGGGCGTCTTTCCTTGGACCACCAACGCACTGCGTCCGTACCGGTGTTCCGGCCGTTCGCTGTGTGATGATCATAGCCCAGTCCGGCCGGACTCCTCAACCTCAGCCGTCGGCCACCGACTCGAACCGCCACCGGTGCACGGCCCGCGTCACCAACTCGGCGGCCGGCTCGGGCAGTTCGGGCAGCTCCGCGTCGTACGACGCGTCCCACCAGGTGATGACCAGCACCCGGTCCTGCGGCGCGCGGAAGGCCTCCCGCCGCAACGGCTCTTCCGTCAGGCGCTGTTCGCGTACCCAGGCGAGGAGTTCCGCTCCCCGCCCGTCGGCCGCCCGCGCCTCCCACATCAGGGCGACGGTCATGAGTAGAGGTTCTCCTTGCTGACCTCGTGCACATGATCGTGCGCCGGCACGTGCGGGTCGGTCACCGGCAGGGAGGAGTCGGCGGACAGGTCCCAGCTGGAGGCGGCCCGGTTCCGGGCGACCATCTCGGCGCCGAGCGCTGCCACCATGGCGCCGTTGTCCGTGCACAGCTTGGGGCGCGGCACGCGCAGCCGGATGCCGGCCGCCTCGCAGCGCTCCCGGGCGAGGGCGCGCAGGCGCGAGTTCGCGGCGACGCCGCCGCCGATCATCAGGTGATCGACGCCCTCGTCCTTGCAGGCGCGCACGGCCTTGCGGGTCAGCACGTCGACCACGGCCTCCTGGAAGGACGCGGACACGTCCCGCACCGGGACCTCCTCGCCCGCCGCCCGCTTGGCCTCGATCCAGCGGGCCACGGCCGTCTTCAGGCCGGAGAAGGAGAAGTCGTACGCCGGATCGCGCGGGCCGGTCAGGCCGCGCGGGAAGGCGATGGCCTCCGGGTTGCCCTCACGGGCGTACCGGTCGATGACCGGGCCGCCCGGGAAGCCCAGGTTCAGCACGCGGGCGATCTTGTCGAAGGCCTCGCCGGCCGCGTCGTCGATGGTCGAGCCCATCGGGCGCACGTCGGAGGTGATGTCCTCGGACAGCAGCAGCGAGGAGTGGCCGCCGGAGACCAGCAGGGCCATCGTCGGCTCGGGCAGCGGGCCGTGCTCCAGCTGGTCGACGCAGATGTGCGAGGCGAGGTGGTTGACGCCGTACAGGGGCTTGCCGAGCGCGTAGGCGTACGCCTTCGCCGCCGAGACGCCGACCAGCAGGGCACCCGCGAGACCGGGGCCGGCGGTGACCGCGATGCCGTCCAGGTCCTTCGCGGAGACGCCCGCCTCCTTCAGCGCGCGGTCGATGGTCGGGACCATCGCCTCCAGGTGCGCCCGGGACGCCACCTCTGGTACGACGCCGCCGAAGCGGGCGTGCTGGTCGACGCTGGAGGCGACGGCGTCCGCCAGCAGGGTGTTGCCGCGGACGATGCCGACGCCGGTCTCGTCGCAGGAGGTCTCGATGCCGAGTACCAGAGGCTCGTCGCGTGAGTCAGCCATTGCTCTCGGTTCCTTGTACGGAGGTCGAAGGGTCGGTCATGCGTCGCATCACCAGGGCGTCCACGTTGCCCGGCTGGTAGTAGCCGCGCCGGAACCCGATGGGCTCGAAGCCGAAGCGCTCGTACAGCTTCTGGGCGCGGACGTTGTCCACCCGGCATTCGAGCATCACCTCGACGCACTCGAACGCGGTCGCCGCCCGAAGCAGCTCGGTGAGCAGGCGCGCGCCGAGCCCGCTGCCCTGGAGGTTGCGGGCGACGGCGATCGTCTGGACGTCGCCCAGGTCGCCGGAGGCGGCGAGGCCGGCGTAGCCGACGACGCGGCCCTCGTCCTCGGCCACCAGGTAGCGCCGGGTCGCCTCGGGGCCCCGGGCATGGGCCAGCTCGGACCAGAACATGCCCCGGGACCAGGCGTCCTCGGGGAAGAGGTCCTTCTCCAGTTCCAGGACCGGGTCGATGTCCCACCAGCGCATCTCGCGCAGTCGCGGGGTTTCCGGCTGCGTCACTTCGGGGTGACCACCTTGTAGTTCTTGGGGACCTGGGCGTCCGGGCGGCGCAGGTACAGCGGGCGCGGCTCCGGCAGTTCCTCGCCCGCGGCCAGCTTCTCGGCGGCCAGCGAGGCGAGCGCCGCGGCGGACACGTGCTCGGGCTCGTGGACGCGCGGGAACGTGTCCGGGTAGAGCAGCGCGCCCGCGCCGACCGCGGGGAGCCCGGCGACGCGCTCGGCGATGTCCGCCGGGCGGTCGACGGCCGGGCCGGTCAGCCGGGTGCGCGAGTCGGCGTACGTCGCCCAGTAGACCTCCTTGCGCCGGGCGTCGGTCGCCACGACGAAGGGGCCCTTCTCGATGTCGGCGGCGTAGGCGAGACCGTCCAGCGTGCAGACGCCGTGGACGGGGACGCCGAGCGCGAGGCCGAAGGTGTCGGCCGTCATCAGGCCGACGCGCAGGCCGGTGTAGGGGCCGGGCCCGATGCCGACGACGATGCCGGTGACGGCGTCCAGCTTGAGCCCGGCCTCGGCGAGGATGCGGTCGACGGCCGGCAGCAGCAGCTCTCCGTGCCGGCGCGCGTCCACCTGGCTCGACGAGGCGATGACGTCCGTGCCGTCGTGCAGCGCGACGGTGACGGCGGGTGTGGCGGTATCCAGAGCGAGCAAGAGCACGCGAACAGCCTACGGCGCCCGCGCCCACCGCATGGCCGTCCGGGGCAGACGATGACTCACTGCTACGGTCTGTGCGAAGTACGACATATCGCATGAGGTACATGAGGCAGGGGTGAACGCACGTGGCAGGGACCAGCTCGGGGATCGTGGCCGGCCTGACCGCGGCGGCCGTCGCAGCCGTCGGCTTCCTGGCCTACCAGGCGCAAGCGACCGTGCCGGCGAACCTGAGCAGCGGGCCCACGGCGGGCGCGTCCCCCTCGCCGGCGGTCTCCAAGGCGCCCCGCGACGGCCGGAACCCGACCGCTCTGCCGAGCGATTCCGGAACGGGTGAGCGGGTCGTGTACTCGGTGGACGACGACCGGGTCTGGCTCGTCGGCGAGAAGAACGACCTCCAGCGCACGTTCCGGGTGAAGCCCGGCAGCGTCGACCCGGTCCCCGGCGTCTACGGGGTCACCTCCCGCTCGAACGCGGTCACCGGGACCGACGGCATCCCCATCGAGCACGTGGTGCGCTTCACCAGCGTGGACGGCGTGGTGATCGGCTTCAGCGCGGCCATGAGCGAGGACTCCGGGCTGGTGCCGGACACGAGTGTGAAGACGGGCGGCATCCGGGAGAACCGGGCCGACGGGGACGCGATGTGGAAGTTCGCGACGATCGGCGTCCGGGTGGTCGTGATCCGTTAGGCGGCTGCGCGGTTCCCCCGGACCGGCTTCCGGGGCGTCTCCGGATCGGGCTCGCGCGGGGGTCTGGACACCGCGTCCGCTGCCGCGCACGACGCGAGCAGGTCGCGCATGGACACCCCGGTGAGCACGGGCGGCCGGACCTGAGCCGTGGGTCGAGGAGCGGTCATGGACGCCTCCTGAGGTGGGGGCGGTCGCAGTTAGGCACGCCTAACCACGGGCTGGGTTCCATGTGACCACGCCCGGGAGGCACCGCGCAATATCTTGCCGACGGCTTGTCGGAAAGCCCCTCGGGCTTCAGGCGTCCAGCGTCTCCAGGCCGGCCTCGGCCCAGCGCTCGCCCAGCCCGGTCAGCGTGACGTGCCGTACTTCGTCAACGGTGTCGCCGACGGCGCGGTGGATGACGACCTGGAGGCGGTCCTCGGTCAGCTCCTCGACCTTGCCCTCGCCCCACTCCACGACGATCACCGATTCGGGCAGCGAGACGTCGAGGTCCAGGTCCTCCATCTCGTCCAGGCCGCCGCCGAGCCGGTAGGCGTCCACGTGGACGAGCGGCGGGCCGTCGCCGAGGGAGGGGTGCACACGGGCGATCACGAAGGTCGGCGAGGTGACCGCACCGCGCACCCCGAGACCCTCGCCGAGCCCGCGGGTCAGCGTCGTCTTGCCCGCGCCGAGTTCCCCGCTGAGCATCACCAGGTCGCCCGCGCGCAGCAGCTTGGCCAGGCTGCGGCCCAGCTCCCGCATCTGCTCGGGCGAGGTGATCGTCAGCAGGGTGTCAGCGGGGCGGTGCGGGGCTGCTGGTGCTGCCGGATGTTCCATAGCCAATAACGGTAGCTCCTGCGGGCACGGCACCCGCGCGGGTGAGCAGATCGGCGAGGCGGTCGGTGACCACTTCCGGGTGCTCCAGCATCACCAGGTGTCCGGCGTCCGGCACGAGCACGAGTTCGGCGTCCGGCAGCAGGTCGGCGATGGCCTCGCTGTGCTCGCTGGGCGTGACCAGGTCCCGCACCCCGGCGAGGACGAGCACCGGGACGTCCCTGAAGCAGGCGAGGGCCTCGGCCTTGTCGTGCTCGGTGAAGGCCGGGTAGAACTCGGCGACCACGTCGATCGGCGTGGCCTCGATCATCCGTTCCGCGAACCGCGCGACCGCGGGGTCGACGTCCCGGCCCGCGAACGAGTACCGCTTGATGATCCCGGCGAACAGATCGGCGGTGGCCCGGCGCCCCTTCTCCACCAGCTCCGCCTGCTGCCCGAGCGCCTTCAGCACTCCCGGCAGGATCCGGCGCACCGCGTTGACGCCGGCCACGGGCAGCCCGAAGTCGACCTCGGCGAGCCGCCCGGAGGAGGTACCGACGAAGGCGGTGGCCACGACCCGGTCCCGGATCAGCTCGGGGAACTGGGCGGCGAGCGCCATCATGGTCATCCCGCCCATGGAGTGCCCGACGAGCACGATCGGCCCGTCCGGCACGGCCGCGTCGAGGACGGCCTTCAGGTCGCGGCCGAGCTGGTCGATGGTGAGGGGCACGCCGTCCTGGCTCTGGGCCACGCCACGCCCGGAGCGGCCGTGGCTGCGCTGGTCCCAGTGCACGGCGCGGACGACCCCGCGCAGCGCCGCGCGCTGGAAGTGCCAGGAGTCCTGGTTGAGGCAGTAGCCGTGGCAGAAGACGACGGTGACCGGGGCGGGCGCCTTGCGCCCGAAGAGCCGGCGGCGGCGCGGCGAGACGTTCGGGCCGGGCGGGTCGGGTTCGACGTCGTCGACCTCGTAGTACAGCTCGGTGCCGTCGTCGGCGGACGCCTTGCCCGGGGTGCCGCGCAGGGTGCCGTACGGCCCCGCGGAGTCCAGCGCCAGCCGGGCCTTGCGGCGCATGCCGCGCCCGACCGTCATCCGCTCGATGGCGACACCGGCGGCGGCGCCCGCAGCGAGGACGCCTATCGCGGCACCGGCCACGCCGGTCGCCCTGCGCCAGCCCCCGGCCGCCTGGGCGGCGGAGGCGACGGCCGCCGAGGCGACGTCCGCCACCGCCTCCGTGCTGCTCTCGCTCACGTACCGCTCCTCTTCACCGTCACCGAAGTCACCGAATTCGCCGCACCGCAGTTCGCCGACCGGCCGAAGCACCGCACGACTGAACCAGGTGCCGCCTGAGTCCGGCTCCAGAGCCGTCGTACCCGTACGGCTCGCGACCGGGCTTACCCGAGTTCTTCCCCGTTCACGTAGACGCGGGGAACGCGCGTTCCGATGCGCGTGACGATTTCGTAGGCGATCGTGCCGCAGGCCTGCGCCCAGTCCTCGGCGGTGGGCTCGCCCTTGTCGCCGGGCCCGAACAGGATCACCTCGCTGCCCACCTCGGGCCGGTCGCCGCCCAGGTCCACCACGAACTGGTCCATCGCGACCCGCCCGGCGACGGTCCGCCACTTGCCGTCGACCAGCACCGGCCCGGTGCCGGAGGCGTGCCGGGGAATGCCGTCCGCGTAGCCGACGGGCACGAGGCCGAGGGTGGTCTCGCCGGGGGTGACGTAGTGGTGGCCGTAGCTGATGCCGTGCCCGCCCGGGACCTGCTTGACCAGGGCCAGCGAGGCTCTGAGCGTCATCACCGGGCGCAGTCCGAAGTCCGCCGGGGTGCCGAGCTCCGGGCTGGGCGAGATGCCGTACACGGCGATGCCGGTGCGGACGAGGTCGAAGCGGGCCCCGGGGAGGGTGAGCGTGGCCGGCGAGTTGGCGATGTGCCGCACCTCTGGCCGTACGCCCTGCCCCTCGGCGTAGGCCACCATCTCCCGGAAGCGGTCGAGCTGGGCGTCGATGGAGGGGTGCCCGGGTTCGTCGGCGCAGGCGAAGTGGGACCACAGCCCGGTGATCCGGACCAGCCCCTCGGCCTCGGCGCGCAGCGCCTCACGGACCAGCTCGGCCCAGTCCTCGCCGGGCTGGCAGCCGTTGCGCCCGAGCCCGGTGTCGGCCTTGAGCTGCACACGCGCGGGCCGGCCCGCCTGCCGGGCGGCCTCCATGACCTCCCGCAGCGCCCACATACCGCTGAGCGAGACGTCGATGTCCGCCTCGACGGCCTCCCGCCAGGGCCCGCCCGGCACCCACAGCCAGCACAGGACGCGCGTGTCCAGACCTGCCGCGCGCAGCGCGAGCGCCTCCTCGGGCGTGGCCGTGCCGAGCCAGGTCGCCCCCGCCTCCAGGGCCGCGCGGGCGCACGGCACCGCCCCGTGGCCGTACGCGTCGGACTTGACGACGGCCATCAGAGCGGCGCCCGGCGTACGGGCACGCAGGGCTCGCACATTGGCGCGCAGGGCGCCCAGATCGATCTCGGCGCGGGCGCGCAGGGTGGCGGTCGGCACAGTTGCAGTCTCACTCATCGCGCCCCCAGTCTCTCAGAGGGCCTCGCGGGCCCCAGGTGCGGTGTCCTAGGCCCTGTCGTCGAATTCCCGTCGTCCGCCCGAAGGGCGGGCCCCGCGGCGTTTGGCGCGTGCGATCGCAAGGCGCCGGAGCGTCCGCGTGGCGGAGTCACGTGGGCGCTTCGGCAACGCGGCGAGCGGGCGTGCCGGGCGTCGCGGGGCAGGCGGGAATTCGACGACAGGGCCTAGGCCCTGCCTCAGCTGCCCGGCCGCCGGCCCCACACGTAGACGTGGTCGCCCTTCTTCAGTACGTCCCACAGCTTGCGCGCGTCGGCGAGTTTCAGGTTGACGCAGCCCATGGAGCCGACGGTGGTGTAGATGCTGCCGTAGACGGCGTGGAAGGCCTGGCCGCCGTCGAAGAACTGGGCGTAGGGCATGGGCTGGTAGTACAGGGTCGACACGTGGTTCTTGTGCCGCCAGTAGACGGTGTGCCAGCCCTTGCGGGTGGCGTACCCCTTGCGTCCGCTGCGCATCGGCACCGGCCCGAACACCACCTTGGAGCCCTTCTGCACCCAGGTGAGCTGCCGGTCCAGATCGACGCAGGCCACCTTGTACGTGCGGACGGGGCACTTCTTGGCCGCGTTGGGGTTCTTCTTCGCCGAGATCAGCATCATCGTCGCCCAGGTGACCGGTCCGGAGAAGCCGATCGCGGGCTTGATCTTGTGCTTGAGCTGGAAGGCGCGGATGGCCTTGCAGTCCGCCGTGGACTGCTTCCCGTCCACCTTCAGCTTCAGCCAGCGCTCCACCTGCCGCTGGTAGGGCCCGGCCTGCTTGCTGCACGTCACCTTGGAGACGGCGTCGCCGATGGGCACGTACTCGATGAGGTCGTACGTCCCCGGGGCCGCAGCCTTGGGCTCGCGGGCGTTCTCCCGCTTGCTGGGCGTGTACATCCTCGGCGGCAGCGCCTGGTCGGGCCTGTCGATCTGCCAGGGCTGCGCGGGGCCGGGTGCGACGCCGGGCACCAGCTCGGGTTCGGTGCGGGGGGCCGGGGGTGCGGGGGAGGCTGCGGCGATGCCCGCCGTGGGGAGGGCGATGGCGGCGGCGAGCAGCGCTGCGGCGCCTCGGCGGGCGATTCGTCTGCTGATCATGTAATCAGCCAAACGCGCGGGCCCGCCGGATCCGGGATGCCGCGCGGCGGGGTCACCCGAGGGGTGGACCTGGGTACACCCCGGTTCGGCAGGCAGGTGCAGTCCGCTCGCGCTCCCGGCCCGGGATCGTCGAAGCCATGCGAAGAAGAAAGCAGAGCTTGAAAGCACCGGTGACGGTGTACTTGACGGTCGCCTTCCTGGCGGCCGGAGCGCTGGGGGCCGGGCAGCCGGCGACCCGGATCCCGACCGAGGTCGTCCAACTCACGCAGTTCGGCCCGGCGCTGGGGGTGGCCCTGGCAGCGCTGCTGTGGCCGTCGCGGACGCGCGAACTGCTGGGCGGGGTGGGCGGGCGCACCCCCTGGCCGCTGCTGGCCACCCCGTTCCTGATCACCGCGCTGTCGGCGCTGCCGTACGCCCTGCTCACCGGCGCGCCCCACGCCACCGACCCGCTCAGCCTGCACCACCCGTTCCTGCTCATCGTCGTGGCCCAGTTCATCGGCGCGTGCGGTGAGGAGATCGGCTGGCGGTGCTTCCTGCAGCCCCTGCTGCGCACCCGCTTCGGCCCGCTCGCCACGTCGGTGACGGTCGGAGCGGTGTGGGGCGTGTGGCACGTACAGGCACTGGCCCAGTCTCCCGCGTACGCGGCGGGCTTCCTGCTGGCGACGGTGACGATGTCGGTCGCCCTGGGCCTGGCCCTGGAGGAGACGGCGGGCCGTACCCGCCTGTTCCTGGCGGGCGGCTTCCACGCGCTGGTCAACCTCGGGATGCTGCTGTTCATGGACGAGGAGACGGGCCGGGCGCAGCCGATGGTGCTGTTCGGGCTGGCCTGCGCGGTGGCGGCGGTGCCGTGGGTGCGGGGGCGGCTCGGACGGAGGGTCAGGATCCCGGCGACTGCGGGGTGAACGTAAAGTCCGGGGCGGGGAGTTCAGGGCCTGGAGTTCAGGGCCTGGAGTTCGGGGTGGGGACGTGCGGGACGGGGGCGTGCGGGACGGGGGCGTGCGGGTGAGGGTGTTCGATCGCTTCTGGCTCTTGCAGCGAGACAAGTGGCTCGCGCTCGGCCGGTGTCAGCTGGTCGGGCTGGGCGCGTTCGCGGTGACCGCCGCCGCGCTCGCCGTGACCGGCGCCCTGCTCCTGCTCCCGGTCGGACTCGGCTTCGTCCTGCTGCCTCCGGCCGCCGCACTGCAACGGCGCGTCAGTGACTGGTACCGGACACGGACGGCCCACTGGACAGGCCACCCGCTCAGCCCGCCCGTCCCCCTCCCCCACGGCACCTCGGCGCCCCGCACCACCCTCGCCCTCCTCGGCGACAGGGGCTTCTGGTACGACCTGCGCTGGGCCTGGCTGGAGCCATGGACGGGCGCGCCGCTGACGGCCGTTCCGCTGGCTCTGGTGGAGTACGGCGTGAACGGCACGCTCGTCCAGCCGTTCCTCTGGCGGCTGTTGAACGACGGCAACTGGTACGCGTTCATACCGGTGACCTCGACGACCACGATGCTGGCCGCGCTGCTGCTGGGGCTGGGCTTCATCGCGGCGGGCCTGCGCCTGGCGGCCCCCGCACTGTCCCTGCACGCCCGCCTCACCCGGCGCCTGCTGTCCGTCGGCCGGGAGACCGAACTGACCCGGCGCGTGGCCCGCCTGACCGACACCCGGGCCGCCGCCCTGGACGTGCACGCGGCGGAACTGACGCGCATCGAACGGGACCTGCACGACGGCGCCCAGGCGCGTCTCGTCGCCCTGGGCCTCACGCTGGACGAGGCGACGCGGCTGCTGGACAGCGGTGACCAGGGGACGGCCCGCAGCCTGCTCCTCGACGTCCGCGCGGCCTCCGCAGGCGCCCTCCAGGACCTGCGCGACCTGGTCCACGGCATCCACCCGCCGGTCCTGGCGGACCGGGGCCTGGCCGACGCGATCCGCTCACTGGTCCTGGACAGCCACCTGGACACGGAGGTGACCGTGGACCTCCCCCCGGCCCGCCTCCCCGCCCCCGTCGAATCGGCGGCCTACTTCGCGGTGTCCGAACTCCTCGCCAACGCGGCCAAGCACGCGGAGGCGACGAGGGTGGACATCACCCTGGCGCACGACGGAACCCGTCTGCGCATCACCGTCACGGACGACGGCCGGGGCGGCGCGGACCCGTCGGGCGGGACCGGACTGCTGGGCCTGCGGCGCCGGTTGGATACGTTCGACGGCACACTCGCCCTGCACAGCCCGCCGGGCGGCCCGACCACCGCTGCCCTGGAGATCCCGTGCGCGTCCTCCTCGCCGAAGACCTCTTCCTCCTCCGCGACGGACTGACCCGCACCCTGCGCGAGCACGGCTGCGAGGTCGTGGCGTCGGTCGACAACGGCCCCGCGCTGGTACGGGCCCTCGCCGAGACCGCCCTCGACGTGGCGGTGATCGACATCCGCCTGCCGCCGACCCACACGGACGAGGGCCTCAAGGCAGCGCTGGAGGCCCGCCGGGCCCGCCCGGGGCTGCCGGTCCTGATCCTCTCCCAGTACGTCGACCAGCTCTACGCCCACGAACTCCTCGCCTCCGGAGAGGGCGCCGTCGGCTACCTCCTCAAGGACCGCGTCACCCACACCGCCCAGTTCCTCGACGCCCTGCGCACGGTCGCCGCCGGCGGCACGGTGATGGACCCCCAGGTCATCGCCAAGCTCCTGACCCGCAGCGGGAAACGGGGCCGCACCGACTCCCTCCCCCCCCCCCCCGCGAACACGACGTCCTCCGCCTCATGGCCGAGGGCCACTCCAACACGTCCATCGCCCAGACCCTGCACATCAGCGAGAGCGCGGTGGCAAAACACATCGCGTCGATCTTCGCCAAGCTGGAGATAGAACAGTCACCGGAGGCGAACAGACGGGTGCTGGCGGTGCTGGCGTACTTGAAGGGGTGACCCGCGCAGCTCCCTCACCCGCGCAGCTCCCTCACCCGCGCAGCTCCCTCACCCCCGCCGCACGTCCCGCCACGCCTCCGGCACCCGCGCCGCAACGTCATACGCCCCCACCGGCGCCCCCTCCGCCGCGAACCGCCCCGCCAGCCCATGCAGATACGCGGCCACGCTCCCCGCGTCCACAGCGGAAAGCCCCGCCGCCAGCAACGACCCCGCAAGCCCGGACAACACGTCCCCGCTCCCGGCCGTAGCCAGCCAGGACGTACCGGTCGCGTTCACCCGCACCGCCCCAGCCCCAGCCCCAGCCACCAAGGTCGTCGACCCCTTCAGCAGCACGGTCGCCCGATACACCGCCGCCAGCTCCCGCGCCGCCGCGAGCCGCGCCCCCTCGACCTCCTCGCGCCGCACCCCGAGCAGCGCGGCGGCCTCCCCCGCGTGCGGCGTCATCAGCGTCGGCGCCGTACGCCCGCGCACCGCGTCCCGCTCGGCCAGCCGCAGCCCGTCGGCGTCCAGCAGCACGGGCACGTCCATGCCCAGCACCTCGGCCACGGTCGCCGCGTCGTCCCCGGCCCCCGGCCCGACCACCCAGGCCTGCACCCGCCCGGCCTTTCCCGGCCCCCGATCGGACACGAGCGTCTCGGGAAACCGGGCGATGACGGCATCCGCGGCCGGCCCGACGTACCGTACGGCCCCCGCCCCGCCCCGCAGCGCCCCGGCCACGGCCAGCACGGCGGCCCCCGGATACCGCGCGGACCCGGCGGCGATCCCGACGACCCCCCGCCGGTACTTGTCGCTCTCGGCGGCGGGCTCGGGAAGCACCCGGGCCACGTCGGCGTGCTGCAGGGCCTCCAGCTCGGGCTCACCACCCGGTTCGAGCCCGATGTCGACCAGCCGCAAGGACCCGGCGTACTCGCGCGCGGGATCGATCAGCAGCCCGGGCTTGTACGCCCCGAAGGTGACGGTGAGATCGGCCCGGACGGCGGCCCCCCGCACCTCCCCGCTGTCCGCCTCGACCCCGCTGGGCAGATCGACGGCCACGACAGCGGCCCGGGACCGCTCGGCCACCCGCGCCAGCCGCTCGGCCTCGGGCCGCAGCCCGCCCTTGCCGCCGATCCCGACGATGCCGTCCACAACGAGATCGGCTCGCGTGATCCACTCTTCTTCGGCCCCGGGCGCGACGACCGAACCCCCCGCCCGCCGCAGCGCGGCGAGCCCCCCGGCATGGGCCCGTTCGGGCGAGAGCAGTACGGCCGCGACCCCCGCCCCGCGCCGGGCCAGCCGCGCACCGGCGTACAACGCGTCCCCGCCGTTGTCGCCGCTGCCCACCAGCAGCACCACCCGGCTGCCGTACACCCGTCCCAGCAACTCGGCGCAGGCAGCGGCCAAGCCGGCGGCGGCCCGCTGCATCAGCGCACCCTCCGGCAACCGCGCCATCAAGGCCCGCTCGGCCGCCCTTACCGTCTCCACGCTGTACGCAGTACGCATGGGACCGAGTCTGCCCCGGAACCACCGGCGGCCACACCCGGCTCGCTCAGCCCTCCGCGACGACCACCGCCGAGGCGACCCCCGCGTCATGACTGAGCGACACATGCCACGACCGCACCCCGAGTTCGGCCGCCCGCGCGGCCACACTCCCCTTCACCCGCAGCCTCGGCTGCCCGCTGTCCTCGACGTACACCTCGGCATCCGTCCAGTGCAGCCCCGGCGGCGCCCCGAGCGCCTTGGCGAGCGCCTCCTTGGCGGCGAACCGCACGGCCAGCGAGGCGATCCCGCGCCGCTCTCCACTGGGCAGCCACAACTCGCTCTCGACGAACAGCCGATCGGCCAACCCGGGCGTCCGCTCCAACGACGCCCGGAACCGATCGATCTCGGCGACATCGATCCCAACCCCGATGATGCTCATGCGCAGAACCCTACGAGGAGAGCGGGGCCGAAGACGTGAGGGCGGCTGCACGGTGACGGGTGGATTCGCTTTACCGTGACCGGATGTCCCGACTGCCCACCCGCCCCCACGAGGACGTCTACCTCACCTACGGCGCCCGCCTGCGCGACCTGGGGCACCCCCTCGCCTGGCTGCCGCTGAACGCCTTCGACTTCGACTTCGAGCACCGGATGCGCCGTACGGGCACGGTCGGCTTCCGCCCACCGCCGGCGGCACCCGCGCCGGCCGCACCGCACGCCGGGTGCCGGACGAGGCCCGCGCCGACGCGGCCACCACGGGTTTCGCCCACCTGGGCCAGTGCGAGGCGGCGTTCTGCTTGGAGTTCACCACCGCCGAGCTGCTCACCACGGCCCACACCACCGCGGACGACCTCGCCGCCGACCGTACCCCCGATATCCAAGTCCCCTCACGCCGCAGCCTCCTGCTAACCTGCGGAAATTGATCACACTACGCACACGAACGGTTCACATCCGCACCGATTCGTGCAGCCGTGGAGCACACCGCGCACCTCGGGGCATTCGGCGCGCCTAGCTCATCCCAGACGCCAAGGGGGGCGATCGTATGAGCAGCACCACCAGCGGCAGAGGCGACGGCGACGGCAGACCCGTCGGCTCGTCGGAGCCGGTGACGGACCCGTTCGACGCACTGCCCGAACTCGCACCGCTGCGCACCGCTGCGCGGGACGGCGACTGGGCAGCCACCGCGGCCTTCTTCACCGGACTCGACTCCGTCGAGAAGGTGTCCTTCGCGGCGGCGGCCCTCGCCGATCTCGCCGGAAACGAGGGGTACCTGGAGCAGGCAGCGACGGCCCGGCCGGCCGACCCGCTTCCGCGCACCCTGCTCGCCGAGCGGTACATCCGTGTCGGGTGGGGGATCCGCAGCCGTGCCCGTGCCGAGGATGTCTCGCGGGACCAGTTCGAGCAGTTCCACGCCTGGCTGCGCAAGGCCGAGCAACTGCTGATCGAGGTGTGCGCGGAGCAGCCCGGATACGCGCCCGCCTGGAACGCCCGGCTGCTGACTGCCCGCGGCCTGGAGCTGGGGCAGTCCGAGGCCCGGCGCCGCTACGACCGGCTCTCGGCCCACCACCCGCACCATTTCCGTGCGCAGTCGCAGTTGCTGCAGCAGCTGTGCCCCAAGTGGAGCGGTTCCTGGGAGGCCGCGCACGGCTTCGCCCAGGAGTGCGCGAGCGCCGCGCCGGACGGCTCGCACGCCGGGATCCTGGTCGCGGAGGCCCATCTCGAACACGGGTTGGTCCTCGGGGGCTTGGGCATGGCGACGGCCTACCTGCGCGACGTGTCCGTTCGCAACGACCTGCGGTCCGCCGCCCAGGTCTCGGTACTGCACCCCGACTACCGGGGCGACTTCCACCGGATCGGCGGGCACAGCGCCTTCGCCATGGCCTTCTCGGTCGGCGGCCATGCCAAGGACGCCGCCCGCACTTCGCCGCCCTGGGCAACATGGCCTCCGAATCCTTCTGGGGGTACCTGACCGACTGGAAGAACCGGTTCGCGACGTACCGCGAGGCCGCGCTGGCGACGATCTGAGGGGGAGACGGACAGATGACCGCAAGAGACACGGCCACCGCAGAGCAGACGGACCTCACCGCCCTCGACGGGCTGGTCGCCCACGCCGGCATCCAGGGCATACCCACCCTCTACTCGCCCCGCCAGGGCCAGATCACCGCGGGTCTCTTCTTCCGCGTGGGCCGTGCCGACGAGACCCTGGCCACCTCCGGCCTCACCCACCTGGTCGAACACCTCGCGCTGCACCGCCTCGGCCTGTCCGACCTGCACTACAACGGCGCCACGGCGAACACGTACACCCTCTTCCACGTCACCGGTGACGAGGACGAGGTCGTCGCGTACCTCAACGGCGTCTGTGCCGCCCTGCGCGACCTGCCGCTGGACCGTCGGAGATTCTCCGCACGGAGTCCGCGGGCCGCGCGAACAGCCCCGCCTCCCAGATGCCGTTGTGGCGTTACGGCGCACAGGGCTACGGCCTGTCCAGCTACGACGAGCTCGGCACCTGGAGCCTGACGACGGATCAGGTGCGGCACTGGGCCGAGACCCGCTTCACCCGGGACAACGCGGTGCTGTGGATCACCAGCGACCGCGTGCCGGACGGCCTGGACCTCACCCTGCCCGCCGGCCGCCGCATCGCGGCACCGGACGCCTCCAGCACGCTGCCGGTCACGCCCGCCTACATCCACGGCGACGACGGCCACGTCGTCTTCAACGCCGTCCTGCGTCGCTCCACCGCCGCCGCTGTCTTCGCCGAGGTTCTCAGCCGCGCCCTCTACCAGGACCTGCGCCAGGAAGGCGGCTACTCGTACTCGGCGGAGGCCGACTACACCCCGCGCGACGCCGAGTTCGCCACCCTCACCGCGTACGCGGACGCGCTGCCGCAGAAGCAGGACGCGGTGGTCGGCGGCTTCATCGACGCATTCGCCCGGCTGCGCGCGGGCCGCATCGAACAGGCCGAACTGGACTCCGCGCGCGGCAGGCTGCTCAAGCTGTACGACAGTCCCGACCTCGGCGCCGCCATGCTGCCGTCGTACGCGCTCAGCCTGCTGCTCGGCCACCGGCTCCTCTCCCCCGGGCAGCACGAGGCCGAGTTGCGCGCGGTCACCGTGGCGGACCTCCGCGAGGTCGCCCGCGAGGCCTGGGACAGCGGGCTGCTCCAGGTGCCGACCCGTGGCGCCGACTGGGCGGGCTGCACCCTCGCCCCGCAGTACTCGTCGTCCGGGATCACCACCGGCACCGAACACCCGTCGCTGGAGGGCGAGGACGTCACACTGGTCATCGGCGCGGAGGGCGTGAGCCTGTCGCTGCCGCGCGGCCAGGTCACCGTGCGCTACGACGCCTGCGCCGCGATGACCACCCTCCCCGACGGCGCCCGTGTCCTGACCGGCCTCGACGGCTTCCGCCTGGCCATCGAGCCGACCCTGTTCCGGGACGTCACGCCCGAGCGGATCGCTGCGCTGGACGCGGCCGTGCCCGCAACCGCGGTCGTCCCCCTGCCGGCCCGTGACCCGGAGCGGATCCCTCAGCCGCGCAAGCGGGAGACCACCCCGCAGCCGGCCGGGGACGGCAATGACAGGAAGGCAGCGCCCCGGAGATTCTCCATCGGATTCGCCCTGATGGTGGCGTTGGACGTGCTGTTCGGCGCGGTGCTCCTGATCACCGTCGTGCACGAGTCCAACGCGGGCCACTCCATCTCGAGTTACCTCATACGCGCCATCCTTCCGACGACCTTGCTGGTCCACTACACCCGCCGGGCATACCGCCGCACCAAGGTCCCCCGCGGCTGAACCCAGGGCGGCCGGCACTGAAATTCCTTGACCTCAAGCTTGGTTGAGTTTCTACAGTCGATCTTGCTGAACCAGCTCATGCAACGACGAAGGGGCCGACCATGGAGTTCTCGTACTCGCACAGCGACGCAGGACTGATCGAGCAGCCCATCGGCTACTGGAGTTGGGCGGCCTACAACGCCGTCGTCACCCGTACCCGGGGCGCCCTCGCCGAGCTGGGCACCACGCAGCCGCAGTGGTGGGTCCTCGCGCAGGTCGCTCGGGCCGAGCGGGTCAAGAGCCGCGCCGAGGTGTCGGAGCTGCTGCGGGGCTACCTCGACACGGGTGCCGAGACGATGGGGGCGGAGATCGACAACACCATCGCGCGCGGCTGGATCACCGAGGACGCCGATGGGCGTCTGGGGATCACCGCCGGGGGCCGGGCCTTCTTCGAGAAGGCCGCGGCCCTCCAGGACGAGCTGTGGGCGGAGCGGCACGCGGGGATCTCCGATGAGGAGTACCTCACCACGCTCAAGGTGCTGCAGCGGGTCATCCACAACACCGGTGGGCGTGCCTGGCACCACTAGGCCTCTCGGCCCGCCCCTCGCCCCGCCTACTCCACCGTCACCGACTTCGCCAGGTTGCGCGGCTGGTCCACCTCGTTGCCGCGGGCCGTGGCCAGCTCGCAGGCGAAGACCTGGAGCGGCACCGTCGCCACCAGTGGCTGGAGCAGGGTCGGGGTGGCCGGGATGCGGATCAGGTGGTCCGCGTACGGGACCACCGCCTCGTCCCCCTCCTCCGCGATCACGATCGTCCGGGCGCCCCTCGCCCGGATCTCCTGGATGTTGGAGACGATCTTGTCGTGCAGGACCGAGCGGCCACGCGGGGAGGGGACGACCACCACCACCGGCACGTCCTCCTCGATCAGCGCGATCGGGCCGTGCTTCAGCTCGCCCGCCGCGAAACCCTCGGCGTGCATGTAGGCGAGTTCCTTCAGCTTCAGCGCGCCTTCGAGGGCGACCGGGTAGCCCACGTGCCGGCCCAGGAACAGCACCGTGTTCTTCGAGGCCAGGGTGCGGGCCAGCGCCCGTACCGGCTCCATGGTCTCCAGGACCTGCTCGACCTCGGCCGAGATCTGGGAGAGGTCCCGGATCACGGCGCGGATCTCGTCGCCCCACTTCGTGCCGCGCACCTGGCCCAGGTACAGGGCGACCAGGTAGCACGCGACCAGCTGGGTGAGGAAGGCCTTCGTGGAGGCCACGGCCACCTCCGGGCCGGCGTGCGTGTACAGCACCGCGTCCGACTCGCGCGGGATCGTCGAGCCGTTGGTGTTGCAGATCGCCAGCACCTTGGAGCCCTGCTCGCGGGCGTGCCGCAGGGCCATCAGCGTGTCCATCGTCTCGCCTGACTGGGAGATGGCGATCACCAGGGAGCGACTGTCCAGGATCGGGTCCCGGTAGCGGAACTCGCTCGCCAGCTCCACCTCGCACGGGATGCGCGTCCAGTGCTCGATGGCGTACTTGGCGATCAGGCCGGCGTGGAAGGCCGTACCGCACGCGACGATGACGACCTTGTCCACCTCGCGCAGCTCGGACGCGGAGATCCGGACCTCGTCCAGCGTCAGCGAGCCCGACGGGTCGATGCGGCCCAGCAGCGTGTCGGCGACCGCCTTCGGCTGCTCGGCGATCTCCTTGAGCATGAAGTAGTCATACCCCCCCTTTTCCGCCGCCGACGCGTCCCAGTCGACGTGGTACGAGCGGACCTCGGCGGGCCGTCCGTCGAACCCCGTCACCGTCACGCCGTCGCGGCGCAGCTCCACCACCTGGTCCTGGCCCAGCTCGATCGCCGACCGCGTGTGGGCGATGAACGCGGCGACATCGGAGGCCAGGAACGCCTCACCCTCTCCAACGCCCACCACCAGCGGGGAGTTCCGGCGCGCGCCCACGACCACGTCCGGCTCGTCCGCGTGCACCGCGACCAGCGTGAACGCGCCCTCCAGGCGCCGGCACACCAGCCGCATGGCCTCCGCCAGGTCGGCGGTCGCCGAGAACTCCTCGGCCAGCAGGTGGGCGACCACCTCGGTGTCCGTCTCGGACGTCAGCTCGTGGCCGCGCTCGGCCAGTTCGGCCCGCAGCAGCGCGAAGTTCTCGATGATCCCGTTGTGGACGACCGCCACCCGGCCCGCGTTGTCCAGGTGCGGGTGCGCGTTCGCATCCGTCGGGCCGCCGTGCGTGGCCCAGCGGGTGTGGCCGATGCCCGTCGAACCCGACGGCAGCGGCCGGTCGACCAGCTCCTTCTCCAGGTTGATCAGCTTCCCGGCCTTCTTCGCGGTGGCCAGCCCGCCGTCCGCCAGCATGGCGATGCCCGCCGAGTCGTATCCCCGGTACTCCAGCCGCTTCAGCCCGGCCATGACGACATCGAGCGCCGACTGCGTTCCCACGTAACCCACGATTCCGCACATGCGCCGCAGCCTAAGGCCGTTCACCGCACAGAAACCGCTTGCGCATGCCCGAATTCGGAAATTCCCACCGCCGTACGAGCCCCCGCACGAGCCGCTGCGCCGGGCGTGACCTACCCCACCCCGCCATCGCGTTCAAACTCCGTTAACAATGGACTGTGATCTCTCCGGTCTCCTCGATGCCCCGGAGCGCCCACCGGCGAAAGCCGGAGGCGACTCCCTACGTCGACCTCACCCGCGCGGAGTGGAGCGCACTGCGCGACAAGACTCCGCTCCCCCTCACCGCCGAGGAAGTCGAGAAGCTGCGTGGCCTCGGCGACGTCATCGACCTCGACGAAGTACGCGACATCTATCTGCCGCTGTCCCGGCTGCTCAATCTCTACGTCGGCGCCACCGACGGACTGCGCGGCGCGCTCAACACCTTCCTCGGCGAGCGGGGTTCCCAGTCCGGCACCCCGTTCGTCATAGGAGTCGCCGGCTCGGTCGCGTGCGGCAAGTCGACCGTCGCCCGTCTGCTCCAGGCCCTGCTGTCCCGGTGGCCCGAACACCCGCGCGTGGAGCGGGTCACCACCGACGGGTTCCTGCTGCCCACCAAGGAGCTCCATGCCCGCGGCCTGATGTCGCGGAAAGGTTTTCCCGAGTCCTACGACCGGCGCGCCCTCACCCGGTTCGTCGCCGACATCAAGGCGGGCAAGGACGAGGTGTCCGCCCCCGTCTACTCCCACCTCATCTACGACATCGTCCCCGACGAGCAGCTCGTCGTGCGCCGCCCGGACATCCTGATCGTCGAAGGGCTGAACGTCCTCCAGCCCGCGCTGCCCGGCCAGGACGGCCGCACCCGGGTCGGCCTGGCGGACTACTTCGACTTCAGCGTGTACGTCGACGCGAACGCCGAGGACATCGAGAGCTGGTACCTGAACCGCTTCAGGAAACTGCGCCAGACCGCCTTCCAGAACCCGTCGTCGTACTTCCGCAAGTACACCCAGGTCTCCGAGGAGGAGGCCCTCGACTACGCCCGCACGCAGTGGCGCACGATCAACAAGCCCAACCTGGTCGAGAACATCGCCCCCACCCGGGGCCGCGCCACCCTCGTCCTGCGCAAGGGCCCCGACCACAAGGTCCAGCGGCTGCGCCTGCGCAAGCTCTAGCGGACTCCGGCGCTGCCGGTCCGGAAACACCTCCGGGCCGGGCAGCGCGGGAGTCCGGCGGCCGGCCTGACTCAGCCCAGCGCCGATTTGACGGCGTCGGCCAGCCGCCCGGCCACCGAGCGCGCCTGCTCGATGTCCGCGGCCTCGACCATCACCCGCACCAGCGGCTCGGTGCCCGACGGGCGCAGCAGGACCCGGCCCGTCTCGCCCAGCTCGCGCTCCGCCTCGGTGACGGCGGCGGCGAGGTCGGCGGAGGTCTTCACGCGCGACCTGTCGACATCCGGGACGTTGATCAGCACCTGCGGCAGCCGCTCCATGACGGAGGCCAGGTCCCGCAGCGTACGGCCGGTCTCCGCGACCCGCGCCGCCAGCAGCAGGCCGGTCAGCGTGCCGTCGCCCGTCGTCGCGTGGTCCAGGATGATGACGTGGCCGGACTGCTCGCCGCCGAGGGCGTAGCCGTGCTCCTTCATCTCCTCCAGGACGTAGCGGTCGCCGACGGCCGTCTGGACGAGCCGGATCCCGGCCTTCTCCATCGCCAGCTTGAAGCCCAGGTTGGACATCACCGTCGCGACGACCGTGTCGGAGCGCAGCGCCGAGTGCTCCCGCAGCGCCAGCGCGAGCACGGAGAGGATCTGGTCGCCGTCGACCTCCTCGCCGGTGTGGTCCACGGCCAGGCAGCGGTCGGCGTCACCGTCGTGCGCGATACCGAAGGCCGCGCCGTTCTCGATCACGGCGGCCTTCAGCCGGCCCAGGTGGGTGGAGCCGCAGCCGTCGTTGATGTTGAGGCCGTCCGGCTCGGCACCGATCGTGACGATCTCGGCGCCGGCCCGAACGAACGCCTCCGGCGAGACCCCCGAGGCCGCGCCGTGCGCTTCATCCAGGACGATCTTCAGTCCGTCCAGCCGGTTCGGCAGGGCCGAGAGGAGATGCGTGACGTACTGCTCGAAGCCCTCGTCGTACGAACGCACGCGCCCGACCCCGGCGCCCGTCGGCCGCTCCCAGGGCTCGCCGTGCCGGTGCGACTCATAGACCGCCTCGATCTTGTTCTCCAGCTCGTCGGCGAGCTTGTGGCCGCCGCGGGCGAAGAACTTGATGCCGTTGTCCGGCATGGCGTTGTGGCTGGCGGAGAGCATCACGCCCAGGTCGGCGCCGAGGGCGCCGGTCAGATGCGCCACCGCCGGCGTCGGCAGCACGCCGACCCGCTGGACGTCCACGCCCGCGCTGGCCAGGCCGGCCACCACGGCCGCCTCCAGGAACTCCCCGGACGCGCGCGGATCCCGTCCGACCACCGCCGTCGGCCTGTGGCCCTCGAAGGTGCCCGCCTCGGCGAGCACGTGTGCCGCCGCGACGGAGAGGCCGAGCGCCATCTCGGCCGTCAGGTCCGCGTTGGCGACGCCGCGAACGCCGTCCGTGCCGAAGAGTCGTCCCACTTCTCCTCCTGGGGAAACATGCGATCACAAGCCTCTGGGCGCCCTTGTGTCGTTATACGCCCTTGGCTGGAATAAACGAACGCCCCGACGGCACATGTGGCGTGCCGCCGGGGCGTTCGGAGTACGTGCGGGCAGTACCCGTAGACGTACGAGCAGGCAGCGAAGCTTAGCGCTTGCTGTACTGCGGGGCCTTGCGGGCCTTCTTGAGACCGGCCTTCTTGCGCTCGACCGCACGGTCGTCGCGCTTGAGGAAGCCGGCCTTCTTCAGCGGGCCGCGGTTGTTGTCGACGTCCGCCTCGTTCAGCGCACGGGCGACACCGAGACGGAGCGCACCGGCCTGACCGGAGACACCGCCACCCGCGATGCGGGCGATGACGTCGTAACGGCCGTCGAGCTCGAGCACCTTGAAGGGCTCGTTGACTTCCTGCTGGTGCACCTTGTTCGGGAAGTAGTCCTCGAGGGTGCGACCGTTGATCTTCCACTTGCCGGTGCCCGGAACGATCCGGACGCGGGCAATGGCGTTCTTGCGGCGGCCCAGGCCGGCGGCCGGCTGGGGCTCACCGAAGCGGGACGCGAGGGACTCGGAGGTGTACTCGCCCTCCACCGGAACCTCGGACTCGGTGGTGTAGCTCTCGATGTCTTCGATCTCTTCGATCGGCTGCTCGGCAGTGGTCTCGGCCACGATGCTCCTCAGATTCTCTTCAGTCTTAGGGGGTGGCCGGAATTACTGCGCGACCTGGGTGATCTCGAACGGAACCGGCTGCTGCGCAGCGTGGGGGTGGTTCTCGCCGCGGTAGACCTTCAGCTTCGAGAGCATCTGACGGCCCAGGGTGTTCTTGGGGAGCATGCCCTTGACGGCCTTCTCGATGGCCTTCTCGGGGTTCTTGTCGAGCAGCTCGTCGTAGCGGACGGAGCGCAGACCACCCGGGTAGCCGGAGTGGCGGTACGCCATCTTCTGGGTCCGCTTGTTGCCGGACAGGTGCACCTTGTCGGCGTTGATGATGATGACGAAGTCACCGGTGTCGACGTGGGGCGCGTAGATCGGCTTGTGCTTGCCCCGCAGGATGGAGGCGGCGGTGCTGGCGAGACGGCCCAGGACAACGTCCTGAGCGTCGATGACGTGCCACTGGCGCGTCACATCGCCGGGCTTGGGGCTGTACGTACGCACGGTTCGTAGCCTTCGCTTCGAGTGAATGGTCCTGAACAGGTCACCGAAACGATCACGACAGCCCTGACCGCACAAGCGGTGACGCAAACCGCGTGCTGGTCGCTGGTCATCGGCCCGGTGGACCGGTGTAAGGGCCCGTCCCGTGAGAATGAGCAAGCCAATACACAACGAAGAAGCAGACTACCTGGATGCCCCTGGACGGGTCAAAACGGCGCGGACCCCAGGACAAACGTGGCATGCCGCCGCACCCGCTCCGGCACCCGGGAGCCCCGTCTAAGATGCGCCACATGAGTTACGGGCAGGGGGGACCCCAGTCTCAGTGGGATCCCTGGAAACCGCATTCCCAGCAGTCCCAGCAGTCCCAGCGGTCCTGGAACGGCGGCGGTGACGACGGAACCCCGGACTGGGCCGCGCTCGCCGAGGCCTCAGAGACCCGGAACAAGCGCCGCAAGCTTCTCTTCATAGCCGGCGGCGCGCTCGCCACCGTCGCGATAGGCACGGCGGTCGCCATGGCCGTCGTCTCCGCGAACGGCAGCGACGACGCCCACGGCACCCCGACCAACCTGCCCGCAAGCGGCTCCGTGCCGAGCGGCTCGGCCACGCCGTCCTTCGCGCCCACCAGCGCCCCGCCGCCGCTGGACCCGAAGGACTTCATATCCAGCGCCAAGAAGGACACCGCCCCGCTGAGCCCGGACACCCTGTTCCCGGGCACCCAGCTGACCATGGGCGGCACGGTGTACAAGAAGGGCGCCACGGCCGACACCACCAGCTGCGCCACGGCCGTCGGCGGCAGCCTGTCGAAGATTCTCACCGCGAACGGCTGCACCCGCCTGATCCGCGCCACCTACACCAACGGCGGCATCGCGGTCACCGTCGGCATCGCCGTCTTCGACACCAAGGCTCAGGCCGCGCAGGCCAAGGCCAGGACCGACGACAGGAGCATCGTGCGCTCGCTGTCCGGGAAGGGCGTCAAGCCCTTCTGCGACGGGGCGTTCTGCCGCTCGACCCGCAACGCCGTCGGCCGCTACGACTACTTCACGATCAGCGGCTACACCAACGGCAAGAACGTGACCACCAAGGACACGAAGGTCTTCCGCACCGGCGACGACCTGCAGCAGTTCGCCTTCGACCAGATCTACCGCCGCGGCCAGGCCCAGGCGTCCGCGGCGGCGAACCAGTAGCTCAGCAGCACCCCGCCGACGGAAGCGACCGCTTGTTCCGCGCCTCCTTGCTGCGCGCGGCCAGCAGCTCGTCGGCGGGGTAGCCGACCTCCTCCAGCGTCAGCCCGTGCGGCCGTACGACGTGCACGGCCGAGTCGCGCACGCCCGCGGCCAGCACCTTCCCGGGCCACTCCGGGCCCCGGTGCCCGTCCCCGACGAACAGCAGCGCGCCGATCAGCGAGCGCACCATGTTGTGGCAGAACGCGTCCGCGCGGACGGTCGCCGTGACGATCCCGTCCGCACCCCGCTCAAGACTCAGCTGCTGGAGGGTCCGGATCGTCGTGGCGCCCTCCCGCTTCTTGCAGTACGCGGCGAAGTCGTGCTCGCCGAGCAGCGCCCGGGCGGCCTCGTTCATGGCGTCCACGTCGAGCGGCCAGTCGTGCCAGAGGACGTGGTTGCGCAGCAGCGGGTCGACTCCCCCGGGGTTGTCGGTGACCCGGTAGGCGTACCGGCGCCAGACGGCGGAGAAACGGGCGTTGAAGCCGCTCAGGGCCGGCCTGAGGGCCCATACCCGCACGTCCTTCGGCAGGCGCCCGGCGAGCCGCTTGAGCAGCTTCTGGTTGTGCTCCCGCCAGACCCCCTCGGGCAGGTCCACATGTGCCACCTGTCCGCGCGCGTGCACTCCGGCATCGGTCCGCCCGGCGACGGTCAGCTCGTACGTCTCCCGCGACCGCGTCACGGTACGCAGGGCGTCCTCGATCTCCCCCTGCACTGTCCGCTTGCCGCCGGCCTGCTTGGCCCAGCCGTGGAACTCGGAGCCGTCGTAGGAGATGTCGAGGCGGACACGGACATACCCGGGCTGTACTTCATCGCTCACGTGAAAATCCTCTCAAGGCGGTGCCTCTTCAGAAAAACGTGAAAGCGGGCCCGCCCCGAAGGGCGAACCCGCTTCCAGCGTCAGGCAGAGGCAGAGCCTCAGGCCTCGGTGGCCTCGTCGGCGGCCGGAGCCGCGTCCTCGACCTTGGTCTCCTCGACCTTGGTCTCCTCGGCCTCCTTGACCGCACGCTTGGTGGCGGCCTCGGCCTCACCGGTCGCCTGCTGCGCAACCGTCAGCGCCTCGACCAGCTCGATGACAGCCATGGGCGCGTTGTCGCCACGGCGGTTACCGATCTTGGTGATGCGGGTGTAGCCACCCGGACGGTTCTCGTAACGCGGGCCGATCTCGGTGAAGAGCGTGTGGACGATGCCCTTGTCCGTGATGACCTGGAGCACCTGACGGCGGTTGTGAAGGTCGCCCTTCTTCGCCTTGGTGACCAGACGCTCGGCGTACGGGCGCAGGCGGCGGGCCTTCGCCTCGGTGGTGGTGATACGGCCGTGCTCGAAGAGGCTCTTCGCCAGGTTCGCGAGGAGCAGCTTCTCGTGCGCGGCGCTGCCGCCCAGACGGGCACCCTTGGTGGGCTTCGGCATTGTTCTTCTCCTGTGTGTCTGCCCCGGCCGTGTCAGGTACCGAGGTCAGTATCCGAGCAGACGGTTGTCTGTCGGAGATCCGGGGGTTTCAGTGAAACCCCCGGAGGTGGAACACGCTCAGTACCGGATCAGTACTGCTCGGTCTCGACGAACCCGGCGTCCGCGTCGTCGTCGGCGCCGAAGGCGTCGGCAGCGGCGGTCGGGTCGAATCCGGGCGGGCTGTCCTTCAGGGCCAGGCCCATGCCGGCCAGCTTCGCCTTGACCTCGTCGATGGACTTCGCACCGAAGTTGCGGATGTCCAGCAGGTCGGCCTCGGAGCGGGCGACGAGTTCACCCACGGAGTGGATGCCCTCACGCTTGAGGCAGTTGTAGGAGCGGACCGTGAGCTCCAGCTCCTCGATCGGCAGCGCGAGGTCGGCGGCCAGGGCGGCGTCCGTCGGGGACGGGCCCATGTCGATGCCCTCGGCGTCGATGTTCAGCTCGCGGGCGAGACCGAACAGCTCGACCA
>NZ_JBSFVU010000035.1:0-70153 GCF_053592475.1 Streptomyces sp. NPDC002671
GGGCATGCCCGAGGGGGCGTGGCCCACCCGGCCCACGGCGGCGCCGCGCGGGCCGCGACCGCGGTCGCGGCGACGACTGCCGCGAGGGAGAACGGCACGGCCGGCCGCCAGCGGGCCCCGCCGAGCACGATCACCGCGGCACCGGCCGCGAGCAGCGGGGCCGGCCAGTGCGGCCCGCGCCCGAACTCCTCGGCCGCGCGTACGGCCACCACGGCGACCTGGTCACCGTGCGGGGTCGGCACACCGAGCGCGCCGGGCACCTGCTGGAGGGCGATCACGGAGGCGATGCCGATCGTGAACCCGGCGATCACGGGCGCGGGGACGTACGCCATCGCCGCCCCCGCCCGCGCGAACGCGAGCCCGACCAGCAGGACGCCCGCCATCAGGCCGACGGTGAGCACACCTGTGGCGCCGTACCGGTGCACGATCGGGACGAGGACGACGGTCATGGCCCCGGTCGGCCCACTGACCTGCCGGGCACTGCCACCGCACAGGGCGGCCAGCGCTCCCGCGACGACCGCCGTGGTCAGTCCGGCGGCGGCACCGAGCCCGGAGGTGACCCCGAACCCGAGAGCAAGGGGAAGGGCAACCACGGCAACGGTCAGCCCACAGAGCAGATCACGACGCGGGGCACGGGCCATGGAGCGGAGATCGGAGGGGGAGGGGAGGACGGAGAGGGTGCGGGTGAGGGTGTGTTTCATGGCTGCGTTTCGAGGAGGGGGGAGGGTGGGCACAGCCGACAGCGCCGGGTGCGGTTCGAACGGGGCTCAGGGCAACACGCCGACCTGCCCGGTATCGAGATCGAACCGAGCGGCTTCAACCCTGGCGGAGCCGAACGCGGGGTCGGCCCGAATCACGTCCCGCACCCACCCCGCATGCGCCCGCATCGTGTGCTCGGCCCAGTCACCCCGCAGGGCACGCGTGCGGCGGGCGGCCGGGGCGATCTCGTCCACCAGCAGCTCCAGATGGCCCGGCACCGGCGCCCCCGTGCGCAGATGCTCCAGCGTGGCGGCCACGGCCCCGCAGCGCTCGTGCCCGAGGACCAGGACGAGCGGGACGCCCAGCTCTGCCACGCCGTACTGGACGGAGCCGAGCACGGCCTCGTCCAGCACCTGGCCGGCCGTCCTTATGCACAGCAGGTCGCCGAGCCCCTGGTCGAAGACCAGCTCCGGCGGCACCCGGGAGTCGATACAGCCGAGGATCACCGCGAACGGGTGCTGGCCCTCGGCCAGCAGATGCCGCCGCGCGGGGCTGTCGTGCGGGTGCCGGGGCCGGCCGGAGGCGTAGCGCCGGTTTCCGGCGAGGAGTTCGTCCAGGGCGGCGCGCGCGGTGTGCGCCGGGCGGGGACGGGGGGCGGGCGCGGCCACCGCCGGGGCGGCGCTCAGAGCGCCGACCGCGGTGGCCGTCAGAAAGGCCCTGCGGTTGGAGGCCATGACGCTTCCTCAGGAGTCGTGCCGGGAAGAGCACCCTCACCGTAGGCACACGTCATGTCACTCTCAGTGCCCGTTTAACGACACTTGGCTGATTCGTCGTCGGATCATCGCCGCCGCGATACCGCACCTTGAGGCCGGAACGATCCGGCACGATCAAGTAATGATCAGGTGCTGCGACCGCTTGCCGGTCTGCATATGCTCATGCAGAATCCTCAGCTACTGAATAGGCGAGGGGGAGCGCGTCATGAGCGCGAACGACAGCCCTGCGAACCGGTTGCAGGCGCTCTTCGAGGGGCACCGGCTCACGCCGACCCAGCGGCGCATCGCGCACAGCATGGTGCGCCGGGCCGCCGACGTGCCGTTCCTGTCCAGCGTGGAGCTGGCCGAGCTGGCCGGGGTCAGCCAGCCCTCGGTGACCCGGTTCGCGGTCGCCCTCGGCTTCGACGGCTATCCCGCGCTGCGCAAGCACCTGCGCGAGGTCGTGCCTGCCGAACCGGCCGCCGAGCCGGGCGCGCACAACGAGTACCAGCAGGCCGTCGAGGCCGAGATCGAGAACCTGAAGCACCTCGCCGAGCTGCTCGCCGACCCGCGCCCGGTGCAGGAGGCCGGCCGCGTGCTGGCCGCCTCCCGCCCGCTGGCCGTCCTCGGGCTGCGCGCCGCCGCCTCGCAGGCGTACGGCTTCGCGTACTTCGCCGCGAAGGTCCATCCGGACGTCCGGCTGCTCGACGAGGGCGGCACGATGATCCAGGACCGCATCGACGCGGCCGTCCGCGCGGGCGCCTCCGCGCTGCTGTGCTTCGCCCTGCCCCGGCATCCGCGCGAGGTCGTGGACGCCCTCGCCTACGCCAGGGAATCCGGGCTGACCGTCGTCACCGTCGCCGACTCCGCGTTCGCACCGGTCGCCAAGTACTCCGACCTGCTGCTGCCCGCCGCCGTGGGCACCGGCCTCGCCTTCGACACCGCGTGCGCGCCGATGCTGCTCGGCCGGGTACTGCTGGAGGCGATCTGCGACGACCTGCCGGACGCGCAGGCCCGCCTGGAGGAGTTCGACGCGAACGCGGCGGCACGCGGCCTCTTCGTGGACTGACGGCCTGCCGACTGCCCTGAGGGGACTGCGCGGTACGGGCATCGCGGCCGGCGACGCCGCCCCGGGCGGGGCCCGCCGCCGTACCGCTGTGCTCGTGTTACTAGACCTCCAGATCCGCTTCGATCTTCCGCAGCTGGTGCCGGGCCATCGCCAGGTTGGCCCGGCTCACGTCCAGGACCAGATAGAGGAACAGGCCGTTGCCGCCGCGGCCCTTGAGCAGGCGGATCAGGTGGTACTGATCCGACAGCGTGATCAGGATGTCCTCGATCTCGCCCTTGAGGCCCAGGTGTTCCATCGTCCGCATCTTGGCGCGGATCACATCCGTGTTGCCGGCGGCGGCCACGTTCAGGTCGAAGCTCTTGCTGCCGCCCATCGTGCCCAGCGCCATGCCGCTGGTGTAGTCGACGAGCGCGACGCCGGTGGCGCCCTCGATGGAGGTCAGCGCCTCTTTGAGCGAGGTCTCGGTGTTGGCCATGGTGATCCTCTCAACTGTCGGTTGCGGTGCGCGCTTCGGCGGCCGTGCTGCGTGACGCGCGTGTGCTGCGAGTACGTGCGGGTGTGGTCGTGGTGGCCGGGCGTGCGGCCTGGGCGGCGGCCTCGGCGGTGTCGAGCACCTCACCGATGCGGGCGCCGGCCCGGCGGCCCTCCAGGTGCAGTCGGCCGACGTTGGCCCGGTCCTGGGCGAGCAGCGTCAGTACGGCGGTGCGGCCGGCCGCGTAGGTGGCGACATAGCCGTGCTCGCCGCGCACCAGCAGCTCCCGGAAGCCGCCGTTCCCGGTGTCGTCCGCCATCCGTACGGCCACGCCGAGCGCGGCTGCGGTGAGCGCCGCCAAGCCCTCCGGGTCGACGCCGGGGGTGTCGTGGGCGACGACGAGACCGTCGACGCCGGCCGCCAGGGCGCCGGTGAGCTGCGGCACGCCGGTCCGCAGCCGGCGCAGCTCGTCCTGGACGACGCCGAGGTCCTGTTCGGACACCATCAGCTCTCTCCTCTCGGCGGGGCGGTGTCGTTCAAAGCGCCTCCAGCGCATCCCTGAGCCTCTTCAGCAGCGCGATGTCGGGGTGGTCGGTGACCATGAGCGGGGAAGCGGGGTGGGGCGGCGGCGGGGCGGGGGCCGTCGGCACCGGCCGGACGAGTCCGGCCGCCGCGAGCCGTCGCACGTCCACCAGCGTGTGAAACGCCTGCCTGCCCAGGTCGCGGGCGATCTCCGGGGCCGTGCGGACGCCGTCCACCCGGTCCAGGACCGCCCGTCGGCGGAGGGTGACCGGCCCCGCGGCGACCGGGTCGGCGCGGATCAGCGGGGTGCCGTCGGTCGCCGGGTCCGGCCAGAGGCGGTGCAGCAGCAGACGGCGGCGCAGCGTCTCGCGTTCCAGTGAGATGACCGGGATCGAGGGCAGCGGGCCGAGGCGGGGCGTGCTGTCGTAGCTGAAGCGGCCCGGGGTGCTGCTCGGCGACAGGGCGAAGTACCCGGCGTCGTACAGCGCGTCCAGGTGGCACAGCTCCAGGGCGCCCTCGGACAGCAACCCGGCGGCCAGCAGCAGCCGGGCCGTGTCGGCCGGTCCACCGGCCTGCCCGGCCGCCCGTTGCCAGGCGGCCGTGGCGAGGGTGCCGTGGGCCGTGAGGAGCACGCCGAGACCGGGGGCATGGGGGCTCTCGGCGTGCACCACCCGGCCCTCGGCGAGGTACAGGGTGCCGTGCTCGCGGACGAGGACGCCGGTGGCCTGCTCCTCGGCGAGCCGCCGGAGCATCGGCGACAGCGCGCCCGCCGTTCGGTCCCGTGCCCCGGCCTTGTCCCGTATCGCCAGCGGCGGAGCCGTTCCGACCGTCGTCATCCGAGCACCAGCCGGGCGGCCATCTCGCCGAGCCGGATCCGGGCGAGGGCGAGATTGCCCTCCTCGCGGCTGAGCCACAGGTGCAGGAAGACGCTGCTGTCGAAGGACGTGTCCAGGAACCGCAGCAGGTGATAGCTGTCGTGGTTGCTGACGATGACGTCCTCGACGGGCGGGCGCCCGTCCTCGCCCTCCCCGGGCGCGAAGGCGCCGTGTTCGGCGGCCAGCCGGGCCAGCTCGGCGGCCTCGGCGGCGGTGGCCTCGTGGTCACCGCCGGGGGCGTCCCCCACGGTGCCCAGAGCCAGTCCGCTCGTCCAGTCCACCAGCGCGGCTCCCCGGGCGCCGGGCAGCCGCATCGCTTCCAGTAGGCACTCGTCGATTCCGGGCACCCTGGCATCCCTCCCGCCTGTGACTCCGGTTGAGTGACGCCGACACTACGCAACGTGTGCGTGGGCGGTGGGGGCTTTGGCATTTTCCAGTGGAACATGCGTCCGGCGTACTAGTGTGGGTCAACTGACGGCTGTCTTGCGGTAGTTGCTTCATTTGTTCGAGGTGAAGCCGGGGTGCGTCAACGGCTCCCGGGTGCCCGCAAGGTGGTCAGCGCGGACGCGTGCGCCCCTCCGGACTCCGCCACCACCTCGGCCACGCTCTGCGGCTCCCGCACGGTCGCGAAGGTCACGCCTCCCGCTCCGTCCGGCGCGAAGCCGTAAATCCCCGGCCGGGCGAGGGAGTTGTAGCCGTAGTGGTGCGCGAAGTAGTACGCCCCGGTGTCCAGCGCCGCCACGTGATCCCCCTGCTCCAGCAGCGGCAGCGCCCGCGCCTGAGCCAGCAGGTCACCCGAGAAGCACGCGGGACCGGCCACGTCCTGCACGACGAGCGGCCCCTCCTTCGGCCGCCCCTTCCCGTCGTACCCGGCGATCCTGAGCGGCCAGCTCCCCGGCGCGTACACCGTCCGTGTCGCCACCTGCACCCCCGCGTGCGTCACCGCGATCCGCCGCCCGCCGGCGCTCTTGGCGTACTCCACCCGCGCCACCACCGTGCCGTGCTCGGCCAGCAGCGAGCGGCCGAACTCGGTCACCAGCCCGTACCGCCCGTCGAACAGCCCCGGCACCTCCCCGGCCAGCACGCGCGCGTACTCGGCGTACGTCGGGGTCGTCGCCTCCGAGGCGAAGTTGACCGGCAGCCCGCCGCCGATGTCGAGCGTGTCGATCTGCCGCCGCCCGGCGCGCGCGTTGATCTCCTCCGCGAGGGCGTACGTCTCCGCCACGCCCCGCGCCATCAGCGACAGCGGGATGCCCTGGGAGCCGGTGTGCGTGTGCAGCCGGGACAGCCACGGCCGCTCCAGGCATGCCCGTACGACCCACTCCCGGGCCCCCTCGTCGCGCAGCGCCACCCCGAACTTGGAGGTCTCCGTCGCGGTCGAGGTCGCCCCGATGGTCCCGCCGCCGACCTGCGGGTTGACCCGGATGCCGAGGGGCGAGCGGGGCGGCGCCGCGTGCCGCACCAGGGCGTCCAGCCGGTCCAGTTCCTGCGGGTTGTCGGCGTTGACGGCGATGCCCAGCGCCAGCGCCTCGCGCAGCTCCGCCGGGGTCTTCGCGGGCGAGTCGAGCACCGTCCGGGCCGGCTCCACCCCGGCCGCGCGGGCCAGCGCCAGCTCGCCGGGGCTGGCCACCTCCGCGCCGATGCCCTCCGCGTGCAGCAGCCGCAGCACCGGCACCAGTGGGGTCGCCTTCACCGCGAAGGCGTGCAGCACCGGTGTGCCCGGCGCCACGACCGCGTCGAACGCCGCCCGCAGGGCCGCCGCCGACCGCCGGATGCCGGTGACGTCCAGCAGCCCCACCACGGGCGCGTCCGGCCCCAGCAGCCCCTGCTGCACCGCCGCGCGCACCGCCTCGTCCCGCCGGGCCGCGCGCTCCCGGGCCGCGCTGTCGCTGTCGTACTCCACGGTGTCGTGCTCCACGGTCGTCCCCCGTTCTGTCGGGTTCCCTGTGCCGCCGGCTCCTTGGTGCTTCCAGCCAAACACCTGCGACGCGCGAACGTGCCCGGCCCGATGTATTGACTAGTTCTATTCAGGCAGCCAGGATATGAATAGACGTAGCAACAGGAGGAGGCAGACGATGTCGGGACCCCGCCCCGTACGAGCACCGCGCGGCACGGAACTGAGCGCCCTGGGATGGCAGCAGGAAGCCGCACTGCGGATGCTCCAGAACAACCTGGACCCCGAGGTCGCCGAGCACCCCGACAAGCTCGTCGTCTACGGCGGTACCGGCAAGGCCGCCCGTGACTGGCGTTCCTTCGACGCCATGGTCCGCACGCTGAGGACGCTCAAGCAGGACGAGACCATGCTGGTCCAGTCCGGCCGCCCGGTCGGCGTGATGCAGACCCACGAGTGGGCCCCGCGTGTCCTCATCGCCAACTCCAACCTGGTCGGCGACTGGGCCAACTGGGAGGAGTTCCGCCGTCTGGAGGCCCTCGGCCTGACCATGTACGGCCAGATGACCGCCGGCTCCTGGATCTACATCGGCACCCAGGGCATCCTCCAGGGCACCTACGAGACCTTCGCCGCCGTCGCCGCGAAGAAGTTCAACGGCACCCTCGCCGGGACCATCACCCTCACCGCCGGCCTCGGCGGCATGGGCGGCGCCCAGCCGCTCGCCGTGACGATGAACGACGGCGTCGCCATCTGCATCGACTGCGACCCGCGCGCCATCGAGCGCCGCATCGAGCACCGGTACCTGGACGTCAAGGCCGACAACCTCGACCACGCGCTCCAGCTGGCCACCGAGGCCCGCGACCAGCGCAAGCCGCTCTCCATCGGCGTCCTCGGCAACGCGGCCGAGCTGGTCCCGCAGCTCCTCGCGATGAACGCGCCCATCGACATCGTCACCGACCAGACCTCCGCGCACGACCCGCTGTCGTACCTGCCGGTCGGCGTCGCCTTCGAGGACATGGCCGACGCCGCCGCCAAGGATCCGGCGGGCTTCACCACGCGTGCCCGCGAGTCGATGGCGAAGCACGTCGAGGCCATGGTCGGCTTCATGGACGCCGGCGCCGAGGTCTTCGACTACGGCAACTCCATCCGCGGCGAGGCCCAGCTGGCCGGTTACGACCGCGCCTTCGCCTTCCCCGGCTTCGTCCCCGCCTACATCCGCCCCCTCTTCTGCGAGGGCAAGGGCCCCTTCCGCTGGGCCGCCCTGTCCGGCGAGGCCTCGGACATCGCCAAGACCGACAAGGCGATCCTGGAGCTCTTCCCGGAGAACGAGTCCCTGCACCGCTGGATCAAGATGGCCGGCGAGCGCGTCCACTTCCAGGGCCTGCCCGCACGCATCTGCTGGCTCGGCTACGGCGAGCGCGACAAGGCCGGCGAGCGCTTCAACGACATGGTGGCCTCCGGTGAGCTGGCGGCCCCGCTGGCCATCGGCCGCGACCACCTCGACTGCGGCTCCGTCGCCTCCCCCTACCGCGAGACCGAGGCCATGCTCGACGGCTCCGACGCCATCGCCGACTGGCCGCTGCTGAACGCCATGGTCAACGTGGCCTCCGGCGCGTCCTGGGTCTCCATCCACCACGGCGGCGGCGTCGGCATGGGCCGCTCCATCCACGCGGGCCAGGTGTCGGTGGCCGACGGCACGAAGCTGGCCGGCGAGAAGATCCGGCGTGTCCTCACCAACGACCCGGGCATGGGTGTCATCCGGCACGTGGACGCGGGCTACGACATCGCGGAGTCCGTCGCCCAGGAGCGCGGGGTGCGGGTGCCTATGCGCGAGGGTGACCAGGCGTGACCTTCCACAGCATGTGGGCGGAGCTGCTGCCGATCGGCCGCAGCTCCGCCTCCGGCGGCTACCGGCGCTACGCCTGGACCGGTGCCGACGCCGAGTGCCGGACCTGGTTCAAGGAGCAGGCCGAGGCGCGCGGGCTGGCGTACGAGGTCGACCGGAACGGGAACCAGTGGGCCTGGCTCGGAGACCCGGCCGCCGGGGACGCCGTCGTCACCGGCTCGCATCTGGACTCGGTGCCGGATGGAGGGGCCTTCGACGGGCCCCTCGGGGTCGTCTCCTCCTTCGCCGCGCTCGACGAACTGCGCGGGAGGGGAGCGCAGTTCGGCAAGCCCCTGGCCATCGTCAACTTCGGTGACGAGGAAGGCGCCCGGTTCGGGCTCGCCTGTGTCGGCTCCCGGCTCACCGCCGGGCAGCTGACCGTCGAGCAGGCCCACCGGCTCACCGACGGGGACGGGGTCAGCCTGCCGAAGGCCATGGAGGCCGCCGGGTACGACGCCGACGCCATCGGACCCGACCCGGAGCGGCTCGCCCGCATCGGCGCCTTCGTGGAGCTGCACGTCGAACAGGGCCGCGCGCTGGACCTGTCCGGCGACCGGGTGGGCGTCGCCAGCGCCATCTGGCCGCACGGCCGCTGGCGGTTCGACTTCCGCGGCGAGGCCAACCACGCCGGCACCACCCGGCTGGTCGACCGCCGCGACCCGATGCTGTCGTACGCCGAGACCGTGCTCGCCGCCCGTCGCGAGGCCGCACTCGCCGGTGCCGTCGCCACCTTCGGCAAGATCTCCGTCGAGCCGAACGGCGTCAACGCCATCCCCTCCCTGGTGCGCGGCTGGCTCGACTCCCGCGCCGCCGACCAGGAGACCCTCGACAGCGTCGTCGGGGGCATCGAGAAGGCGGCCCGGGAGTACGCGGACGCCCACGGCATCGACCTCGACGTGGTCCGCGAGTCCTTCACGCCGGTCGTGGAGTTCGACCACGCCCTGCGGGACGAACTCGGCCGCATCCTGGGCCGGGACAGCGACCTGACGGTGCCCGTCCTCGGGACCGGTGCCGGACACGACGCCGGAATCCTCTCCGGCAGCATTCCGACCGCCATGCTGTTCGTGCGCAACCCCACCGGTGTCTCGCACTCCCCGGCCGAGTTCGCGGCCGAGGACGACTGCGTGGCCGGGGTGCGCGCGCTCGCCGACGTACTGGAAGGGCTGGCCTGCACGTGACCGAGGGAACCTACTGGCTGGAGCACGCCTGGCTCGGCACGAACGTGGAGCCGGGTGTCCTGATGGAGGTGGCGGACGGCCGCATCACCGCCGTCCGTACCGACGTGCCCACCCCGCCGCCCGGTGCCGAGGTGCTGCGCGGGCTCACCCTGCCCGGCCTGGCGAACGCGCACAGCCACGCCTTCCACCGGGCGCTGCGCGGCACCGTCCAGGTCGGCTCCGGGACCTTCTGGACGTGGCGCGAGGTCATGTACTCCGTCGCCGACCGGCTGACCCCGGACACGTACCACGCGCTCGCCCGCGCCGTGTACGCCGAGATGGCGCTGGCCGGCATCACCTGCGTCGGCGAGTTCCACTACGTGCACCACGCCCCCGGCGGCACCCCCTACGCCGACCCCAACGCGATGGGCGAGGCGCTGATCGCGGCTGCCGCCGACGCCGGTATCCGCATCACCCTCCTGGACACCGCCTACCTCTCCTCCGGCTTCGGGGAGGCGCCCAACGCCCACCAGCTGCGCTTCTCCGACGGCAACGCGGAGGCCTGGGCCGAACGCTGTGCAGTTCTCAAGGAGCGGGATCACGCGCGGATCGGGGCGGCGATTCACTCCGTACGGGCCGTGCCGGCGGACCAGTTGGCGACCGTGGCCCGCTGGGCCGAGGAGCGGCGGGCCCCGCTGCATGTGCACCTGTCAGAGCAGACGGCGGAGAACGACGCCTGTCTGGCGGCCCACGGCCGCACCCCCACCCGGCTGCTCGCCGACCACGGCGTCCTCGGGCCGCGCACCACCGGTGTGCACAACACCCACCTCACCGACGAGGACATCGCGCTGCTCGGCGGCTCCGGCACCGGCACCTGCATGTGCCCGACCACCGAACGCGACCTGGCGGACGGCATCGGCCCGGCCGTCGCCCTCCAGCGGGCGGGCTCCCCGCTCTCCCTCGGCTCCGACAGCCACGCCGTCATCGACCTGCTCGAAGAGGCGCGCGCGATGGAGCTGAACGAGCGGCTGCGCACCCGCACCCGGGGCCACTGGACGGCGGCGGCGCTGCTGCGCGCGGCGTCGGTGGACGGTCACGCGGCCCTGGGCTGGGAGAACGCGGGCACGCTGGAGGCAGGAGCGCTCGCCGACTTCACGACGATCGCCCTCGACTCGGTCAGGACGGCAGGGCCGGTACCGCGGCTCGGCGCCGAGACGGCTGTATTCGCCGCCTCCGCGGCGGACGTACGGCACACGGTCGTGGGCGGCCGGCAGGTCGTACGCGACGGGGCGCACACGCTCGTACCGGACGTCCCTCAGGCGCTGTCCGCAGCAGTCGAAGCCCTCCGCGGCTGAACCTGCCGAATGTGCTGAACCGGCCGAACCCCTTCGTCACCCCTGAGGACACCATGAGCAGCAGCACCGTCATCACCAACATCGCCACGCTGGTCACCAACGACCCCTCCCTCGGATGGGGGTCCCCCCGCTCGAGCAAATTCGAGAGTGGGGGAGGATCCCCCCTCGGTCTGATCCAGGACGCGGCCGTCGTCATCGACGGCGACCGCATCGCGTGGACCGGTGAATCCAGCAAAGCACCCGCCACTGACAACCGGGTCGACGCGGGCGGCCGGGCGGTGCTGCCGGGCTTCGTGGACTCCCACTCCCACCTGGTCTTCGCCGGTGACCGCACGCAGGAGTTCAACGCCCGCATGTCCGGCCGCTCCTACACGGCGGGCGGCATCCGCACCACTGTCGCGGCCACCCGCGCCGCGACGGACGAGGAACTGGAGGCGAACCTCACCCGTTACCTGTACGAGGCGCTCCGCCAGGGCACGACGACGTTCGAGACGAAGTCGGGCTACGGCTTGACGGTGGAGGACGAGTCCCGTGCCCTGCGCATCGCGGCGAAGCACACCGAGGAGGTGACGTACCTCGGCGCCCACATCGTGTCCCCCGACTACGCCGACGACCCGGCCGCGTACGTGGCCCTGGTCACCGGCGAGATGCTGGACGCGTGCGCGCCGCACGCCCGTTGGGTCGACGTCTTCTGCGAGAAGGGCGCCTTCGACGGCGACCAGGCCCGCGCGATCCTCACCGCGGGCAAGGCGAAGGGCCTGCACCCGCGCGTCCACGCCAACCAGCTCTCGTACGGCCCCGGCGTCCAGCTGGCCGTGGAACTGGACGCGGCGAGCGCCGACCACTGCACCCACCTGACGGACGAGGACGTCGACGCCCTGGCGAACAGCCGGACGGTCGCCACCCTCCTCCCCGGCGCGGAGTTCTCCACGCGCGCGCAGTGGCCCGACGCCCGCCGCCTCCTGGACGCGGGCGTCACGGTCGCCCTGTCCACGGACTGCAACCCGGGCTCGTCCTTCACCTCCTCGGTCCCCTTCTGCATCGCCCTCGCGGTCCGTGACATGCGGATGACCCCCGACGAGGCGGTCTGGTCCGCCACGGCGGGCGGCGCCGCAGCTCTCCGCCGCACCGACATCGGCCACCTCACCCCCGGCGCCCAGGCAGACCTGACCCTCCTGGACGCCCCCAGCCACGTCCACCTGGCCTACCGCCCGGGGGTCCCGCTGGTGAGCGGGGTGTGGCGCCGGGGCGTGCGGATCGTCTGAGCGAGGTCAGCCCCGACTCCTGTGCCAGGCCACCAGCGCGTTCCGGGCCAGGGCACGGGCCTTCCGCCGCTTGGGCCGAAAAGCCGGCCTGCTTCCGGCGATCTTGGCGAAGTCCCGGAGCAGACCGCGCTCGTCGATTTCCCGACGAATCAAGGTGAGTGGGGTTGGGAGTTGCTGGAGTTTGGCTGAGTCCGAGTGAGTTCTGGCATGCGTGAGTGAGTGTCGGTGGTCCCGTGTTGCGGCGCGTGAATCTCCGGAAGGGGACAGAGGTTCTTGCGTCGAATGTGTGACCTTTCCGGGCGGCGGTCGTTGGATGCGATGAACGGATCTTCGGCGCCGGTACGGGGGTGACGGGTGGGCGGGCTGCGGGAGCTGGCCGCGCCGTTCGTGGTGCCCGGCCCGGCGGGGATGGCCGTCCGGACCCGGCTGCACCTCTCGGCGACGGATGCTGCGGTGCTTCGCGAGGTCGGAGCGTTCCTCGGCTCCCTGGCCGCCGCGGATCTCGCAGTGCGGTGCAGGCAGGGCCTGGTCCATGATGCGACTGGTTGGGCGGCGCGGAAGCGGGGGCTGACGGAGGTCTCGTCGGCCCGTTGGGCGGGCAGCATCACCAAGGCCACCCACGACCAGTGGGCGCTCGCCCGGCGTGGCCAGGCGGCGGAGATGGCCTGGCTGCGCGGGCAGATCACGTCGATCGAGGCCCGCCTCGCACGGCCCTTGGGCGCCAAGGCCGACAAACATGCGGGGCTGCCGCGCGGCTACGGCTCGCGGTGGGAGTGGCATGCCAAGTCCCGTCGTCTGCACGCGCTCAAGGACCGGCTGGCCACGCTGGAGGCGGACTGCGCGGCAGGCCGGGTGCACGTGGTGCGCGGCGGCAAACCACTCGCCCGCCTGCGCCACCACCTCGACGAGGCCGGGCTGGACGAGCGGGCGTGGCGGCAGCGGTGGCAGGCGGCACGGATGTTCCTGGCCGCCGACGGGGAGTCCGGCAAGCGCCTGGGCAACGAGACCATCCGCATCACCGCCACCGGGCACGTCTCGATCAGGCTCCCCGCCGCCCTGGCCCACCTCGCCAACGCGCCGCACGGCCGGTATGTGCTGGACGCGGTCGTGGAGTTCAAGCACCGGGCCGAGGAGTGGCTGGACCGGATCAACGCCGACCGGGCGGTGGCCTACCGCATCCACCGCGACACCGTACGAGGCCGCTGGTACGTCACCGCCTCATGGCAGCGCGCCCCCGTTCCCGTGCTGCCGCTGGAGGCGGCCGTGGCCCGGGGTGTGGTGGCGGTGGACGTGAACGACGACCACCTCGCCGCCTGGCACCTGGACGTGCACGGCAACCCGGTCGGCGAACCCCGGCGCTTCTTCTACGACCTGTCCGGCACCGCATCGCACCGCGACGCGCAGATCCGGCACACGCTGACCCGGCTGCTGCACCACACCCAGCGCTGCGGGGCCGCGGCGATCGCGATCGAGGATCTCGACTTCACCGACGGCACATCCCGTGAGAAGCACGGCCGTAACAAGCGCTTCCGCCGGCTGATCTCCCGTTTCCCCACAGCCAGGTTGAAGGCCCGGCTGGTGGCGATGGCCGCCGAGCAGGACATCGCCGTCGTCGCGGTCGACCCCGCCTACACCAGCCGCTGGGGCGCCCAGCACTGGCAAAACCCCCTGACCACCAAGACTCGTACAACCACGCGCCACGACGCAGCGGCCGTGGCGATCGGACGACGCGCCCTTGGGCACCCGATCCGGCGACGGACGACACCGCCCCGTACCCACCAGAGCGATGGGCACGGGCATCGGACCGCCCAGGCCGGACCAGGTACCCCGGGGCGTGAGGAACCCCGCCCCCGCATTCCCGGACCACGCACCAGATGCGCGCCGCCCGGACGCGGAGCGAAAGCGGGCGACCAGCGTGCCCAACACCGTTCGGGGCACGCGGCTGAGCACGAGTCCTGGCAACAGGACTCACTCCCGCTCAGTCTTTAGGAACGGTTGGAGTGGATGCGGTGGTTCGAGCAGCGAGTCGGCGGAGTCCGGATCAGGACGGCGCGCCCAGCTCCGCCCACACCGTCTTGCCCGAGCGGCCGGGGGTGCGTACGACCCCCCAGTCCAGGCAGAGCCGCTGCACGATGAACATGCCGTGCCCGCCGGGACGGCCCGCGCGGTGCGGGGTGCGCGGGGCCGGCTGGCCGGTGCCGCGGTCGGAGACCTCCAGCCGGATCACCTTGTTGTCCAGGGCGAGGTACAGCTCCTCGGGACCGCCGGCATGCAGGCAGGCGTTGGTGACCAGTTCGGAGACGACGAGCAGCACGTCCTCGGCGGCGGCCCGCTGGTCCGCGGTGGCGGCGGGCAGCCAGCCCCACGCGTACAGCGCCTGACGGGCGAAGTCGCGGGCGAGCGGGACGACCCCGCTCTCCCCGTCCAGGCGCAGCCTGCGGACCTGCCGTCCCGGAGCCGCCTGGGTGCCCTCGGACGCCCCCGAAGCGCCGCCAGGCCCTTCAGAGGCTCCGCCGGACTCCCCGGAAGCACCGCCGGGCTCCGGGGCGCGGTCGCCCGGCGAGCATGGCCGGGTGGTGCTCATCAGCGCTTCACCTCACCGATTCACCAGTTCACGATTGAAGAGTTCCGGCACCGGTCGGTGCCGGCCGGTACGTACGCCGGCCGCCCGCCGGCGCCTGCCGGCCGTTCACGGTGGCGGAACCGCCCCGTGCCCGTCCGGCATCCGTGCCCACCCGTCTCCTGCCCGGCCACTCCGGAGGAACACCCCCCTGTTGGACGTGACCGATGCAACAGCCGGGGCGCCGCTCGCGCGGAGGCGGGGCAGGGAGGGCGGAAAGAGGGGCTCAGCCGGCGCCGTCGGCGCTGTCGGAGCCACCCTCGCTCCCGGGGCTGTCCGGGCTGTCGGCCAGAGCCGCCTCGACGGAGTCGTGGACGGTGAAGACTGCCCCGGCCCCCGTGATCTCAAACACACGCGCGACGACGGGGAGCATGCCCGCGAGATGGACCCCGCCCCCCGCGGCTTCGGCCTTCAGCCGGGTGCCGAGCAGGACGTTCAGGCCCGTGGAGTCGCAGAACTCCAGCTCCGAGCAGTCCACGACGAGCCGCGAGAAGCCCTTGCCCAGGAGGTCGTCGAGGGGGACACGCAGAAGATCGGCCGTGTGGTGATCCAGCTCACCCGCCGGCTTCACGACGGCACTGGAACCCTCTTCCCGCACCTCCACCAGAAGTCGGCCCGACTGTGCGCTGCCGACCGTCCCGTGGTCCATGCCGTCTCTCTCCCGAGGTCGTGGCTGCTGATGCCCTCGAACACTACGCCTTCCCTACGACCTCCGACACCCGAACAACCGTACATGTTCGGGCATACCGCCATAGAACGCACTTGCGATCGTCATGGTGAAGCAGGTAGGGCTAGTAGAGACACCTGTACCTACACGCCGGCTTTGGAGGCGCCGCACACCGCAGTGCACGCAGGCTCCGGCAGCCATATGCCGAGAACGATGGAGGGCACCATGTCACCCCGGCTCGACGCATCGCATACCCCGACCGCGACGTCGACACCCCCACCGGAACAACTGGATCAACCCATCGAACCCCTCGACCCCTTCGAGGGACTCCCGGAGATCCCCCCGTACGACGAGGTCGGCCCGGTCGATGCCAGGGCCCTGTCCAAGACCCTCTTCAAGCGGCTGGAGTCGCTGGAAGAAGGGACGCACGAGTATTCGTACGTCCGCAACACGCTGGTCGAGCTGAACCTCGCGCTCGTGAAGTTCGCCGCCTCCCGCTTCCGCTCGCGCAGCGAGCCGATGGAGGACATCATCCAGGTCGGCACGATTGGCCTGATCAAGGCGATCGACCGCTTCGAACTCTCGCGCGGAGTCGAGTTCCCCACCTTCGCGATGCCGACCATCATCGGCGAGATCAAGCGCTTCTTCCGCGACACCTCGTGGTCCGTGCGCGTCCCGCGCCGGCTGCAGGAGCTGCGCCTGGACCTGGCCAAGGCCGGGGACGAGCTGGCCCAGCAGCTGGACCGCGCGCCCACGGTCGGCGAACTGGCCGAGCGCCTCGGCATCTCCAACGACGAGGTCGTGGAGGGCATGGCCGCCTCGAACGCGTACACCGCCTCCTCGCTGGACGCCCAGCCGGAGGAGGACGAGTCCGAGGGCGCGCTCGCGGACCGTATCGGGTACGAGGACCACGGACTCGAAGGCATCGAGTACGTCGAGTCGCTCAAGCCGCTGATCGCCGGACTCCCGCCCCGGGACCGGAAGATCCTGTCCCTGCGCTTCGTGGCGGGCATGACCCAGTCGGAGATCGGCGACGAACTCGGCATCTCCCAGATGCACGTGTCCCGGCTGCTGTCGCGCACGCTGGTGCGTCTGCGCAAGGGGCTGACGCTGGAGGAGTGACCTTCCGTCCACTCGGAGGAGTGACCCTTCGTCCGCTCACGTGAGGCGGCCCGGCCGACAAGGCCGGGCCGCTTCGCCGTTCTTGGGACGGTTAAGCGCTTGCAGGTCTCAACCGTTACCCCGGTTACCTGAGGTAACGACTTTCCCGAACCGGCACTCTCCCCCACCATGGGCCCCCAAACCTACTGGTGGGTAAGGCATTTCGGGGGACGGAGGCTGCGGCATGGCTCGTGGGGACCGGGGTGAGGCCGACGAGGACTGCGCGGACGCGCCGGACGCCCGGCTGACCGAACTCCTGCGCACCCCCACGCCGACGGCGTACCCCGCGCTGCTGGAGCTGCGCCGACGGCACCTCCCGGCGATCCTCGCCTACGCCCGGCTGTGCGCCGCGAGCGAGGCCGCGGCACGGCGGCTGGCGGCGGAGGCGTTCACCACCGCGGCCCGGGAGACCGCCCGCGGTGTCGACCCGGCCGTCCCGCTGCGGCACCGGCTCCTGCTGCTCACCGCCCGGCTGGCCGCGGCCTGGGGGCGCGACGAACGCTCGGTGGGCGTGGACCCCGGCCTGCTGCTGGTACTGAACACGACCGGCGCGCCGCCCGACGGCCCGACCCCGCCCCTGCTCCCCGCGTTCCGCTCGCTCCCGTCCCGCACCCAGGGCCTGCTCTGGTACGGCGTCCTGGAGGAGGAGCCGCAGGACGTGACCGCCGCCTTCCTCGGCCTGAGCCGCACGGACGTGGCCTACGGCACCCCGCAGGCCCTCAAGGCCCTGGCCCAGGCCTGCCTGCACCACCGCCTGGCCGCCTCGGACGACCCGCGCTGCGCCGACTTCCGCCGGCTCATCGAGGAGGCGGTACGACCGGAGAGCCCGCGCCCCAGCGCCGACCTGGACGCACACCGCGCCCACTGCCCGCACTGCACGGCGGCCTACGAGGAGCTGACCGCGCTGCGGGACGCACCACGACAGACCCTGGCGGAGGGCCTGCTGCCCTGGAACGGCACGGCATACACGCGCGCCCCCGAGCCCCCGTCTGCACCCAACCCCCCGGCCCCCAAAGGCGACTGGCCCCCACGCCGCCGCCTCCTGCTGGCCTCGGCGGCCCTGGGGGTGGCCCTGACCCCGCTCCTGGTGTTCCTGCTGACCCCGGCCAACGGCTCCAACGAACAACCGATGGCGGCGACCCCCACGCCTCCCCCGGTGACGGTGACGGCAACGGTCTCGATCCCCCCGCCGCCCGCACCGACCCCCTCCGCCACCTCCAAGTCCCCGAAACCGACCCGGACTTCACACCGCCCTTCGGCCAGCCCTCCGCCCAGCTCTCCGCCCACCCGAAAACACCCGAAGCCGTCCCCCGCACCCGCTCCTCCGGGCAGCGCCTTCGCCCAGGTGGTGAACCTCGCCACGGGCCTCTGCCTAGACATCCGCGACGGCTACCTGGACGAGGGCAACGACGTCGTCACGGCCCCCTGCTCCGGCTCCCCCACGCAACGCTGGCGCGTCGACGCCGACCTGGGCGTCCTGCGCTCGTCCGCCGACCCCGACTTCTGCCTGGACAGCCGCGGTTCGGTCGACCGCGGCGTGGGCATCTGGGACTGCGGCTCGGTCTACGGCCGCAACGGCCGCAACCTCCGCTTCACCGTCACCGCCGACGGCACGATCCGCCCGGCCATCGCCCCGGACACGGCGGTGACCCCAAACGGCCACTACGGCGTATCCCTGGAACCACTCGCCCCCGGCCCCGCACAACACTGGCGGGCCGGAGCCGCCTGAACCCGGCCCCGCCCGGTCACCCCATCAGGGCTTGCCGATGTCGACCGCCCACGCCCCCCTTCGCACACGCCGGATCGACACAACTCCGGCGTGTGCCGTGTCTTCCCTCCTCACGGCCCCGGGCGTACCTTGACGGCCAAATCTGATATGCCGTCAGGAATGAATGGGGTGGACCGACCGTGTCGTACCCGAAACGAACCGCCGCGCTCGCGTCCGCCGCGGCCCTGGCCGGCTCGGCGGTGCTGCTGGCCGCACCGGCCGCCCACGCCGACGTCGTGGACGTCAACTACCGCTGCCAGACGCCGATCGGCATCAAGAGTGCCGTGTCGCCCATCGACATCAAGGGCGTGAAGAGCGGCAGCCGCTACAAGATCACCATGTCCTGGCAGAAGGGCGTCTCCTCCAGCCCGGTCGAGCTGGGCAAGGGCGCGATGACCCCGAGCGCGACCATCAAGCTGGGCGGTGCCGACAGCGGGACGCTCCCGGTGAGCGGACCGGCCAATTCGGCCGCGATCCCCGCCAACACCCCGATCAAGATCAGCGACTTGAGCGGCACCTACACGCCGAAGAAGACCGGCAAGGTCACCTTCACGCCGGGCACGCTCGTCATCAAGGCGCTCGGTACGACGACGACCTGCAACCCGACCAACAGTCCCAAGCCGGCGCTGACCCTGGACGTCACCGCGGTCGGCGGCTCGTCCTCCTCGAACTCCTCGAACTCCTCGAACTCGTCCTCTTCGAACTCTTCGAACTCCTCGAACACCGGTGCCGACTCCGGCGGCCAGCTGCCCAAGACCGGCCCCGAGGACTCGGTCGTCGCCCTCGGCACGCTCGGCGGCACGGTCCTGCTCGCCGGCGCGGCGGGCGCACTCTGGCTGACCCGCCGGAATCCGGCCGTACGCCGCTGACGCGCAGGCCACGACTGCTGCCGCACAGGTCACGCCCGCCGACGCTCAGGCCACAACCGCTGGAGTCGCCCATGCCGTTCGCCGCCCGCGTCCTCGGCGCCGCCCTCCTTCTGCTGCTGGTGTCCGTCCCCCGGGCCGAGGCCGCCACCGCAGACCGGTCGGACTGGTCTCTCGCGCCCTCCGGCGGCGGGCGCCCGTCCTTCTACGCCGAGGGCGCGCCCGGCGCCGTACTCCAGGACACGGTGTCCGTGACGAACCGGAGCCGGAAGCCCGTCAGCGTACGGCTGCGCGGTACCGGTGTGCCGGCCGTCCTCGCCCGCACCGCCCTGACCGTGCCCGCCCGGACCCGCGCCGAGGTGCCGTTCACGGTGACCGTGCCGGCGGGTGCCGCGCCCGGCGACCGCTCCGGCGCGATCGTCGCCCGGGACGCGGACGGCCGGACGGCGACCGTGCGGCTGCGGCTGCGCACGGTCGGCCCGGCGGTGTCCGCGCTGACCGTCGAGCACGTCACCGTGCGCGGGGACCGCATCACGTACGAGCTGGTCAACCGCGGTACGACCGTTCTCGTGCCGAGGCTGGCGGTGCGCGCCGACGGCGTCTTCGGCCGCCGCGTCCTGGACCGCGCCCCGCGCACCCTGCCCGTCCGGCTGGCCCCGGGCACCCGCCGTGCGCTCAGCGAGCCGTGGCCCGGCCGGCCTGCCCTGGACTCCGTCGACGTACGGCTGACGGTGACCGCGGCGGGCGGGGCGCACGCCACCGCGCACGCGTCGGCCCGGTTCGTGCCCTGGGGCGCGGTGACCGGGGCCGGCACGGCGGCAGGGGCGGTGGCCGTCCTCGCCGTACGGCGGCGCAGGCGTCGTAGGGACGCCGCCGAGGACGACGGACCACCGGATGGCGGCGGACGACCCGGTACGGAAGCCGAGTTGACGGGAGCGGTGACGTGAGGACCGGCACGAAGCGGATCCCGGCGCTGGCAGCGGTGCTCGCGCTGCTCCTGCTGTCCTTCGCGGTCCCCGCCGCGGCGGCGGCCGGGCCGGCCGTCCAGCTCTCCGACTCCCAGGCGGGCACCGGCGGTTCGGTGACCGTCAGCGGCGACGGCTGGCGCGCGCACACGCTGCTGATGCTGCTGATCTGCGGGCGGGCCACCCCGGAGCGGGGAGTGATCGGCGGCACCAACTCCTGCGCCAACGGCGACGGACGGGCCGTCACCACCGACGCCGACGGCGCCTTCAGTAAGAAGCTGCCGGTCGCCGAGCCGCCGGTGCCCTGCCCCTGCGTGGTGCACGTGGCCACGGTCACCGGGGCCAGGGCCGAGGCGGACGCCGTCCTCCAGGTGGCCGGCCATCCGGTCGCGCCGCTGCCGGCCGAGCCCTCCGGCGGGCGGCTGTCGATCCTCTCCGACACCCGGCTGACCGGCTCCAGCGGCCTGCTCACCTGGTTCGGGGCGCCGCCGAGCCGCACCCTGGTCTTCACCGCGGGCAACCTCGGCTCCACCCCGATCAAGGACCCGGTGTTCCGGGTCGGCACCGCGCACGGCGTCTTCGCGCCCCAGTGGGACGAGCAGCAGTGGCGCGGCACCCTCGCGCCCGGTAAGCGGGCGCAGATCAAGCTGCCGGTCGAGCTGTCCGCCGGGGCGCACGGCGACTACACCGTGTCCCTGAAGTACGACGGCAAGCTCCTCGCCGAGCAGCCGTGGGGCGTGGGCCGTCCCTGGGGCGTGACCCTGTTCTGGATCCTGCTCTGCGTGGTCGTCCCGGCCGCGGTGTTCCGCGTCGGGATGGCCGTGGTGGACCGGGTACGGCCGCGCCGGGCGGGCGCCGTACGCCACCGGCGGCTCACCCGGCCCGCCCTGCTCACCCTGCGGCTGCCCCGCTCCCGCGCCCCCGAGCCGCAGCCCGCCCAGGCCCCGACCCTGCCGTGGTTCGCCCCGGACTCCGTTCCGGGCGGCCCGGCCGGCCGGCTCTCCGCACCGCACGACGACAGCCCGACGAGTCCGACGACTCACACCAGGAAGGGATCCAGCACGTGAGCATGCGAAGGAGAGGCACACCGGCCATACCGGCCGCACCGGCCATACCGGCCGCACCGGCCGCACGGGCCAGGAGGACGGGCGCCGCGGGCGCCGCACTGGTGCTCTGCTCGGCGGGCGTCCTGCTGGGACTGGCCGCGACGCCCGCGCAGGCGGCCCAGGTGTCGTTCGCCACCCACTGCGTGCCGCCCGCGGGCATCAGCCCGGTCGACGGCACCACGAAGGTCGAGATCACCGCGCCGGCCACGGCGAAGGTCGGCGACACGGTGGACATCGTGTGGAAGTTCGTCCAGGCCGCCTCCAAGAACCCGGACATCATCGACCTGCCCGCCAACTCGGTGCAGCCGTCCGGCGTCCTGAAGGCGGCCGGCGCGCAGGCCGCCGACATCGCCATGCAGGGGCCGCGGGAGAACCCGGCGATCCCCAAGGGCGGCGACATGGTGCTGTCCGACATGAAGGGCACCCTGAAGCTGACCACCGCGGGCGAGGTGACGCTGACGCCGGACGCGTACACGGTCAACGCCATGTCCACGGACACCAAGTGCACGCCGAAGGAGACCGTGCAGAAGGCGGCGACGATCCAGGTGACGGGCGCCGGCGGCGGCACGTCCTCCAGCGCGCCCCCGACCCACTCGACGCAACCGACGAACTCCACGACGGCGAAGCCGACCGCCTCCGCCTCGCCGAGCGGCGGCTCCGGCCAGACCGACTTCAAGGGCAAGGAGGTGCAGATCCCCTACACCTGCAAGACGCCCATCGGCGACAAGAACGCGACCTCGCCGGTGCAGATCAACGCCAAGAAGAACGCCGGGAGCTACGACCTCACGGTGCAGTTCAAGAAGTCGGTGATGGACAGCCCCGTCGACATCCCGAAGGACTCCGTGAAGCCGTCGATGGAGGTCGTGCTGGGCGGCGCGGACAAGGGCACCGTGCATGTGGAGGGGCCCACGAACGCGAAGGAGATCAAGTCCGGCGAGCCGATCGAGATCCCGGACCTCACCGGCACCTACAAACCGGGCGCGAGCGGCAGTTCGACGCTGTCCCCGGGCGTCCTGACGGTCAAGGCCCTGGGTACGACGACGACCTGCACGCCGACGAAGACGGAGGTCTCCCTCACCCTGGACACCTCCCAGCAGCCGGGCGGCGCGGCGGGAGGCACGTCCTCCTCCGGAGGTTCGGCGTCGACCACCGGCGGCAGCAGCGGCAGCGGCTCCGGCGGCCTCGCCGAGACCGGTGCCGGCGATCACGGCGCCCTGAAGGCGCTGGGCCTGGTGTCGGGCACGGCGATTCTGCTGGGCATGGCGGTGTTCACGTTCCTGCCTGGGCGCCGCACGCGCTGAACCGACTGCCGGCGGCGCCTCCGAAGCGCCCGTCGAAAACGTCGAAAACACGGAGGGCCATCACACCCACAGGGATGCGATGGCCCTCCGTCGGCCAAGGCCGAGCGGCAGCGCCTAGTGGACGTCGCCCATCAGCTTGTTGACCTTCTTGCGGTACATCCACACCGCGACACCGGCGACCACGGCGAGCACGGACTCCAGGGTGACGAAGCCCGTCTTGTCGAGGTTGACCCCGCCGACGGCCGGGTTGGACAGCAGCGCGGTGATCGAGTCGCCCGCGGTGACCGCGAGGAACCAGACGCCCATCATCTGGGAGGCGTACTTCTTCGGCGCCATCTTCGTCGTCACGGACAGACCCACCGGCGACAGCGTCAGCTCACCGATCGTCTGGACGAAGTAGATCGCGACCAGCCACATCGCCGCGGCCTTGTGACCACCGTCGGCGATCGACAGCGGGGCGAGGAAGAGGAAGAAGGACGCGCCGATCAGCACCAGGCCGGAGGCGAACTTCACGATCGTGCTCGGCTCCTGGCCGCGCCGGTTCAGCCACAGCCACAGCCAGGCGAAGACGGGCGCCAGGGCCATGATCATGACCGGGTTGACCGACTGGTACCAGGAGACCGGGAACTCCCAGCCGAAGATGGTGTTCTCGGCCTTGCCGTCGGCGAAGATCGACAGGGTCGAGCCACCCTGGTCGTAGATCATCCAGAAGACGGCGGCGGCCACGAAGAACCAGATGTACGCCGACACCCGCGAACGCTCGCTGGAGTCGAGGTCCTTGTCCTTCAGGATCCGCGCGATGACCACGACCGGAACGATCAGGCCGATGATCGTGAGCGGGATCAGCGCCCAGTTCAGGGTGAAGTGGCCGGTGCCACCGACGAGGCCGTAGAAGACGGCGGCGATCGCCAGCCAGATCAGGCCCTTGCGCAGCGTGGCGGACTTCTCCTCGGCGGTCAGCGGCGTCGGGACGACGCTGCTCTTCTCGCTCAGGTGACGGGCGCCGAGCAGGTACTGGGCGAGACCCAGCGCCATGCCGAGCGCGGCCAGCGCGAAGCCGAAGTGCCAGTTGACGTTCTCACCGATGGTGCCGATGACCAGCGGAGCGGCGAAGGCACCCAGGTTGATGCCGATGTAGAAGAGGGTGAAGCCACCGTCACGGCGCGGGTCGTCCGGGCCCTTGTAGAGGTGACCCACCATCGTGGAGATGTTGGCCTTCAGCAGACCCGAGCCGATGGCGACGAGGCCGAGACCCACGAAGAAGCTGGCCGCGACCGGCAGGGCCAGGCACAGGTGGCCGAGCATGATGACGATGCCGGCGACGGCCACCGTCTTGCGGGGGCCGAGGACGCGGTCCGCGAACCAGCCGCCGGGCAGGGCGAGCAGGTACACGAGCGACACGTACACCGAGTAGATCGCGGTCGCCGTGCCCGCGTTCAGGTGCAGGCCACCCGGGGCCACGAGGTACAGCGGGAGCAGGGCCCTCATGCCGTAGTAGGAGAACCGCTCCCACATCTCGGTCATGAAGAGAGTGGCCAGGCCGCGGGGGTGGCCGAAGAAGGTCTTCTCGGAGCCGGGGGTGCCCGGGCGGACCGAGTCCTTCGTCAGGCTGGACGCCATGGTCGTTCCTTGCTGGTCGGGACGCGGCAGCTGGAGCGTTGCGCGCCCGGTGGGGGTGCGGCCGGCACCGGCGGGGTCGGTCGTCCACCCCCACGCCCAGGGGGAGTCCGCTCCGGATCACGGAAGCGGCGGACGGCGACCACCGGGATCCACGCCCCGACGCGTCACATCCGCGTCCTGGGCCCGGCCAGAGGTCATTCCTTTCGAGGCTGATGTTCATCCCTGATGTTCATCAGCCCGTACACAAAAGAGACCTTCAGCGTCATTTGCTCGCCAAAGGTCCCCGGTGCACTACAGGCGTTGCCGTCACCATACGGCAGGACACTGCCGGATATGGAAGGACTTGAGACGCGGATCACAGGCGTCCAGGGAACCGCGGGACCTGTTTCGAAGGTGTTATCTACGATCGCATCCCACGAGCAATGGTTCGTACCAGCAGGCTGCGAAGGTAAGAATCCCTGGGAGCGATCACACCCCGGCACTGCGCACGGGCGGTCTACCATCACCTCATGACCCGTGTACTGCTCGCCGAGGACGACGCGTCCATCTCGGAGCCGCTGGCCCGCGCCCTGCGCCGCGAGGGCTACGAGGTCGAAGTGCGCGAGGACGGACCCACCGCACTCGACGCCGGAATGCAGGGCGGCGTCGATCTGGTCGTGCTGGACCTGGGCCTGCCCGGCATGGACGGCCTGGAGGTCGCCCGCCGGCTGCGGGCCGACGGCCACACCGTGCCGATCCTCATCCTGACCGCGCGGGCCGACGAGGTGGACACCGTCGTCGGTCTGGACGCGGGCGCCGACGACTACGTCACCAAGCCCTTCCGGCTTGCCGAACTGCTCGCCCGGGTCCGGGCGCTGCTCCGGCGCGGCGCCGCCGAGCCGCAGCAGCCGCCGGCCACGCACGGCGTGCGGATCGACGTCGAGTCGCACCGCGCGTGGATGGGCGACGAGGAACTCCAGCTCACCGCGAAGGAGTTCGACCTGCTGCGGGTGCTGGTGCGGGACGCCGGCCGCGTGGTGACCCGGGACCAGCTGATGCGCGAGGTCTGGGACACCACGTGGTGGTCGTCGACCAAGACGCTCGACATGCACATCTCCTGGCTCCGCAAGAAGCTCGGCGACGACGCCGCGAACCCTCGCTACATCGCGACGGTGCGGGGCGTCGGCTTCCGCTTCGAAAAGAGCTGAACCCCGCCCGGGTTCAGCCGGTCACTCCGGGTAACAGATCATGCGCCGCCGTCTCATCCAGTCCACCCTCGCCGTCGTGCTCGTGGTGATCGCCGTCTTCGGGGTCTCCCTCGTGATCGTGGAGACCCGGACGATCACCAACAGCGCCCAGGATCGGGTGGAGTCGGAGGCGGTGCGGCTGGCCAGCATCGTGGACAGCCGGATCCTGGCCGCGGAGAACGTCGACGCGGACGTGCTGCGCAACCCGGTCAGCAAGGACCAGTTCGTGGTGATCCGGTTCCCGAACCGGGCGCCGATCGAGATCGGCAGCAGGCCGAAGGGCAGCGTCATCCACTCCACGCAGCACGGCGAGGAGGGGGAGACGGTCACCGTGCAGGAGCCGCGCTCCACGGTGACCCGCGAGGTCGGCCGCACCCTGCTGATCATCGGGCTGGTCGCGCTGCTCGCGGTGGTCGCCGCCGTACTGCTCGCCGTACGCCAGGCCAACCGGCTCGCCTCCCCGCTCACCGACCTCGCCGAGACCGCCGAGCGCCTCGGCTCCGGCGACCCGCGCCCCCGGCACAAGCGGTACGGCGTCCCCGAGCTGGACCGGGTCGCCGATGTGCTCGACTCGTCCGCCGAGCGCATCGGGCGCATGCTGACCGCCGAGCGGCGCCTGGCCGCCGACGCCTCCCACCAGCTGCGTACGCCTCTGACAGCGCTGTCCATGCGGCTGGAGGAGATCACCCTCACCGACGACCCGGAGACGGTGAAGGAGGAGGCGAACGTCGCGCTCACGCAGGTCGAACGCCTCACGGACGTGGTGGAGCGGCTGCTGACGAACTCCCGCGACCCGCGCACCGGCTCCGCCGTCACCTTCGACCTGGACGAGGTCATCCAGCAGCAGCTCGCCGAGTGGCGCCCCGCCTACCGCAACGTCGGCCGGGCCATCGTCAGCTCCGGCAAGCGGCACCTCCAGGCCGTCGGCACCCCCGGCGCGGTCGCGCAGGTGCTGGCCGCGCTGATCGAGAACTCGCTGATGCACGGCGGCGGGACCGTCGCCCTGCGCACCCGGGTCACCGGCAACCAGGCGGTCGTGGAGGTCACCGACGAGGGGCCCGGCGTCCCGCCGGACCTGGGCGCGCGGATCTTCGAGCGCACGATCAGCGGGCGGAACTCGACGGGCATCGGGCTGGCCGTGGCCCGCGACCTCGCGGAGGCCGACGGCGGCCGTCTGGAGCTGCTCCAGTCCCAGCCGCCGGTCTTCGGCCTGTTCCTCTCCCGCACACCCCCGGCCCGCAAGCTGGACGACGAAGCGCCGACGGTCCGCTAGACCGCCCTCGGCGGCTTACGGCACGCGCTGCGACGGCTGGGGCTTGGTGGGCGCCGCCAGGATCGACTCCGCGCTCTCGACGGCCTCCCGGGCCGGCAGGGCGCGGAACACCCAGGTGCGGTACGACCAGAACCGGAACAGGGTCGCCACGCCGATGCCGAGGAACTTGAAGACGTTGCTCTGCAGCGGGCTGTCCCAGCCGAAGCCGTACGTCGCCACGAACAGGACGCCGTTCTCGATCACCAGGCCGACCGCGCTGAACAGCAGGAACAGCGTGAGTTCCCGGGTGCGCCCGCCCTTGTTGCGGTCCCGGTACGTCCAGTAACGGAAGCCCACGTAGTTGAAGGCGATCGCGACGACGGTCGCGATGATGCTGGCGCGCACCACCGGCAGGTCGGAGACGTGCCGGACCAGGTTGAACACGCCCAGATTGACCAGGACCCCGGCGCCGCCGACGGCTCCGAACCTGGCCACTTCGCCCACGAGCCGGTGCAGCCCCGAGGAACGCCGTTCCATGGCTGTGCAGCTCCCGTCCGTAGGTTTCGTCGACCCCGCCATGCTATCCAGCGTGACTGTCGGCCGCCCGTGGACCAGGCCACAGCTCGGAAACGGGTCGGAAAGAGGCCGGAAAGTGCCGGGTAAGAGAGGGTGAGAGGGACGTGATCCGGCCGCCTCGGCGTGGCCGATACCCTAGGGGTGTGACGTTCCCGGTAGTAGGCATGGTCGGCGGGGGGCAGCTCGCGCGTATGACGCACGAAGCCGGCATCCCGTTGGGCATCAGGTTCAAGCTCCTCAGTGACACTCCTCAGGATTCCGCGGCCCAGGTGGTGAGCGATGTCGTCATCGGCGACTACCGCGACCTGGGCACGCTGCGCGAGTTCGCGCGCGGCTGCGATGTGATCACCTTCGATCACGAGCACGTGCCCACCGAGCACCTCCAGGCCCTGGAGGCGGACGGCATACCCGTGCGCCCCGGCCCCGAGGCGCTGGTGAACGCCCAGGACAAGGGCGTGATGCGGGCGAAGCTCGACGCGATCGGCGTGCCCTGCCCGCGGCACCGCATCGTCATCGACCCGGCCGATGTGGCCGCGTTCGCGGCCGAGGGTGACGGCTTCCCCGTCGTCCTCAAGACCGTCCGCGGCGGCTACGACGGCAAGGGCGTGTGGGTCGTCGACTCCGTCGAGGAGGCCGCCGAGCCCTTCAGGGCGGGCGTCGCGGTCCTCGCCGAGGAGAAGGTCGACTACGTCCGCGAGCTGGCCGCGGGCGTCGTCCGCTCCCCGCACGGCCAGGCCGTCGCCTACCCGGTGGTCGAGTCGCAGCAGGTCGACGGCGTCTGCGACACCGTGATCGCCCCCGCGCCCGGCCTGGACGAGGAGCTGGCCCTGCAGGCCGAGGAGATGGCCCTGCGCATCGCCAAGGAACTCGGCGTCGTCGGCCACCTCGCGGTCGAGCTCTTCCAGACCCGCGACGGCCGCATCCTCGTGAACGAACTCGCGATGCGCCCGCACAACTCCGGCCACTGGACCCAGGACGGCGCGATCACCTCGCAGTTCGCCAACCACGTCCGCGCGGTCCTCGACCTCCCGCTCGGCGACCCGCGCCCGCGCGCCAAGTGGACTGTGATGGTCAACGTCCTCGGCGGCGACTACCCGGACATGTACTCCGCGTACTTGCACTGCATGGCCCGCGACCCCAAGCTCAAGATCCACATGTACGGCAAGGACGTGAAGCCCGGCCGCAAGGTCGGACACGTCAACACCTACGGCGACGACCTGGACGACGTGCTGGAGCGCGCCCGTCACGCAGCCGGATACCTGAGAGGCACGATCACCGAATGAGCCCTGTTGTTGGCATCGTCATGGGGTCGGACTCCGACTGGCCCGTCATGGAGGCCGCCGCCAAAGCCCTGGACGAGTTCGAGATCGCGTACGAGGTCGACGTCGTCTCCGCGCACCGCATGCCCCGCGAGATGATCACGTACGGCGAGCAGGCCGCCGACCGCGGCCTGAAGGTGATCATCGCCGGTGCCGGCGGCGCCGCCCACCTGCCGGGCATGCTCGCCTCGGTCACCCCGCTGCCGGTCATCGGCGTGCCGGTGCCGCTGAAGTACCTCGACGGCATGGACTCCCTGCTGTCCATCGTGCAGATGCCGGCCGGCGTGCCCGTCGCCACGGTCTCCGTCGCCGGCGCCCGCAACGCCGGTCTGCTCGCGGCCCGCATGCTCGCCGCGTTCGACGAGGACCTGCTGCACAAGATGCGCGACTTCCAGCAGGACCTCAACGACCAGGCCACCGAGAAGGGCAAGCGCCTGCGCTCCAAGGTCGAGGGCTCCGGCGGCTTCGGCTTCGGGAAGTGACGCCCGTGACGTCGCCGACCTCGCTGGACGAAGCCCGAGAGCTGCTGCGCGAGTTCCCCGTGGTCGACGGCCACAACGACCTGCCGTGGGCGCTGCGCGAGCAGGCCGGCTACGACCTCGGCGCGCTGGACATCGCCGCGCACCAGCACGGGCACCTGCACACCGACCTGCCGCGGCTGCGCGCGGGCGGTGTCGGCGCGCAGTACTGGTCGGTGTACGTCCCCGCCGACCAGCCGGAGCCGGTGTCGGCGACCCTCGAACAGATCGACTGCGTACGGCAGCTGATAGCGCGCTACCCGGCCGAGCTGGCACCCGCGCTGACCGCCGCCGACATGGACGCCGCCCGCCGGGAGGGCCGTATCGCCTCCCTCATGGGCGCCGAGGGCGGCCACTCGATCGCCAACTCCCTCGGCACGCTGCGCGGCCTGTACGCGCTCGGCGTGCGCTACATGACCCTCACCCACAACGACAACGTGGACTGGGCGGACTCGGCGACCGACGAGCCGCGGGTCGGCGGCCTGTCCGCCTTCGGCCGCGAGGTTGTGCGGGAGATGAACCGGCTCGGCATGCTGGTCGACCTCTCCCACGTGGCGGCGACGACGATGCGGGACGCGCTGGACGCCTCCATCGCGCCGGTGATCTTCTCCCACTCCTCCGCCCGCGCCGTCTGCGACCATCCGCGCAACATCCCGGACGACGTCCTGGAGCGGCTGCCCGCCAACGGCGGAGTGGCGATGGTGACGTTCGTGCCGAAGTTCGTGCTCCAGGCGGCCGTGGAGTGGACGGCGCTGGCCGACGAGAACATGCGTGCCCACGGCCTGCACCACCTGGACACCACGCCCGAGGCGATGGAGGTGCACCGCGCCTTCGAGGAGCGCACCCCGCGCCCGATCGCCACGGTCTCGACGGTCGCCGACCACCTCGACCACATGCGCGAGGTCGCGGGCATCGACCACCTCGGCATCGGCGGCGACTACGACGGCACCGCGTTCACCCCGGACGGCCTCAACGACGTCTCCGGCTACCCCAACCTGCTCGCCGAGCTGCTGCAGCGCGGCTGGTCCAAGGCCGACCTGGCCAAGCTGACCTGGCAGAACGCCGTACGGGTGCTGGGTGCCGCCGAGGACGTGGCCCGGGACCTTCAGACGACCAGGGCGCCGTCCGTCGCGACCATCGCCTCGCTCGACGGCTGACCCGCTGCCGTACCGAGGGCGGGGTAGTCGCTGTAGCCGTCGGCCCCGCCCACATACATGAAGTACCGGTCCCGGACCGGGTCATCCGGATCCAGGAACCGTACGCGGCCGGGCTGCGCGACGTCGCCGACCACCTCGACCACGTCCGCTCGGTCGCCGGCCCCGAGTGCGTCGGCCTGTCCGGCACCTACGACTCCGGCGCCGCCCACCCCCGCGACCTCGCCGACGCCTCCCGCTACCCCCACCTGATCGCCGAACTGCTTCGCCGCAGCTGGTCCGAGCCCGAGCTGTCCCTGCTGACCTGGTGGAACGTCCAACGGGTGCTGCGCAGCGCCGACTTCACGGCCAAGGCCGCACAGCACCGCCGGGAGCCGTCGACGGCGAAGATCGCGGAACTGGACAGCCAGAGGCTTACGGGCGGTCCATCAGGCGTGCTCGATCCGGCACAGGCAGAACGGATGCCCGGCCGGGTCGGCGTACACCATGAAGTCCTTCTTCTCCCGGTCCGCCAGGTCCAGCGGGCGGGCACCCAGCGCGAGCACCCGCTCATGGGCCACGTCGACCTCCGCCCAGGTCCGCCCCGCGTCGAAGTCGAGGTGGAACTGCTGCGAGTTCCGGTCGGCCCGCGGCCACTCGGGCGGCGTGTACCCCTCGGCCCGCTGGAAGCCGAGCCGAGGCCCGCCCGGGACCTCCAGGACGACCCAGTCGTCGTCCTCGGCCCGCGGGGTACCCCCGGCGACCGCCGCGTAGAACGCGGCCAGCGCGCGCGGGTCGGGGCAGTCGAGCACGACGTTACGGAAACGAGCGACAGACGCCACGGAGTCCTCCTCGGTCGGCAAGCGCACAGACGGAAGGTGCCCCGCCAAGACGGCGTACACACGCCGTTCACCGGCCGCGGACGACTCCCGTGGTGCAGAATGCGGGAAGACGCCGGTTCGGCCGACTGAGCCTCGGCCGAACCGGCGTCGCCACACGCCCTCATGCGTCTTATGCGGTCGGGCGGCCCATCGCGCGGTACGTCCACCCGGCCCGCCGCCACAGCTGCGGGTCGAGCGCGTTGCGGCCGTCCAGGATCACCCGGGCCGCCGCGGCCTCGCCCAGCGCGGCCGGGTCCAGCTCGCGGAACTCCCGCCACTCGGTGAGGTGCAGGACGACGTCGGCCCCGCGCACCGCCACCAGGGCCGAGTCCGCGTAGCCGAGGGTGGGGAAGACCCGGCGGGCGTTGTCCATGCCCTTCGGGTCGTAGACGGTCACCTGGCCGCCCTGGAGGTGGATCTGCCCGGCCACGTTCAGGGCGGGCGAGTCACGGACGTCGTCCGAGTCGGGCTTGAAGGTGGCGCCGAGCACCGCGACCCGCTTGCCGAGGAACGAGCCGCCGCCGAGCGCCTCAAGGGCCATCTCGACCATCTGGCCGCGCCGGCGCATGTTGACGGAGTCGATCTCCCGCAGGAAGGTCAGCGCCTGGTCCGCGCCCAGCTCACCGGCGCGGGCCATGAACGCCCGGATGTCCTTGGGCAGACAGCCGCCGCCGAAGCCGATCCCGGCACGCAGGAACTTGCTGCCGATCCGGTCGTCGTACCCGATGGCCTCCGCCAGCTTCGCCACGTCACCGCCGCCGGCCTCGCACACCTCCGCCATCGCGTTGATGAAGGAGATCTTGGTCGCGAGGAAGGAGTTCGCGGCGGTCTTCACCAGCTCGGCGGTCGGGAAGTCGGTCACCACGAACGGGGTGCCCTCGCCGATCGGCGTGGCGTACACCTCGCGCAGCAGCTTCTCGGCCCGCTCGCTGCGCACACCGGCCACGATCCGGTCCGGGTGCAGGGTGTCCTGCACGGCGAAGCCCTCGCGCAGGAACTCCGGGTTCCAGGCCAGCTCCGCGTCCGTCCCGGCCGGCGCGTGCTCGGCGAGGTAGTCGGCGAGGCGGTCGGCGGAGCCGACGGGCACGGTCGACTTGCCGACGACCAGGGCCGCGTCGTGCAGATGCGGGGCGAGGGAGGCGATCGCGGAGTCGACGTACGACATGTCGCAGGCGTACTCGCCGTGCTTCTGCGGGGTGTTCACGCAGACGAAGTGGACGTCACCGAAGGCCCCGATCTCGGCCCAGTCGGTGGTGAACCGCAGCCGCCCCGAGGACCCCTCGATACCGGCGACATGCCGGCGCAACAGCTCTTCGAGCCCCGGCTCGTACATCGGGGTCTCGCCGCGCTCCAGCATCGCGATCTTCTCGGGTACGACGTCCAGACCCAGCACCTCGAAGCCCAGCTCGGCCATGGCCGCGGCGTGTGTGGCGCCGAGGTAGCCGGTGCCGATCACGGTGATCTTCAGGCTCATGGGGGTGCTCCAGCTAGGGGGACTCGGGCGTGCGGAGCCCGAGCATAGTCGGGCCTTGCGCCGGGCAACTTTCCCGCTGTCGGATAGCTCACGTAGGCGACTCGCGGGCAACCCCCTAAAATTTGTGTTACTTAACGGTAATTAGCGTCAGTACCATCGCGTCTGGAGCGTGAGAGACAGTGGCCGGATCGGCTGACTTCGACCTGTACCGCCCGTCCGAGGAGCACGACATGCTCCGCGACGCCGTTCGCTCGCTGGTCGAGGCGAAGATCGCCCCCTTCGCCGCCGCGGTGGACGAGGAGGCCCGCTTCCCGCAGGAGGCCCTCGACGCGCTGGTCGCCAACGACCTGCACGCCGTCCACGTTCCCGAGGAGTACGGCGGCGCCGGCGCCGACGCGCTCGCCACGGTCATCGTGATCGAGGAGGTGGCCCGCGCCTGCGTGTCCTCCTCCCTCATCCCCGCCGTGAACAAGCTCGGCTCGCTCCCGGTGATCCTCTCCGGCTCCGAGGACCTCAAGAAGAAGTACCTCACCCCGCTCGCCAAGGGCGACGCGATGTTCTCGTACTGCCTCTCCGAGCCGGAGGCGGGCTCGGACGCGGCCGGCATGAAGACCAAGGCCGTCCGCGACGGCGACCACTGGATCCTCAACGGCGTGAAGCGCTGGATCACCAACGCGGGCGTCTCCGAGTACTACACGGTCATGGCCGTGACCGACCCGGAGAAGCGCAGCAAGGGCATCTCCGCCTTCGTCGTCGAGAAGTCGGACCCGGGCGTCTCCTTCGGCGCCCCGGAGAAGAAGCTCGGCATCAAGGGCTCCCCGACCCGTGAGGTCTACTTCGACAACGTCCGCATCCCCGCCGACCGCATGATCGGCGCGGAGGGCACGGGCTTCGCGACCGCCATGAAGACCCTGGACCACACCCGCATCACCATCGCCGCCCAGGCGCTCGGTGTCGCCCAGGGCGCCCTCGACTACGCCAAGGGCTACGTCCAGGAGCGCAAGCAGTTCGGCAAGCCGATCGGCGACTTCCAGGGCATCCAGTTCATGCTCGCCGACATGGCCATGAAGATCGCCGCCGCCCGCGCCCTGACCTACCAGGCCGCAGCCGCCTCCGAGCGCGGCGACGCCGACCTCACCTTCCAGGGCGCCGCCGCCAAGTGCTTCGCCTCGGACGTGGCGATGGAGGTCACCACGGACGCCGTTCAGCTCCTCGGCGGCTATGGCTACACCCGTGACTACCCGGTGGAGCGCATGATGCGCGACGCGAAGATCACCCAAATATACGAAGGAACGAACCAGGTCCAGCGGATCGTCATGGCCCGCAACCTGCCGTAGCCGCAGCGGCATCCGCGGCGCTCGGGTCCGGCATGCGGGCCGTACCGGGCAGGCGTAGGACGGAGGGACGGGGGGACTCGGCAGGAGTCCCCCCGTCCCTCCGTCTTTCCAGGAGGAGCCGTGACTCAGCCCGGAACGATGACACCGATGAGCAAGCAGATGCAGGACTGCGTCGACGCCTGCATGAACTGCCACAGCGTCTGCGAGGAGACCATGAGCTCCTGCCTGCAGATGGGCGGCCAGGCCCAGATGCAGATCATGCGCGCGCTCATGGACTGCTCCGAGACCACCCGTATGTGCGCCGACATGATGATGCGGCGCTCGCCGCTGTCCGCAGAGATGTGCACCCTGTGCGCCCAGGCCTGCGACATGTGCGCGGAGGCGTGTATGTCCCTGCCGGACGACCCGCAGATGATGCGCTGTGCCGAGGCGTGTCGCCGCTGCGCGGAGATGTGCCTTGCGATGGCGGGCGCCGACATGTGACTCCTGGCACCGGTGAAACGCAAAGGGCACCCACCGGAGTGGGTGCCCTTTGCGTCACACGTGGTCAGTTGCTGGAGACCGTCACCGTCTGGTCGTTCTTCAGCTCGTCCACCAGGGTCTTCACCTTCGCCTTGTCCCAGACGAGGTTGCCGCCGGTGGAGCCGGAGATCGGCATGTTCATCGACTTGCCGTCGCCGCTGCTGACGCCCTTCATCGCCCAGAACATGGACGCCAGGTCCCACAGGCTCATGTCCTTGTCGACGATGAGGGAGTCCAGGCCCGCGCCCATGGTCGGGTAGAACTTGAACGGGTTGAGGACCGTGCCCGGGGTGGCCACCTCGTGGGCCAGGGCCGACAGGAACTTCTGCTGGTTCTTGGTGCGCTGGAGGTCCGAGGCGGCGAAGGCGTGCCGGGTGCGGACGAAGGCCAGGGCCTGCGCGCCGTTCAGCGTCTGCTTGCCGGCCTTGAAGTCCGCGCCGGAGTACTTGTCCTTGAAGGCCTGGTCGATGTCGATGGTGACACCGCCGACCGCGTCCACGATGCCCGCGAAGCCCTGGAAGCCGATCTCCACGTAGTGGTCGATGTGCAGGCCGGTGTTGTACTCGATCGTGCGGACCAGCAGCGTGGGGCCGTCGTAGGCGTAGGCCGCGTTCAGCTTGTTCGGGCCCATCGCGGGGCGGATCTTGCCGGACTCGGAGCCGCGGAACTGCGGGATCGTGACGTTCGAGTCACGCGGCAGCGAGATGAGGGTGTCGCCGTTGTCGCCGACGTGCAGGATCATCATCGAGTCGGTCCGCTTGCCCTGTGCGGAGCCGGTGTGCAGCTTCTTCTCGTCCGCCTTGGACATGCCCTCGCGGCTGTCCGAGCCGACGATCAGGTAGTTCGTGCCCTTGCCGGACTCCGGCCGGTCTATGACCTTGGACAGGTCGACCTCGCGGCGCAGCTTGGAGTCGGCCCAGAAGTACGTCGCCACCGATGTGACGATGAGCACGGTCACCAGCGTGAGCACGGCCCACTTGATGCGGCGGCGCCAGTTCGGGCGCGGCCGGTACTCCTGGAGGTGCGGGTCGTGGTCGTCGTCGTTGGGCACGAAGCCGCCGCCGGCCCGCCCGCCGGCGCCGTAGACCTGGCCCGTGTTGTAGCCGCTGTCGTAGCCGGGCTGCTCACCGTAGCCGGGCTGCTCGCCGTAGCCGCCGCCGTCGTCGTATCCCTGGCCGTCGGTGTACGACGGCTGCTGCGGAACCCCGGCGCCGTACGGCGGAGCCGCCGGGTTGCGCCGCACCTGGCGCATCACACGGGCGTTCTCCGGCTGCGCGCCGGCACTGCCGCGTCCGTAGCGCGGGCCGCGGTTGTCGTCGGACCATCCCTCGGGCCAGTCATTCATGCGCCCCAGTGTGCAGGGCAGGGCTGTGTGCCTTACAAGGGGCGTCGGGAAATAAGGTCGGGGCTGTTGCGAATCCGACACAAAGTCTGCTGAAAGTTTCTTCGGCATAAGGTGGAGGTCATGACAGACCTGGCCGCAGACGTGGATCCGGAGATTCCGGGCAAGCCGACATCAGCTTCACGCACCACCCTCAGTCACATCATGACCCACAACGACACCAACCTCCTGGGGACGGTGCACGGTGGTGTGATCATGAAGCTCGTCGACGACGCGGCAGGCGCGGTGGCCGGCCGGCACTCCGGCGGCCCGGCCGTCACCGCCTCCATGGACGAGATGGCCTTCCTGGATCCGATCCGCGTCGGCGACCTGGTCCATGTGAAGGCGCAGGTCAACTGGACCGGCCGGACCTCGATGGAGGTCGGGGTCCGCGTCCTCGCCGAGCGCTGGAACGAGTCCGCCCCGCCCACCCAGGTCGGCTCGGCCTACCTGGTCTTCACCGCCGTGGACTCCGACGGCAAGCCGCGCCGGGTGCCGCCGGTCCTCCCCGAGACCGAGCGCGACCGGCGCCGCTGCCAGGAGGCCCAGATCCGGCGCACCCACCGCCTGGCCCGCCGCCGCGCGATCCGCGAACTGCGCGAGAGGCGCGCGGCGGAGGGCATCGAGGACTGACTCCTCAGGGCCGGCGCCTCAGGTCCCCTGGGCTCCCGAGCAGGTCACCTCGTTGCCGCGCACAGGGGTTGGCTGCGGCTGCCCCGGGTCCTCGAAGCGGACGTTGCGTACGTCCTTGAAATCGGCCCCGGCGGTCACCTTCAGCATCGGCCCCTGGCCGGGCATCGCGTGCAGCTCGCTGCCGGGCAGGGCCGCGGCCAGGGAGCGGGCGGAGCGGTCCCAGCGGGGGTCGTAGAAGATCACCGTGCGCCGCACGTCGTGCTCGGCCGCGGTCACCGGCTGGTGGGTGGTGGCGAAGCCGGTCGCCGCGAGCGCCGCGTCCATCCGCTTGGCGAGCCCGGCCGTGCCGGTGCCGTTCGCCACCTGGACCCGGATCTGCTCCGGGTCCACCGGCACCGGCACCGGCACCGGCACCGGCGCCGGCGCCGGGCCGTGCCGCTCCGGGGCGGGCCGCGCAGGGCGGTCCACGGTGAGCGGCTTGTCGTCGCGCAGCGACCGGAACAGCTGGTCCGACTTGGCCTGGTCCCACTTCAGGGTCGAGCCGATGCCCTTGACCTGGTAGTCCATCTCCCCGATGGGCACGGTGGTGAACTCCGAAGAGGACGGGGAGAAGTTCCGCATGGCCCGGCCGAGGTCGAGCAGTTCGTCGGTGCCGAAGCCCTCGTCCGCGCGGACCGAGCCGAGCACCGCCCGGGTCACGTCCCGGAACCTGATCGGGTTCAGCAGCACCCCGGAGGAGGTGGCCCGCTCGATCAGCGCCGCCAGGAACCGCTGCTGCCGCTTCATCCGGCCCAGGTCGCTCGCCCCGTCGACATGCCGGGCCCGCACGTACTGGAGCGCCTGCCCGCCGCCCAGCATGTGCGTGCCGGGCGCGAGGTCGAGACCGGTGTACGCGTCCTTCAGCGGGGTCGGCGTGCAGACCTGGACCCCGCCGAGCACGTCCACGGTCTTCATGAAGCTGGTGAAGTCGACCTCCAGGTAGTGGTCGATCTTCAGATGGGTCATGCTCTCGACCGTGCGGACGGTCAGCTGGGGGCCGCCCTCGGCATAGGCCGCGTTCAGCTTGATCGGGTGCGGGCCGTGCTGCTGCCCCGTGGTCTCGTCGACGTGCGCCGGCACCTCGGCGTAGGAGTCGCGCGGCAGGCTCACCACGGTGGCCCGCTCCCGGTCCTCCGAGATGTGCACGATCATGACCGTGTCGGTGCAGTGACAGGGCGCCCCGCCCAGCCGGTACGCCTGCCGCTCCTGCTCGGTGATCTTGTCGCGGCCGTCGGTGCCGACCAGCAGGACGTTCATGCCGTGGCCCGCGACCGGCCGGTTCTTCATGTCCTTGAAGGCGTCGACCCGGGTGATGCCCGCGTCCAGGCTGCTGACCACCGCGTGCCCGATCCCGGCGGAGGCCAGCACCACCACGGACAGAGTGGTCACCGCCCGCATCGCCCAGCGGGGCCGCCGGTGCGGCCGGACGGACTTCACGGGCCGCTCGGGCGGGCGCGGCACACGGCGGGGCGGCTGCGGCCGGCGCTGCGGCGGCCTGGGGGTACCTCCCACGCTCTTGGCAGTGGGGGAGGGGGACCGAGGCGGGCTGGGCAAGGGCGACACCTCCGGACGAGGCCGTACGTGGGATCCGTGAGCACCGTAGGCCGATACGATCTCCAGCCCGCGTTCTCGCTCCGGCGGCGCGCACCGGTGTCCCCCATTCGCGGTAACGTGAGGCCCCTATGAACGCCAAGTCCGACGTGCGGTTCCCCGCTGTTTCTGTGATCATGCCCGTCCTCGACGAGGAGCGGCATCTGCGCGGAGCCGTCCAAGCGATCCTCGCGCAGGAGTACGCCGGCGAGATGGAGGTCGTGATCGCCCTCGGTCCGTCCACGGACCGTACGGACGAGATCGCCGCCGAGCTGGTCATGGAAGATCCGCGCGTGGTCACCGTCCCGAACCCCACCGGCCGGACCCCCGCAGCGCTGAACGCCGCGATCAAGGCCTCCCGGCACCCGATCGTGGTCCGCGTCGACGGCCACGGCATGCTCTCGCCGAACTACATCGCGACCGCCGTACGGCTCCTGGAGGAGACCGGCGCGCAGAACGTCGGCGGCATCATGCACGCCGAGGGCGAGAACGACTGGGAGCACGCGGTCGCCGCCGCGATGACCTCGAAGATCGGCGTCGGCAACGCGGCCTTCCACACGGGCGGTGAGGCCGGACCCGCCGAGACCGTCTACCTCGGCGTCTTCCGGCGCGAGGCCCTGGAGCAGCAGGGCGGCTACAACGAGGAGTTCATCCGCGCCCAGGACTGGGAGCTGAACTTCCGGATCAGGGAAGCGGGCGGGCTCATCTGGTTCTCGCCCGAGCTGAAGGTGTCGTACCGGCCCCGTCCCTCGGTGCGGGCGCTGGCCAAGCAGTACAAGAACTACGGCCGCTGGCGGCACGTCGTCGCCCGCTACCACTCCGGCTCCATCAACCTGCGCTATCTCGCCCCGCCGACGGCGGTGTGCGCGATAGCGGCGGGCCTCGTGGCGGGCGCGGCGCTGACCCCGCTGGGCTTCGTGATCCCCGGCGGCTACATAGCCGCGATCGCGCTGGGCTCGCTGCCCGCGGGCAAGGGCCTGCCGCTGAAGGCCCGGCTGCAGATCCCTGTCGCCCTCGCCACCATGCACATGTCCTGGGGCTGGGGCTTCCTGACGAGCCCGCGGTCCCTGGCGAAGAAGGTCATCGCCTCCCGCCGCCCGGCGGTGCTCAGCTCCGACTGAGCACCGCCGCAAGGCGTTTCACCACTGGTACGGCTTGTACACGTCCATGCACTTGGAGCTGTCCGAGCCGTTGATGGCGTCGGCGCCGCTCGGGATGTCGCCCGCCTTCGGCGGTGCCTGCCTGGGGTAGGCCGTGCCCGTGCGCCAGTCGGCGCCGACGACGACCGTGACCCCGGACACGTCGGTCGACCGCTTCACCGCGGTCGGCGGGATGCCCAGCGCCTTGGCCACCGCCTGGGCGTCGCCCTCCAGGTCCGCGCTGGGATAGCGCACGACCGTCGTGTCCTCGGACAGCGTCTCGGCGGTGTCGGCCGTCGCCCTGGCGTAGCCCTGCTGCGCGAGCGCCTGGGTGAGTTCCCGGGCCCGGCCGCTCACCGGTGCCTCCGTGTCGGTCCGGGTGGCGTTCTGGACCATGACGCCGAGCTGGTCCGGGGCGAGCGAGGGTGTCTTGCTCGGCGCGGTCTTGGGCGCGTCCTGCTTCGCGCCCGAACCCTTGCCGTGTTTGTCGAGCGGCACGTCGTCGCGGAGCATCTGCCACAGCCGGTCGGCGCCCGCCTGGTCCGGTACGACGTGCTCGCTGTTCTGCGGGTCGGGGACGTTGGGCATCGTCACCGACGTGATCCGGTCGGTCGGCACCGACTTCAGCTCCGTGCCCAGGTCGTACAGCTTCTTGACCGTGCCGATCTCCCGGGACACCGTCAGGGACTTGGTGGCCGCCTCGGCCAGGTCCATCAGCCGGCCCGCGTCGGTGAAGACGTTCTGGTGCTTCAGCGTGCGGATCATCGAGTTCAGGTACATGTGCTGGGCGCGGGCCCGCATCAGGTCGCTGCCCCAGGCGTGCCGGGTGCGCAGCCACTGCAGGGCCTGGACGCCCTTGACCTTGTGGCGCCCTGCCGTCAGCTTCAGCCCGGAGCCGCCGCGCTGGGCGGCCGTCGAGCGGTCCCACACGTTCTGGTTCACGCAGACCTCGACGCCGCCGATGGCGTCCGCCATGTTCACCACGCCCGCGAAGTCGATCGTCATCCAGTGGTCGATGTAGACCCCGGTGAGGTTCTGCCAGGTGGCCAGCGTGCAGCCGGCGCCGCCCCGGGCCAGCGTGGTGTTGATGATGTCGTGGGTCGGCGGATAGACCTTGCCGGTGTCGGGGTCCGTGCACCGCGGGATGTCGACCCGGGTGTCGCGGGGGATGCTCACCATCGCGGCGCTCTTGCGGTCCGCGGAGAGGTGGATGAGCATCTGCACGTCGCCGAGCGGCGGGCTGCCGCGGTCGTACTTGGCGCCGCCGAGCTTCACGTTCTCGTCGGAGTTACGGCTGTCGGAGCCGATCAGCAGGATGTTCAGCGGAGTCTGCCCCGCCGCGTTCGGCTGGGACTTCTGCGCCGAGGAGTCGCCGCTGCTGCGCTCGCCCTTGTGGATGTTGCCGTTCAGGTGCTCGTAGTAGAGGTAGCCGGCCGCGGCCGTGCCGAGTATCACCACCGCCAGGGTGGTTGCCGACCAGCGCAGCACCCGCCGCCTGCGCCGCCGCCGGTCGGTCTTCGAGCCGCCGCCCCGCCGCCCGCCGCCGTGGTGTCCGGGGCCGTCCGGTGCGGTCCGGGGCCGCGCCGTGAGCGGCATCGTGTCCTCGACCGCGGCGGCCTCCCCCCGCACTTCGCTCTGCGACAAAGCCTGCCCTCCCCAGCCTGCGCCAACGTGCAACGGGTCCGTCCCGCCCAGAGTTAGACGCGTGACGGACCCGTTGGGTTACCTATGAGGCCACTGAACCTTTCCGGCCCCGGGCCTTACGAGGCGCACTCGGCCTTGTCGGCCGTGGACTTGATGACCTTCGGAGGCTTGCGCGGAGCGGTCAGGGAGACCCCGGCGCCCTTGAAGTCCTTGCCCAGCGTCAGGGTAATCGCGGGCAGCCCCTGGGAGTTGGTCACGCTCTTGCCGGGCTTGAGCGCGGACCCCGGCAGCCCCATCAGGGCGGCCAGCTCACGTGCCTGGTCGGCTTGGTCCGGCGCGTACTCCAGGGTCGTCTTGGCCAGCGCTGCGGGCGCGTTGCCGTCGTTCTCCGACTTGAGCACGCCCTTGTCGTTCTGCAGCCATTGCAGGGTCGTCTGCGCGCTGCCGCCCACGGCGCCGCCGTTGAGGATGCGCACCCGCACCTCGGACGGCGCGGACTTCGGTCCCTTGAGCCGCGCGGCCTGGGCGTCCTTCTCCGCCTTCTCCTTCTTCTGCACGTCGGTGAAGGAGACGTCGTTCTTGATGGCGTCGAAGACCTCGGGTGCCAGATTGGGGTCGACGATGACCGTCTTGTGGACGACCCCGTCCGCGGGGTTGTCGATCACCGGCACCGTCACGAAGCTGATGTTCTTCGGCGGCACCTTCTTCAGCTCCATGGCGATGTTCTTGAGCGTGCCCACGGATTTGATGCCCTTGTCGACGGTGAGCGCATTGGTGGCCGCCTCCGCGAGCTTTATGAGCTTGGTCGGGCTGGTGAGGGTGTCGCTGGAGGACATCTTGCGCATCAGCGAGCCCATGAACTGCTGCTGCGCCTTGATCCGGTCCAGGTCGCCGTGGTTGCCGAAACTGTGCCGGGTGCGCACGAACGCCAGCGCCTGCTCGCCTTGGATCTTGTGCTCGCCGGCGGGCAGGTTCAGGTGGGAGTCCTTGTCGTTCACGGCGTGCGCGAGGCACACGTTGACGCCGCCGACCGCCGACGTCAGCGTCTTGACCGCGTTGAAGTCCACCATCATGAAGTGGTCGGGCTCGACGCCGGTGACCGCCTTCACCGTGCGCATGGTGCAGCCGGGGTCCCGGCCCTCCTGGCCCAGGCTGGTGTTGAAGCGGGAGTTCGCGGAGCCCGGGATGACCTTCACGGTGTCGTCGGGCTGCTTGGTCTTGCAGTCCGGCACGTTCACGATCAGGTCGCGCGGGATGCTCAGCGCGGTCGCGTTCGTACGGTCCTTGGAGACGTGCAGCAGGATGTTGGTGTCGGCGTGCCCGACGCTGCCCTTGTCGCCGTAGCCCTCGTTGCCCGTGCCGGTGCGCTTGTCGGTGCCGATGATCAGGATGTTGAAGGCGGCGTCCTTGTCGAAGCCGTCCTTGGCCGCGTCACCGACATCGGTCGCGGTGACGTTTCCCTCCAGGTGCTTGAGGTAGAGGTAGCCGGCCGTGCCGACGGCGACCAGGACGAACGCCGTGCCGCCGGCGGTCCACGCCAGCACCTTCTTGACCTTCGACCCCTTCTTCACCGGCCGCCGGCTCCGCCGCCCCTGCGGCGGCTCGGGCTCGGCGCTCCGGCGGCGGCGCGGTCCCGGCACGTCCGCGCTGCGCGTCGCCTGCCGCGGCTCGCGCGGGTGGCCCGCCGCCTCGTCGTCACGACGGCCCGCCGCCTCGTCGCCACGGCGGCGCGGCGCACCGCCCGGGCCCCGGGAGGAAGATCTCCGGGGCCTCGGGACCGATGACTGCGGAGCGGAACTGTTCAGTCGCAGTTCGTATTCTCCGGTGTTCGGATTGAGCACCCACTGGTCTGCGGGGTCGATGTTCTCCGCCCGCCCACGGCCTTGCGCGTCCACGGTTGTCCGAATCCTCCGTCGGGGCCACGCGGCGCCTCTCCCCCCAGAAGGCGCTCGGGTCTCGGTGAATCAGTGCACGACCCCAGGACGGACCTCGTGGCCTGGTGCACCGGATCGCTCACACTATCCGCCCAGTTCAGCGTCAAGCGACGCCGGTGACAAATTCCACGTCCCTACAACTGGGCAATCCCGCCCATTTTTCTGGACAGAAGTTCGTCGCTCTTGCGTACCTCTTACTCGCAGGTGTGCTCGGCGGCGGTGTTCCCGCTGAAGGTGGGTGCGGGCGAGGGGCGGTCGGAGGGGCCGGTGGAGGGGTCTGCGGAAGCCCCGTTGCCGTGCTCCCGTTGTGCGAGACCTTGCCGTGAAATGTCCGGCTGTGGCTGATCCTGTCGCGGCACGTGCGCCGCCACCGCCACCGGCTGGTCCGCCCGCAGCCGGGCGAAGAGCTTCTCCGCCTCCGGCTCCACGAGCTGGTCGCGGTTGGCGTCGTAGACGTACGACTCCCGCGGCACGGTCAGGAACTGCACATGTTCGGTGGGAATGTTGCGCAGCCCGCGGACCAACTGGTACAAACCGCGCAGACTTGCCAATTCCGGATCGGTGGTGAGCGAGGAGGTCGCCGCGTCCAGCACCGGATACAGCTTCACCGGATTCAGCAGGACGTCGTTGCTCTGCACCTTGCTGACGAGCGCCGCGAGAAAGCGTTGCTGCCGCTCCATCCGCTCGGTGTCACTGCCGTCACCGAGCGACTTGCGCGCCCGCACATAGCCGAGGGCCTGCTCGCCGTCGAGCTCCACCTTGCCCGCGGGCAGCTTCAGCCGGGCCGCCCTGTCGTCGATGGGCTCCTTCAGGCACACCTGCACCCCGTCGACGGCGTCGACCATGTCCTTGAACCCGCTGAAGTCCACCACCACGTGATGGTCGACCCGGATGTCCGTCAGCTTCTCGACGGTACGGATGGTGCACGCCGAACCGCCCACCTGGAAGGCGTGGTTGAACATCGCGAACACCGGCTCGCTGCGACTGCCGTCGGCCCGCAGGCACTCCGGTATGTCCACCATCAGGTCCCGGGGCAGGGACACGGCGGTGGCGCTGCGCCGGTCGGCGGCCAGGTGCAGCAGGATCGTCGTGTCCGACCGCTCACTGCCCAGGTCCCGCCCGTACTTCCCGTTGCCGTCCCCGGCCCGCGTGTCGGACCCGATCAGCAGGATGTTCTGCGCGTCCCGCACCAGTGCGGTGGGCCGCTCACGCTCGTAGCGGGCGAGTTCGCGGGCGGCGGCTTCATCGGCGGTGATGTTGGCGTTGAGCTTGGCGTACAGGGCCCACCCGACCCCACCGGCGCCGACGACGAGTACGGCCACGGCGAGGGCCGCACCTTTCACCAGCCGCCGCCGACGCCGCCGTACGAGCCCGGCCCCGGTCGCGGAGGCCCCGGGCCCCGGGCCGAGGGGCCTGGCCTTGCCAACGGTGCCGCTCACGGGCGGGCCACCCCCTCATGGCGTACGAGCGTTGTGTCCTGCTCTTACGACGATGGCGGGGGAGGGGTCCCGGGGGCGCCCGTTGTTACTCCGATCGGGGGACGGCAGCCGACCTCAGCGGCGAACCGCGGTCACCCTCTCACTCTCGATCCGCTTGGCGAGACCTTCCTCGTCCAGCCGATCGAGATGACGGCACAGCACCACGGAACCGCCGGTGGCGAGCGGCGCGTACAGCCCCGCGCTCAGCCCCTCCCACGTGTCGTACGACAGCCCGGACAGCAGCCGGGACCCGGGCCCCGTCAGATCCAGCGAAGGCGCGTCCCCCAGGGCCCGCTCCACGACTTCGGCCCCGCTGAACTCGGCGCCCGCGACGATCAGCGCCGGCTCCTCCGGGTCCACCGGCGCGAACGGCACGAACCGGTCACCCTGGCCGGGCACTTCCACGGCGTAGTCGACGAAGCCGGCCGGTGGCTGCGGGAACCGCCCGCCCAACGGCCGCAGCGCGAGCGCCACCCGCTCCCCGGGGCAGGCCAGCGCCGCGTCCAGCGAGTCCGGCCCGCTGACGACCACGTCGGCCGCGGCGGGATCCCCGGCGACATCGGCCACCGCCCCCACCGACGCACAGGCGAGCAGCCACACCGTCGTCTGCCAGTGCGCGGGCAGCAGCAGCGCGACCCGGTCGCCGGGCCCGGCGTTGAGGTCGCCCTGAAGGAGGTTCGCGGTCTTGGCCACCCAATTGGCGAAGGTGGCGACGGACAGTTCGACGCGCTCGCCCGTGGCGTCGTCGTAGAAGGTCACCAACGGGCGGCCGGGGTCCCCGGCGAGCGCGGAAGTCAGCAGGTCGGCGGGGGTGCGATCGGTGGCGTTCACCCGGGACAGGGTACGCGCGGGCCGCTCCGCGCACCGAGCGGCGGGGCCACCGGTTCGGCGGAACGGTTCCCGACGGTCCGTCAGTTCATCGTTGGACAGATTTAAATGACTATGTCCAGGATCAGCGCTATGCGAGCATTTCTCACTTCTTCGATCGGTGTCTCCTCGGTCGGCCTCACGTGCGCGGCGGCCCTCGCCCTCCCGTTGACCCTGCCCGCGCGGGCGGCGTCGGCGTCTGCGGGCCTGGCCGCCGTCACCGCCGAGGCCGCGGTCCCTGGCCGCACCCAGTCGCTGCCCCTCCTCCCCCTCTCCCGGACACGCGGCTTCGGCGCGGCTGCGCAAGTGGCCGCGGAACAGGGCCTGTACCGCGCCGCGATCAACCGCTTCTCGCTGGTCGGAGTCGTCTGGGACGACCCGGACGCCGAGCTGCACGGCCGCGTCCAGGTGCGCACCCGGTCCACCGCGACGAAGAAGTGGTCCGGCTGGCAGAAGGTCGAGACGCACTACGCGGACGACGGCGTCGACCCGGGCTCGGCGGAACGCTCCTCGGGCAGGGTGCGCGGGGCGACCGCACCGCTGTGGACGGGCGACTCGAACGGCGTGGACATCCGGGTGCGCCTGGACGCGGAGACGGTCCGGGCGGCCGGCGGACGAAGCGCTGGCGGCGACCGGGGCAGCGGTACCGGCGGAGTGCACTGGTCGCTGCCGTCCGGGCTGCGGCTGGAACTCGTCGACCCGGGGCGCCAGGCGCCGCGGCAGGGCCCATCGGCCGACGTGCCGCGCCTCGGCACCGGCACGGTCACCGGCATCGACAACGAAGCGGCGACCGCGGCCTCCGCCGTCAACACCGACCTCGCCCGCCTCGGCGCCTCCGAGATCCCGGCGCTGGGCAGGAGCGCCACCGAGCGGGAACTCGCCCGGCTCCGGCGTGGCTTGGGGGTGGAGCCGAACCCGCGGGCGAAGCCGTACATCGGTCCGCGCCCGCGGATCGTCACGCGGCGCGGCTGGGGCGCGGACGAGTCACTGCGCGGGCGTGGGTTCGTCTACACGAAGAAGGTCAAGGCGGCCTTCGTGCACCACACCGCCTCGGGCAACAAGTACAGGTGTTCGCAGGCGCCGTCCGTCATCCGCGGTATCTACCGCTACCACGTGCGGAGCATGGGCTGGCGGGACATCGGCTACAACTTCCTCGTCGACAAGTGCGGAACCACCTACGAGGGCCGGGCCGGGGGCGTGGCGAAGGCGGTCATGGGCGCCCACACCCGCGGGTTCAACACCAACAGCATGGGCATCGCCGTGATCGGCACCTACGGCTCCACCAAGCCGTCCGCCGCTGCCGTGAAGGCCATCGCCAAGCTGACGGCGTGGAAGCTCGGTCTCTACAGGGCCGATCCGCGCGGCAAGACATATCTGACCTCGGGCGGTGGCAATCTCTTCCCCAAGGGTAAGAAGGTGCGACTGAACGTGATCTCTGGCCATAGGGACGGATTCGCCACGGAGTGCCCGGGCAGGCGGCTCTACGCCAAGCTCGGCTCGGCCCGTTCCAGTGCGGCGCACTACCAGGGGCGATGAGATGCATACACTGGCCGGCCGAAACGTGTAGTTCGGCCGGTCCCGGCAGGAAGCAGAGACGACAGGTGACAGAAGCGATCCTCCTGGTCGGCGGCAAAGGCACCCGGCTGCGCCCGCTCACGGTGCACACGCCCAAGCCGATGGTCCGGGCGGCCGGAGTGCCGTTCCTCACGCACCAGCTGGCGCGGGCGAAGGCCGCGGGCGTGGACCACATCGTGCTCGCCACGAGCTATCTGGCGGAGGTCTTCGAACCGTACTTCGGCGACGGCTCCGCGCTCGGCCTGCACCTCGAGTACGTCACCGAGGAGGAGCCGCTCGGCACGGGCGGCGCGATCCGCAACGTGGCCTCCCGTCTGCACTCCGGCCCGGAGGACCCGGTACTGGTCTTCAACGGCGACATCCTGACGGGTCTGGACATCAGGGCGCTCGTCGGCACCCACGAGTCGACGGGCGCGGACGTGTCGCTGCACCTCACCCAGGTGACGGACCCGCGCGCCTACGGCCTGGTCCCCACGGACCCGACGGGCAGGGTCCTGGCCTTCCTGGAGAAGCCCCAGACCCCGGAGGAGATCGTCACCGACCAGATCAACGCGGGGGCGTACGTCTTCCGCCGCTCGGTCATCGACACGATCCCGGCGGGCCGTCCGGTCTCGGTGGAACGCGAGACGTTCCCGGACCTCCTCGCCGCCGGAGCCCACCTACAGGGCATGGTCGACTCCACGTACTGGCTGGACCTGGGCACCCCCGCGGCCTTCGTCCGCGGCTCGGCGGACCTGGTCCTGGGCCGGGCCCCGTCCCCCGCGGTCCCGGGCCGCTGCGGCGACCGGCTGGTCCTCCCCACCGCTCGGGTCGCCCCGGACGCCAAGCTGACGGGCGGCACGGTGGTCGGCGAGGGCGCGTTCGTCGCCGAAGGCGCGCGCGTCTCCGGCTCCACGATCCTCCCCGGCGCCGTCATCGAACCCGGCGCGGTCATCACCGACTCCCTCATCGGCACCCGCGCCCGCATCGGCGAACGCTCCATCCTCACCGGCACGGTCATCGGCGACGGTGCGGTCGTCGGTCCCGACAACGAGCTGCTCGAGGGAGCCAGGGTCTGGTGCGACGCCCGAATCCCCGCGGGCGCGCTCCGCTTCTCTTCGGACCAGTGACGGCGCGCTCCTGAGAAGCCGCAGCGGCACCCCGCAAGCGCGGGTAAGCGAAAACCCCGCCCGGCCCGCTGCGGCGCACGGCACCTTGCCGGCGCCGCTGAGCGAACCGTCCGCCCAGCTGCAGCCGACGGCACGTCAGAGCAACCCGATGTCCACCTTCGGCATCTTCGGCGCCCGCCGCGCCGGCACGCGCCCGCTCAGCAGGATCAACCGGGCCGCCCGATGCCGCTGCCCGGCATACGGCTCGAGCAGGCGCAGCATCTCCGTATCGTCGGCATCCCGATCCCCCGCCAACGCCCACCCCACGATCCCCGGCAGATGCAGATCCCCGACGGTCACCGCGTCCGCCGCTCCCAGGCTCCGCTGCACGACCTCCGCCGACGTCCACGGCCCGATCCCCGGTACGACCTCCAACCGCGCCTGGGCCTCAGGCGCCGGCATCCCCACCGCCTGCTCCAGCCGCGCAGCGACCCGTACGGCCCGCAGAATCGTCGAGGCCCGCTTGTCGTCGACCCCCGCCCGGTGCCACTCCCAGGAGGGAATCAGCGCCCAGGTCCGCGGCGCCGGCATCACGAACATCGGCCGCTCGCCCGCGCCCGCGGGCCCCGGCGCCGGCTCCCCGAACTTCCGTACCAGCAGCCGCCACGCCCGGTACGCCTCGTCGGTCGTGACCTTCTGCTCCAGGACCGACGGAATCAGCGACTCCATCACCAGCCCGGTCCGCGTCAGCCGCAGCCCCGGCCGCCGGTGCCGCGCGAGGGCCACCACCCGGTGCCGGGGCTCGAACGCGTCCGGGTCGTCGGCCGCGCCGAGCAGCTCCGGGAGCTGCTCCAGCAGCCAGTCGGCTCCGGGCCCCCACGCCTCCGCGCGCACCTCACCGCCGTACGCGCACACCCGCAGCGTCCCCGGCCCGGCGGGCGTACGGCTGGCCCGCCACACGGAGCCGTCCCGCTGGGCCCGGAACGTCGGGTCGGCGGGCCCGCGCCGCAGCGGGCCGAGGACCAGGCCGAGGTCGAGCGGCCCGTCCGGCCTCCACCGGCGCACCCGCGCAGGAGAGACCGCCTGCCGCGGCACCCCGCCGCCGGGCACGACGACATGGCCACCGCGCACGGTCGTACGTGTGGGGCGCTGCGGAAAACGTCCTGCCACGAGAGGTCCTAAAAATGCTGGGGCTGTCCTACGAGACTAGGCGGTCGCACGGGTGCCGTACGCGGAACGCACGGCACCGCGAACTCACCGCACCTCGATGAAGCCGCCCGCGTCCCGCTCCGGCCGAGGTCTCGGCTCCTCCGCCGGGTGTCCGATCGCCACCGCGCCCATCGGGTCCCAGTGCGCGGGCAGATCGAGCACCTCGCGCACCACGTCCCGGCAGAACATCGTGGACGACACCCAGGCCGAGCCCAGCCGCTCCCCGGCCAGCGCGACCAGGAAGTTCTGCACGCCCGCGCCGGCGGCGACCACGAACATCTCCCGCTCCGCTCCGTCCCGCCGCGCGTCCCCGTAGTGGTGCGAGCCGTCCATGACGAGGCAGGGCACGGCCAGAGAAGGCGCGTTGCGCAGGACGTCGCCGCGGCGGACGCGCCGGGCGATGGACTCCTCGCTCCTGCCGTCCCCGCGCAGGTCGGCGATCCAGGCGTCGCGCATCGCGTCGAGCAGCCGGGTGCGCGACTCCTGCGACTCCAGCAGGACGAACCGCCACGGGGTGGTGTGGTGCGGCGCGGGCGCGGTCACCGCGGCGGCCACCGCGCGGCGCACCGCGCCGGGGTCCACGGGCTCGTCGGTGAAGGCCCGCACGGTGCGCCGCAGGGTCACCGCCTCCCGGACCGCCTCCGAGGTGCCGAGCCGGAACATGTCGTCGCGCGCGTCGCGCACCAGCGCCCGCGCCCCCGTGTCGGCGCCGTCGTCCTCCGCCGGGGTCAGCACGTGCGGCAGCCCGCGCACCACGGCGACCGGCCGCCCGTCCGCCTTGCCCTTGACCAGCTCACCGGCGGCGGCCAGTTCGTCGGCCGTTGCCACGACGGTCGCACTCAGCGGGTTGCCGTGCGCGTCCGTGCCGCCGCGCAGGTCGTCCAGCACGCGCACCCCGGCGGCGCCGATCGCGACGTCCGTGAGCCCCGCGCGCCAGGGTCGCCCGAAGGTGTCGGTGATGACGACACCGACGTTGACGCGGAGCGTGTCGCGCAGGCCGTCACGGATCGCACGCGCGGACGCGTCCGGGTCCTCGGGCAGCAACAGCACGGTCCCGGCAAGGGTGTTGGAGGCGTCGACCCCGGCGGCGGCCATGACCAGTCCCTGCCGGTTCTCCACGATGCGGAGCGGGCCGCGCCGGGCCACGACCCGGACCGTCTCGGCGTCGATGGCCGCCTCCCGGTCGGCCGCCTCCACGATCCGGCCCTCGGCCTTGGACACGATCTTGGAGGTGACGATCAGCACGTCCCCGTCGGCCAGCCCCGGTTCGGCGCCGGCGATCAGCTTGGCCAGATCGTCGCCCGGCCGCACCTCGGGGAGCCCGGACAGGGCCCAGACCCGGTATCCGGGGCGCTCGTCCGCCGCCGCGCCGGTGGCTGCCTCGCTCACGCTCCCCGCACCTCCTCGGCCAGCGCCAGCGCCTCCCGCGCCATCTGCGCCGTCGCGTCCACGTCGGTCATCATCAGCGGTACGGCCCTGCAGCGGATCCCGTCCGCCTCGACGCTCGCGACGGTGTCCGCGTCCACCGTGTCGACCAGCCAGCCGTCCAGCAGGCCCGAGCCGTAGTGCTCGGCGACCGCGGCGGCCGTGGACTCCACGCCGACCGCGGCGAGCACCTTGTCGGCCATCCCGCGCACGGGTGCGTCGCCGACGATGGGGGACAGGCCCACCACGGGCACGCCCGCCTCCGCGATCGCCTCCCGGATGCCGGGTACGGCGAGGATCGTGCCGATGGAGACGACCGGGTTGGACGGCGGGAAGAGGACGACGTCCGCCTCGGCGATGGCCTCCAGGACGCCCGGCGCGGGCTTGGCCTGCTCGGCGCCGACCGGGACGACCGCCTCGGCCGGCACGGAGGCGCGCAGCCGTACCCAGTACTCCTGGAAGTGGACCGCCTTGCGCTCGCCGTCGACCTCGACGGCCACGTGCGTCTCGACGCGGTCGTCGGTCATGGGGATCAGCCGTACGCCCGGCTGCCACCGGTCGCACAGCGCTTCCGTCACCGCGCTGAGCGGATAACCGGCGCCCAGCATCTGCGTCCGCACGATGTGCGTGGCGAAGTCCCGGTCGCCGAGCCCGAACCAGTCCGGGCCGACGCCGTAGGCCGCCAGCTCCTCCTTGAGATGGAAACTCTCGTCGGTCCGCCCCCAGCCCTGCTCCTCGTTGATGCCGCCGCCGAGCGTGTACATCACCGTGTCGAGGTCCGGGCAGACCTTCAGCCCGAAGAGGTGGATGTCGTCGCCGGTGTTGCCGATCACGGTGATGTCCGCGTCGGGCACGGCCTGTTTCAGACCACGCAGGAACCGGGCACCGCCGATGCCGCCTGCCAGAACCACAATGCGCATGGCCCCAAGTCTTGCAGGCGGGTCCGACAATGCGTCAGGCAGTCACGGAACGCGGCTCCGTACGGGCCTCGCAGTTGGGGGCCATGAGGGTCCCCCCGGTCGAACGAAGTCGAGACTGGGGGAGCATCGGCATCTCGGTCAGGCCCGGGTAGTAGACGTGCAGGCTGATCGCCGGCTCCAGCGTGTCGTTGACGACCTCGTGCACGTACCCGGGTGCGAACACCCGCTGGGCGCCCCCCGCCAACGCGCGCGTGGTGCGCTCGGCGCGCTCGGTGAGCGTGCCCTCCAGCACGGTGAGGACACCGGAGGAGCGGCCGTGGTCGTGCAGCCCGCTGCCCTGCCCCGGCACCCAGGACAGCAGCCACACCTCGTAGCCGGGGCCGGTGCGCAGCCGGTGGTACCAGCGGGTGGTGGCGTCGTAGCGGACGAGGTGCGCCCACTGGGAGCGGTCGGCCGCGATCGAGCGGGCGAGGCCGACGAACTCGGCGACGGTGGCCGGGTGCTCGCGCGGCGGCTGGAGCAGGTGCGGGACTTCGAGGATGTCGCCGGCGATCTGGAGATCGTTGTCGCTGTTCATAAGGGTGCGTGGTTCCTCAGTGAAAGAAGGATCAGAGAAACGAACGCCGAGTCGCCAAGGGACTCGGCCTACAGCTGGAGCAGGTGTGGCTCAACAGCTGGAACAGCAACAACAGCTACAGCGACCCTGGGCAGCACCGAGGGACCCGGCGGTGCGGGTCGAGGTGAGTGCCGAGTGCGCGAGCATGCCCCCCAGGACACCGGTTCACACCCGCACTGTCAACTCGACGCCCGGAATGTGGGACATGTTTCACCACATCCGGTTCATCTCCAAGCGAAAGGTTTGTTCATTCGCACCCTGGGACACATGGCGCACATCCGGGCGCGTGAGCCTCGCGGAACGCGATCGAACACAGGGGCGTCCTTCTTCGTACAGAGATCTGGACGGCTTCGTACAGAGACCCCGACGGGCCGACGCCCCTCCGGGTCTCACCTGCGCGTCAAGGTTTATGGCGATTTGAACACTTTCTGCACGGCCTTGGTTCCGCAGAGTGAATAACGGACCCAATAGCAGATCTCGGCTTGACTCGCCCGGAGCAGCACACTTGTAATTTCACTCGTGTCGTTCAGCCGAAATCGGAAACGGCTACACACGGGGACGCGAAAGACAGACGAGGGGCGCACATGACCGAGCTGGTGCAGCAACTGCTGGTCGACGACGCGGACGAGGAACTCGGCTGGCAGGAGCGCGCGCTGTGCGCCCAGACCGACCCCGAGTCCTTCTTCCCCGAGAAGGGCGGCTCCACCAGAGAGGCGAAGAAGGTCTGCCTCGCCTGCGAGGTGCGCTCCGAATGCCTCGAATACGCCCTCGCCAACGACGAGCGCTTCGGCATCTGGGGCGGTCTGTCCGAGCGTGAACGCCGGCGCCTGAAGAAGGCCGCCGTGTGACCAGACCTACACAGAGTTCTTGCGAACGGCCCGTCGCATGTGGGTTATCCACAGGCGGCGGGCCGTCGTCATGGGCAGCCGATAGTGTGGTCGCTCGTCCGAGACGCCCTGCTGTCCTCTCGACGTCCTCTCGACGCGCGAGGTGGCACGGGCGTCCACCGCAGTCCATCGAACCGGGGCCCGTACCTCGATGTCCGTGCACAGCCATACGGCAGCCCAAGACTCAGCTGCCACACCTGAGTTTCCGCGTCATGTGGTGACCGCGGTCCTCGTCTCCCACGACGGCGCCCGCTGGCTGCCCGACGCGCTCGCCGGGCTGCTCGGCCAGGAGCGCCCCGTCCAGTACGCGGTGGCCGCCGACACCGGCAGCGCGGACGACTCCGCCCAGCTGCTCACCGACGCCCTCGGCGACGGCAACGTCCTGCACCTCGCCCGCCGCACCGGCTTCGGCCAGGCCGTCGAGGAGGCGAGCCGCACCGCGCCCGCCCTCACCCCGGACGACCTGCCCTACCTCAAGCGTCCCAGCGGCTGGGACCCCGTCACGCGCAGCTGGCGCGACGACGCCTACGACCTGCCCGAACTGCCGCACGGCGAGCCGGTCCAGTGGCTGTGGCTGCTGCACGACGACTGCGCCCCCGAACCCGACGCCCTCGCCGAACTGCTGCGCGTCGTGGAGAACGAGATCGAACTGGGCCGCGACGACGTGGCCGTCGTCGGACCCAAGCTGCGCGGCTGGTACGACCGCCGCCAGCTGCTGGAGGTCGGTGTCTCCATCGCCAACTCCGGCCGCCGCTGGACCGGCCTCGACCGCCGCGAACAGGACCAGGGCCAGCACGACCACGTCCGTACCGTGCTGTCCGTCTCCACCGCCGGCATGCTCGTCCGCCGCGACGTCTTCGAACAGCTCGGCGGCTTCGACCGCCGGCTGCCCCTCATGCGTGACGACGTCGACCTGTGCTGGCGCGCCCACACCGCCGGCCACCGCGTCCTCGTCGCCCCCGACGCCGTCGTCCGGCACGCCGAGGCCGCCTCCCGCGAGCGCCGCACCGTCGACTGCATGGGCCGCACCGCGGCCTCCCCGCACAAGGTCGACAAGGCGGGCGCCGTCTACACCCTCCTCGTCAACACCCGCGCCGCCGCGCTGCCCTGGGTATCGCTGCGGCTCGTGTTCGGCACCTTCCTCAGGACTCTCGCCTACCTCGTCGGCAAGGTCCCCGGCCAGGCCGTCGACGAGATCCGCGGCCTGCTGGGCACCCTGCTGCGACCCGAGCGGATCATCGCCGGCCGGCGCCGGCGCGGCCCCTCCCAGATCGACAAGGAAGAACTGCGCAGGCTCTTCCCGCCGCCCGGCGCGACCATCCGCGCCACCGTGGAACAGGTCGCCGGCAACTTCACCGGCGGCTCCGACCCCGACACCTCCTCGGCCGGCCGGCACGGCGGCGCCGTGGAGTCCGGGCCCGGCGGCGACGACGCCGACTTCCTGGAGGTCGAGCAGTTCGCCCGGCTCAAGCGGATCGCCCGCAAGCCCGGCCCCGTGCTCTTCCTCGGGCTGCTCCTGATCTCGCTCGTCGCCTGCCGCGCCCTGCTCGGCGGCGGCGCGCTCGCGGGCGGCGCCCTGCTGCCCGCCCCGGCCGACGCCGGCGAGCTGTGGTCCCGCTACGCCGACTCCTGGCACCCGGTGGGCGCGGGCGGCACCCCGTCCGCCCCGCCGTACCTGGCCGTCGTCGCCACCCTCGCCTCGATCCTGTTCGGCTCCACCGGGCTCGCGGTCACCGTCCTGCTGGTCTGCTCGGTGCCGCTGGCCGGACTGACCGCCTACTTCGCTTCCCGCCCGCTCGTCACCTCGCGCCTGCTGCGTGCCTGGGCGGCCATCGCCTACGCCTTCCTGCCCGCCGCCACCGGCGCGCTGGCCGGCGGCCGGATCGGCACCGCCGTCCTCGCCGTGCTGCTGCCGCTCCTCGCGCGAGCGGGCGTCGCCGCCTCGGGCCTCGCCCACCGCTCCGGCGCGCGCGGCAGCTGGCGCGCCACCTGGGCGTACGCGCTGCTGCTGACCCTCGCCACCGCCTTCACGCCGATCGTCTGGCCCATCGCGCTGATCCTCGGCGTCGGTGTGCTGGTGCTGCGCCGCAGCGACCCCGTCGCCCACGGCCTGCGCCTCCTCGCCCAGCTCGGGACCCCGCTGCTGCTTCTCGCCCCGTGGTCGCTGACCCTGCTCCCGGCCGGCTTCTTCAAGGAAGCCGGACTGAAGTACGACCCCTCGACCGCCTCCGCGCTCGACCTGCTCGGCGCCAGCCCCGGCGGGCCCGGCACCGTGCACGGCCTGATGCTCATCGGCATCGTCCTGGCCGCGCTCGCCGCCCTCCTGCGCTCCGAGCGCCGGCTGGGCATCCGGACCGCCTGGGCGGTCGCCCTGGTGGGCCTCGTCCTCGCCGTCCTGTCCAACCACTCCGCCTGGGCCGGACCGGCCACCCTCGTCTACGGCATCGCCCTGCTGGCCGCCGCCGCGCTCGGCGCCGACGGGGCACGCGCGCGCGTGGCCGAGCAGAGCTTCGGCTGGCGCCAGCCGGTCGCCGCCCTGATCGCCTTCGCCGCCGCCGCGGGCCCTGTGCTCGTCGCCGCCGGCTGGATGCTCGGCGGCGCCGACGGCCCGCTGGAGCGCCGCGACCCGGTGCAGGTGCCCGCGTTCGTCGCCGAGGACGCCGGCACCCGTGACCAGGCCCGCACCCTGATCCTCGACAGCGACTCCACCGCGCGCGTGCGCTACACCCTCGTCCGCGGCTCCGGCGTCCGCATGGGCGACGCCGAGCTCGCCGCCGCCGACGGGGAGAACGCCAGGCTCGACAAGGTCGTCGCCAACCTCGTCGCCGGCTCCGGCGCCGACCAGGCGAACCAGCTCGGCGGCTTCGCCGTCCGCTACGTCCTCGTCCACAAGGGCGCGCCCCACGAGGTCACCCGCGTCCTCGACGCCACGCCGGGCCTGTCCCGGCTCAGCCAGCAGGGCGGCAGCGCCCTGTGGCGCGTCGACCAGCAGGTCTCCCGCGCCACCATCGTGGCCGCCGACGGCTCCGGCACCCCCCAGCCCGTCGCCGCCGGACCCGTCCGGATCCACACCACGATCCCCTCCGGGACCAACGGCCGCGTCCTGCGCCTGGCCGACACCGCCGCCGACGGCTGGACGGCCACCCTGGACGGCAAGCCGCTTGCCCGCACCACGGTCGACGGCTGGGCCCAGGGCTTCCAACTGCCCGCCACCGGCGGCAGGCTGGACGTCGGCTACGACGAGCCGGTCGCCCACACGGCCTGGCTGTGGACCCAGGGCGCCCTCGCCGTCGTCCTCGTCGTCCTCGCACTGCCCGGCCGCCGCCGCGACATCGACGACGACCTGCCCGAGGAGCAGCCCCTCCCCGCCCAGGCCACCTCCGGCGAGGGCCGCCGCGCCCGCCGCCTGCGTGCCCAGGCCGAGGAGTCGGCCGACCTCGAGCAGCCCGGTCCGGAACAGCCCGACCCCGGCAGCGTGCCTCCTCCTTTGGAGGAGGCCCCGGCCGCCGTCCCGCACCAGCAGCCGTACGGCGACTGGGACAACGCGTCCTACGCGGGCGCCGAATACGCCGGCTACGGCGCCGACCAGTACCAGGGCGCCGACCAGTACCAGCCGGCCGGCTACGACCACCAGGCCTACCAGCCCGACTCCTACCAGGCGGGCCAGTACGACCCCTACGCCTACGGCGGTACGGCCGGGCAGCAGCCGTACGACCCCGCGGCCTACCCGCAGGGCTACGACCCGGCGTACGACCCGGCCCAGCACCCCCACGGCACCGGCAGTGAGCGCCCCGACGGGAGCCAGCAGTGAACCGCACGACCCTGTCCCTGATCGCCGGCACGAGCGCGCTTGCCGCCGTCACCGCCTTCGCCGTGCTCGACACGCCGTCCGCGTCCGGCGCGGACACCGCCAAGGCCGCCGCCCAGCTGCCCGTGGAGCGCACCAGCCTGCTGTGCCCGGCGCCGAGCATCTCCGACATCGCCGACACCGCGTACACGTCGTTCACGCCCGTCACCAAGGGCACCGAGAGCGGCGGCAAGGCCGAACTCCAGGCGGCCCCCGCGCAGTCGGCGGACGGCACGGACGCCTCGAACGGGGCGAACGGCAAGGGCAGCGAAAGCAAGACCGGCAAGGGCGGCAAGAAGACGGCGGACGCCCCCGTCCTCACCCCGAAGGAGCCCGGCACGCCCGTCACCGGTGACACCTCCGGTGCCGACGCGCCCGCGCTCGTCGGCACCGCCGACGGGAAGTTCGCGCCCGGCTGGACGGTCCAGGAGACCACCGAGATCGCCGCCGGCACCGGCCGCGGACTCCAGGGCGTCAACTGCACCGCACCGGACACCGAGTTCTGGTTCCCGGGCGCCAGCACCTCGGCCGACCGCACCGACTACGTCCACCTGACCAACCCCGACGACTCCGCCGCCGTCGTCGACGTCGAGCTGTACGGCAAGGACGGCGCGATCAAGTCCGCGTTCGGCGACGGCCTCACGATCCCGCCGCACGCGAGCAAGCCGATCCTGCTGTCCACGCTCACCGACGAGCGGCAGAGCGACGTGACCGTGCACGTCGGCGTGCGCAGCGGCCGGGTCGGCGCGGCCGTACAGGCCCTGGACGACAAGCTCGGCGGCGACTGGCTGGCCGCGTCCGCCGACCCGGCCGGCAGCCTGGTCCTGCCCGGCATCCCGAAGGACGCCACCGACGTCCGCCTGATCGCCTTCACGCCCGGCGGCGACGACGCCGACCTGAAGGTCCGCCTGGCCTCGCCCAGCGGCTCGATCACCCCGGCCGGGAACGAGACCCTGCACGTCAAGTCCGGCATGACGACGGCGGCCGACCTGGGCGACGTCACCCGGGGCGAGCCGGGCTCCCTGATCCTCACGCCCACCGACCACGAGGTCCCGGTCGTGGCGGCCCTGCGGGTCGTGCGCGGCAAGGGAGCGAGCCAGGAGACGGCGTTCATCCCGGCCACCGCCCCGGTCGGCACGCGCGCGACGTCGGCCGACAACAGCGGCAAGGGCACGATCCTGTCGCTGACCGCGCCCACCGGCACGGCCACCGTCAAGGTGACCGCCTCGGCGGGCAGCGAGGGCGGCTCGCCGGTCACGAAGACCTTCACGGTCAAGTCCGGCACCACCCAGGACATCGCCGCCCCGGTCCCGTCGGGTGTGAAGGGCACCTACGCCCTGACGGTGGAGCCCGTCTCCGGCGGCCCGGTCTACGCCGCACGCACCCTGTCGGCCACCGAGGACGGCATCCCCGGCTTCACGATCCAGACCCTCCCGGACGACCGCGGGATGGTGGCCGTACCGGAGGCGGACGAGGACGTGTCGGTGGTGCAGAAGTAGCGGACTCGGCGGCGCGGAAGGACAGCGGAAGGACAGGTGGGCGGGGGAAACGGGCAGGGAGCCGGCACCGGCACTCGCCCAGGCCCCGCCCCGGTCTCAGTCCTCCCCGTACCGCGGATCCACGGTCTCGGGAGTGAGCCCCAGCAGTTCGGCGACCTGCTCTACGACGACTTCGTGCACCAGCGCGGCCCGCTCGTCCCGCCCCTTGGTGCGGATCTCCACCGGCCTGCGGTACACCACGACCCGCGCCCGGCGCCCCTCACGCGCGGGGACGACCCCGCCCAGCGGCACGGCCTCGTCGCTCCACGCCTCCGTGGCCTGCCCCTCCAGCCGGGGCACCTCCAGCACGAGGAAGTCGATCTCGGCGAGCTGCGGCCAGCGCCGTTCGAGGCGCTCCACGGAGTCCTGCACCAGGTCCGCGAACACCTCGGCCCTGCTGGCCGCGAGCGGCACCTGCGGCGGCGCGATCGGCCCGCGCATGCCCCGTCCGTGGCGATCACGGCGACGGGGCCCTGGGCCGACGGCAGGGGGAGGTACTCGGTTGTCCATCACCGGTGAAGCGTAGTCCTCGCACGCTCCGCCCGCCCGGCTCCACACGGCAACCCGCCCCCGGCCACGGTGACCGGTCATTCTCGGCCATGTCTCGGGCTGACCGTTTCGGCCAAGGTCTGGCTCGTTTCCGTAACCCCCTAAGACCGCCGAACTCAAGGCAATTGACGGTGTTTGTACCGACTCATGACCGGACAGGGGCCCGTGCAAGTCCCTGTCAGGGCCCGTCCTCGCAGGTCAACGAGGCGTGTTCGGAGGGGGGTGTGGTGCGTCTCACGGTACGACACGGTGGAGTGACCTGGTGGAGAGTCGTCGCGGCCCGCTCAAGAGTGCGGTACCGTCCAACGTCGTGAGCCCTGTACGTCGCTGTTCGCGCACCGCTTGCGGCCGACCCGCCGTCGCGACGCTGACGTACGTCTACGCCGACTCGACCGCGGTCCTCGGCCCGCTCGCCACCTACGCCGAACCCCACTGCTACGACCTGTGTGCCGAGCACTCCGAGCGCCTGACCGCCCCGCGCGGCTGGGAGGTCGTCCGCCTCCTCGACGGCTCCGCTCCCGCGCGGCCCAGCGGCGACGATCTGGAAGCGCTCGCCAACGCCGTGCGCGAGGCGGCCCGCCCCCAGGAGCGCGCGGCCGAGGCGGGCGGCGGCGGAGGGCGCACCGCGGACCCCATGGAGGTCGCCCGCCGCGGCCACCTGCGCGTCCTGCGTTCCCCGGACAACTGAGCGACGGAACCGTCCCGGCGCCAGGTCCACCACTGTCCACCGCCGAACCACATGGCGTCCGTACACCGGACCCTTACCCCCGACGGGTAGTTTGTGGGCACCCGTAGGACGTTCATGGAGGGTTTGGCCGTGTCTGCTGATCTGTCGCAGATCGTGAAGGCGTACGACGTACGCGGAGTGGTCCCGGACCAGTGGGACGAGTCACTGGCCGAACTTTTCGGCGCCGCCTTCACGGACGTGACCGGCGCGGCGGCCATCGTCGTCGGCCACGACATGCGCCCCTCGTCCCCTGGCCTGTCCCGCGCCTTCGCGCGCGGCGCGGCGAACCGCGGTGCGGACGTCACCGAGATCGGCCTGTGCTCCACGGACCAGCTCTACTACGCCTCCGGCGCGCTGAACCTGCCCGGCGCCATGTTCACGGCCTCCCACAACCCGGCGCAGTACAACGGCATCAAGCTGTGCCGCGCGGGCGCCGCCCCCGTCGGCCAGGACACCGGTCTCACGCAGATCCGCGAACTGGTCGAGAAGTGGCTGGAGTCGGACGCCCCCGAGCCGGTCGCCGAGCCGGGAACCTTCACCACCCGCGAGACGTTGGAGGATTACGCGGCGCACCTGCGCTCCCTCGTCGACCTGACCGCCGTCCGCCCCCTGAAGGTCGTGGTCGACGCCGGCAACGGCATGGGCGGCCACACGGTCCCCACGGTCTTCGCCGGCCTGCCCCTGACCCTCGTCCCGATGTACTTCGAGCTGGACGGCACCTTCCCGAACCACGAGGCCAACCCGCTCGACCCGGCGAACCTCGTCGACCTGCAGAAGCGGGTCCCGGCGGAGGGCGCCGACCTCGGCATCGCCTTCGACGGCGACGCCGACCGCTGCTTCGTCGTGGACGAGAACGGCGACCCGGTCTCCCCGTCCGCGATCACCGCGCTGGTCGCTGCCCGCGAACTGGCCCGCAACGGCGGCTCGGGCACGGTCATCCACAACCTGATCACGTCCCGCACGGTCCCCGAGGTGGTCCGGGAGAACGGCGGCAGCCCGGTCCGCACCCGCGTCGGCCACTCCTTCATCAAGGCCGAGATGGCCCGCACGGGCGCGATCTTCGGCGGCGAGCACTCGGCCCACTACTACTTCAAGGACTTCTGGAACGCCGACACGGGCATGCTGGCCGCCCTGCACGTCCTCGCAGCCCTCGGCGGCCAGGACGGCCCGCTGTCCGCCCTGGTCGACCAGTACGACCGCTACGCGGGCTCCGGCGAGATCAACTCCACGGTCGCCGACCAGACGGCCCGTCTCGCCGCGATCCGCACCGCGTACGAGAACCGCGCCGACGTGACCCTGGACGACCTCGACGGCCTCACGGTCGCCGCCGCCGACTGGTGGTTCAACGTCCGCCCGTCCAACACGGAGCCGCTGCTGCGCCTGAACGCGGAGGCGAAGGACGAGGCGACGATGACGAAGATCAGGGACGAGGCGCTGGCGATCATCCGGGGTTGATGCCCGGGGCGCGTACCTGGGCTTTCCAGCCGGCCGAGTCGGGTGCCGGGTGGGCATGGGCGGGGGTCCGGGGGGCGGCGCCCTCCGGTCGGCACGGCAGCCCACCTCAGCCTGCCCACCGGCGGTACGCTGACCAGGCACATCCACAGTCGTACACACGCCCTCCGAAGGGACACCCCATGCCGCTCGAAGCCGGCCTTCTGGAGATCCTCGCCTGCCCGGCCTGCCACGCCCCCCTCAAGGAGCAGGACACCGAGCTGATCTGCACCGGCCAGGACTGCGGCCTCGCCTACCCGGTCCGCGACGGCATCCCGGTCCTCCTCGTGGACGAGGCCCGCCGCCCGGCGTAACGACAGGGCGCCCATCCCTCTGCAGACGAGGCACCCTCCCTCTGCAAAGGACTCACCCACACAGGACCCCCGGCGATCGGAGGCTTCCGCCCATGCTGGACGAATCGCTGCTCGACACCCCGGAGGGCCTCGCCGAGGCCGACCGCCGAGGACTCCTCCGCGGCGCGGCCGAGGCCGGCGCCCGCGTCCGCACCGCGGCCCGGCACGCCATCGAGGCCGGGGTCGGCGACCTCAAGCCCGACGGCCGCCCCCGCGCCGTCCTGATCGCCGGGCCCGGAGCCGCCGCCATCCACACCGCCGACCTCATCGGCAACCTGGCCGGCCCCGGCAGCCCCGTCACCCGACTGGCCCCCACCGGTGTCGCCCCGGCCGCCGGTGCCCTGCGCTGGGAACTGCCGGGCTGGGCAGGCTCCGTGGACCTACTGCTGATCGCCACCCCGGACGGGACCGAACCCAGCCTCTCCCTGCTCGCCGAGCAGGCCTACCGCCGCGGCTGCTCGGTCGTCGCCGTGGCCCCCGCCCACACCCCGCTCGCCGAAGCCATCGAGGGCGCGCACGGACTGTTCGTACCGATGGCGACCACGCCGTACGACCAGGAGGAGCCGCTCGCCGCCTCCTCTTCGGGCGTCTTCTGGGCGCTGCTCACCCCGCTGCTCGCGCTGCTGGACCGCGTCGGCCTGGTCGGCGCCCCGCCCGAGGCCCTGGAGAAGGTCGCCGACCGCCTCGACCACATCGCCGAACGCTGCGGCCCGGCCATCGCGACGTACAGCAATCCGGCCAAGACCCTCGCCGCCGAACTCGCCGACGCCCTCCCGGTGGTGTGGACGGAAGGCGCCTCGGCCGGTCCCGCGGGCCGCCGTTTCGCCGACGCCCTCGCCGAACTCGCCGGCCGCCCCGCCCTGGTCGCCGAACTGCCCGAAGCGCTCGCCGCGCACAGCGCCCTGCTGGCCGGCCCGCTCGCCGCCAGCGCCGACCCCGACGACTTCTTCCGCGACCGCGTGGAGGAGGCTCCCGCGCTGCACGCGCGCGTGGTGCTGCTCCGCGACCGCCCGGCCAGCGGTCTCACGGCCGCCCCCGCCGCCCGTGATCTGGCCCTCACCCACGACACGCCGATCAGCGAACTCGAGCCGGACGACGGCGGCGATCTGGAGACCCTCGCGGAACTGATCGCCGTCACGGATTTCGCCGCCGTTTACCTGGCGCTCGCTTCGAGGGCCTGATCTGGACCATGACGCCCCGCCACTCCGGCGGGCCGCTCCCTGGCAGCCGTACACCCGGTGAACCGGCGCCGTACGCAGGACAACCAGCAGAGAGAAGACATGGACCGCCTCGACAACACCATCCGCCCCTACGCCTGGGGTTCCCCCACCGCCATCGCGCACCTGCTCGGCGTCGAGCCGACCGGTGAACCGCAGGCGGAGATGTGGATGGGAGCGCACCCGGGCGCCCCCTCGCGCACCGCGCGCGGAACGCTCGTCGAGGTCATCGACGCCGGCCCGGAGCGCGAGCTGGGCGCCGGTGCGGTGGCCAAGTTCGGCCCGAGGCTGCCGTTCCTCCTGAAGATCCTCGCCGCTGGCGCGCCGCTCTCCCTCCAGGTGCACCCCAACCTGGAGCAGGCCAGGGAGGGGTACGCCGACGAGGAGCGGCGCGGCATCCCCGTGGACGCCCCGCACCGCAACTACAAGGACGCCAACCACAAGCCCGAACTGATCTGCGCCCTCACCGAGTTCGACGGCCTGTGCGGCTTCCGCGACCCGGCCGAGGCCGCCGACCTGCTCGACGGGCTCGGCGTCGACTCCCTCAAGCCGTACGTCGACCTGCTGCACGCCCACCCCGAGGGCGCGGCCCTGCGCGAGATGCTCACCGCGATCCTCACCGCCGACCCCGCGGAGATGGCCCACACGGTCGCCGAGGCCACCGCCGCCTGCACCCGCCTCGGCGGCGACTACGTCCCCTACGCCGACCTCGCCCACCACTACCCGGGCGACCCCGGCGTCATCGCGGCCATGCTCCTGAACCACGTCCGCCTCCAGCCCGGCGAAGCCCTCTTCCTCGGCGCCGGCACCCCGCACGCCTACCTCAGCGGCCTCGGCGTCGAGATCCTGGCCAACTCCGACAACGTCCTGCGCTGCGGTCTGACCCCCAAGCACGTCGACGTCCCCGAACTGCTGCGCATCGTCCGCTTCGAAGCCGGCGACGCGGGCGTGCTGCGCCCCGAGGCCTCCCCGGACGGCGAGGAGGTGTACGAGACGCCGATCGACGAGTTCCGGCTCTCCCGCTACGTCCTCCCCGAGGGCGGCACCCGCCACGACCTCACCCGCGACACGCCGCAGATCCTGCTGTGCACGGCCGGTACGGTCCGTGCGGGCGAGCACGAACTGGGCCCCGGGCAGTCGGTGTTCGTCCCGGCGGGGGAGACGGCGGAGGTGTCCGGCGCGGGCACGGTCTTCCGGGCCACTGTGATCGTATGACCGGGGCTGTGGATACCTGACGCGTCGCCGCCCGCTCGTGCTGCAAGAATGACCCACCGGCAAAGGGCGGGCAAAGGCGACGGCGGGCGCCCGCACGGCGTGGATCTACGGCGTGGACTTGCGGCGTAGAGGCGCGGCGTAGGCGTACGAAGGCGAAGGGACAACGCGGACAGATGAGCGCGTCAGGCGGTACCAAGGCGATCGTGGCGGCACTCGGCGCCAACCTCGCGATCGCGGCATCGAAGTTCGTGGCGTTCGCGTTCAGCGGCTCGTCCTCGATGCTCGCCGAGGGCGTCCACTCGCTCGCCGACTCCGGCAACCAGTTCCTGCTCCTCGTCGGCGGCAAGCGCGCGCAGCGCGAGGCCACCCCGCAACACCCGTTCGGCTACGGCCGCGAGCGGTTCATCTACGCCTTCCTCGTCTCGATCGTGCTCTTCTCGGTCGGCGGCATGTTCGCCGTCTACGAGGGCTACGAGAAGATCCGCCACCCGCACGAGCTGGAGAACTGGTACTGGCCGGTGGGCGTCCTCGTCTTCGCGGTCATCGCCGAGGGCTTCTCCTTCCGCACGGCCATCAAGGAGTCCAACGAACTGCGCGGCAAGCTGTCCTGGGCGCAGTTCATCCGCCGCGCCAAGGCCCCCGAGCTGCCGGTCGTCCTCCTGGAGGACTTCGGCGCCCTCATCGGCCTGGTCCTCGCCCTCGGCGGAGTCGGCCTCGCGCTGATCACCGGCGACGGCGTCTGGGACGGCATCGGCACGGTCTGCATCGGTGTCCTCCTCATCGCCATCGCCCTGGTCCTGGCCGCCGAGACCAAGTCGCTGCTGCTCGGCGAGGCCGCGGGCATCGAGGAGGTCAAGAAGATCGAGGCCGCGATCGTGGACGGCGACACCGTCACCCGCGTCATCCACATGCGCACGCTCCACCTCGGCCCCGAGGAACTGCTCATCGCCGCCAAGATCGCCGTCCAGCACGACGACACGGCCACCGAGGTTGCGAACGCCATCAACGCGGCCGAGGCCCGCATCCGCGCCGCCGTTCCCATCGCCCGCGTCATCTACCTGGAGCCGGACATCTATAGCGAGGCCGAGGCCCGCCGCGGCCCCGACCCGGAGGCGACCCCGGGCGGCCCGACCCCGCACACGACCGGGCACTGAGCCCCAGGCCCCCAACGGGGTTCGCACTCGAATCCCGGCTCGTCTCTCCCTCGTGATCCAAGTGAATGCTTCGGAGACGGACTGGGGTCGGCCGGGTCCACCGGTGTAGCTTGGGACGGAGCCAGACGTCGCTGCTGATGGCGGTCGGGCGGTCCCGGAGCGGACCGACCGAGGGAGAGAGGGCCTCCGACGGACTGCGCTGCGCGTACGTGGGCATGCCTGTGCTCTTTCCAGGGCACCCCTGTGTCCGCCGCCGCGCAGACCAGCCGTATCCACCTCGCCCCAACCCCGAGGAGCAGCTCGCAATGACGACTGTCGACAACCGACAGGACTTCAAGGTCGCCGACCTCTCCCTGGCCGAGTTCGGCCGCAAGGAGATCACCCTCGCCGAGCACGAGATGCCCGGCCTGATGTCGATCCGCAAGGAGTACGCCGCCACGCAGCCGCTGGCCGGCGCCCGTATCACCGGCTCCCTGCACATGACCGTCCAGACGGCCGTGCTGATCGAGACGCTGGCGGCGCTGGGTGCGCAGGTGCGCTGGGCGTCCTGCAACATCTTCTCCACCCAGGACCACGCTGCGGCGGCCATCGCGGTGGGCCCGAACGGCACCCCCGAGAACCCGCAGGGCATCCCGGTGTTCGCCTGGAAGGGCGAGACGCTGGAGGAGTACTGGTGGTGCACGGAGCAGGCGCTGACCTGGGTGGACGCCGCGACCGGCGGCCCGAACATGATCCTGGACGACGGCGGCGACGCCACCCTCCTCGTCCACAAGGGCGTCGAGTACGAGAAGGCCGGTGAGGTCCCCGCGCTGGAGACCGCCGAGTCCGACGAGCACCGCGTCATCCTCCAGCTGCTGCACCGCACCCTGGGCGAGAACCCCCAGAAGTGGACCCAGCTGGCCTCCGAGATCCGTGGTGTCACCGAGGAGACCACGACCGGTGTCCACCGCCTGTACGAGATGCAGCGCGACGGCGACCTCCTGTTCCCGGCGATCAACGTCAACGACGCCGTCACCAAGTCGAAGTTCGACAACAAGTACGGCTGCCGCCACTCCCTGGTCGACGGCATCAACCGCGCCACCGACGTCCTGATCGGCGGCAAGACCGCCGTCGTCTGCGGTTACGGCGACGTCGGCAAGGGCTGCGCGGAGTCCCTGCGCGGTCAGGGCGCCCGTGTGATCGTCACCGAGATCGACCCGATCTGCGCCCTGCAGGCGGCGATGGACGGCTACCAGGTCACCACCCTCGACGAGGTCGTCGAGACCGCCGACATCTTCATCACCACCACCGGCAACAAGGACATCATCCTCGCCTCGGACATGGCGAAGATGAAGCACCAGGCCATCGTCGGCAACATCGGCCACTTCGACAACGAGATCGACATGGCCGGCCTGGCGAAGATCCCGGGCATCGTGAAGGACGAGGTCAAGCCGCAGGTCCACACCTGGACCTTCGAGGACGGCAAGAAGATCATCGTGCTGTCCGAGGGCCGCCTGCTGAACCTGGGCAACGCCACCGGTCACCCCTCGTTCGTGATGTCCAACTCCTTCGCGGACCAGACCCTGGCCCAGATCGAGCTGTTCACCAAGCCCGACGAGTACCCGATCGGCGTCTACGTGCTGCCCAAGCACCTCGACGAGAAGGTCGCCCGCCTCCACCTGGACGCGCTCGGCGTCAAGCTGACCACGCTGCGCCCGGAGCAGGCCGCGTACATCGGCGTCGAGGTCGAGGGCCCGTTCAAGTCGGACCACTACCGCTACTGATCCAGCGATCCCGTAGCCCCGCCGCCGGGGGCGTGCGCCGGTGCACCGACGCACTCTCCCCGGCAGCAGGTCCGCAGATCCACCGAGGCAGGCCCCCGCACCCCCGTGCCGGGGGCCTGCCCCTTTGGTCTCCGGCAGGCAGCAGCCCACTGGCCGGACCGGTCAGCCGTCAGAACTCAGGACCCCCATGCCCCGCGGCCGTTATTCGCTCCACGATCCGCACGATCACACCCCCCTCGGTGAAGAGCACTTCCAGTGCGCCCCCGGCCCCTCCGGCTGGCGCTACGTCTCCCAGCTGACGACCCCCGCCGGCGAGCACCGCGGCTCGGTCGACCTCGCCCTGGACGAGCTCGGCCGCCCCATCCGCCTCGAACTCCACGCGGGAAGCTGGCAGGTGCGCGGCGCCGCTCTCGACGGCGTCACCTGGGTCCGCACCGACCCCACCGGCACTCATGCCACCGAAGGCAATGTGCGCGCCCACGCCTTCACCGGCACGTCCCCCGCGTTCCTCGTCGCCACCACCCGTCTCCTGCGCCTCACCCCCTCGTCCGGCGCGACCCGCGTACGCCTCGTGGCCTTCACCGACCCGGTCCTCGCCCCCCGCACCGTGGACCAGTCCTGGGCCCTGGTGAACAGCGAAGCACACGCCACTGACAACGGCCCGCTGACCGTGGACGAATACCAGGTCACAGCCCTGGACACGGGCGAGCGGCACACCGTCCACATCGCCGGCGACGTGGTCCTGTCCGCGCCCGGGATCGAGCTGGAGGACCTCCAGTCACCGCCGTCGACGTTCGACTGAGCGGGGCCGACTCGTTCGGCTGACTTACCCGGCGACAGCCGTCATGCCGGGGGCGCGAACCCCGTGGCCGGGCGATCGGCCGGCGGCTCGTCCCGCGGCGGTGCCGCCTGCGGCGGGGTCGGCTGGGCGACGGGAGGCTGGGGCTGCGGCTGATACGGCTGTGGCTGGTACGGATACGTAGCGGGCGGCTGCGGCGCAGGCGCCGGCCGGCCGGCCGGGTAAGCACCGGCAGCACCCGCGCCGAACGCCTGCCGGGCCTCACGGGACCGTCGCTCGTGCACCACGGCCGCCAGGAAGGCAGCCGGATGAACGTCTTGCGGCACGGGAGCACCCGTACAAGCCGCGAGGTCGCCCGCCAGCTGCTGGGCCATGGCCCAGGAGACCTGCGGATCGAGCTGTTGCATCCGGGTCAGGTACTGCCGGACCGCAAGCCACAGCCCATCCGGCACCGTCGACAGGTCCAGCCCGGCGAACCGTCCGGCGAGCCACGGCGGCGGCGGAGGAACGGCCCCCGCACGACCTGCGGGAATCCGCTCGCGTACGACCAGGGTGCCGGCGAATACGTCGCCGAGCCGCCGCCCCCGTGCAGACACGAGCGAGGCGATGCAGGCGATCACCCCGAACGTCATCAGGATCTCGACCACGCCGATCGCGCCCCGCACCAACGCGTGCCGGAACCGGATCGGCCCGCCGTCGTCCCGCACCACCCGCAGCCCGAGCGCCAGCTTCCCCAGCGAACGCCCATGGCTGAGCGTCTCCACCGCGATCGGCCCCCCGACCAGCACCAACAGGAAGGTCGCGATCGACAGCGCCACCTGTGCGGCGTCGTCCAAGGAGGAGGTCGAGGCCACCAGCACCGCGGTCACACCGACGTATACGAACACGGCCACGACCAGGTCGAGCAACACCGCCAGCGCCCTGCTCGGCAGCTTCGCGGGCCGCAGTTCGAGGGCCACCGCCTCGCCCGTCACCAGCTCACTCACGCCCGCCGCCCTTCCCCTGGTCTGCCTCGTGAACCGCAAGTCTGCCAAGCTGAGGGCGCATCGCGCCGCAGTACGACAAGCTGTCCACGCATACCGTGCATCACGAGCACCACGAGCACCACGAGCATCCACGACGAGCAGTCGGTGACCAGCCGAGGAGCAGGCAGACCCGATGGACCTGGACGTCTTCGTCGCCGCACACCGTGCCGAATGGGACCGCCTCGACGCCCTGCTCCGCCGCCAGCGCCGACTCGACGGAGCCGAAGCCGACGAACTCGTCACCCTCTACCAGCGCACGGCCACCCACCTGTCCCTCATCCAGTCCAGCGCCCCCGACCCACAACTGACGGGACGCCTCAGCCAACTCGTGGCACGCGCGCGCAGCGCCGTCACCGGCACGCGACGCGCCTCCTGGCGCGATGTCACGCGCTTCCTGGGACAGGGCTTCCCCGCCGCGGTCTACCGCGCGCGGCACTGGTGGGTGCCCACCGCGCTCATATCTACCGTCATCGCGATCCTCCTGGGCTGGTGGATCGGCACCCACCCGGACGTCCAGTCATCCATCGGCGCGCCCGCGCAACTGCGCGACCTGACCCGCCCCGGCGGCGAGTACGAGACCTACTACTCGAGCCACCCCGCGGCCTCCTTCGCAGCCCAGGTGTGGACGAACAACGCGCGTGCCGCGGCGATGTGCCTGGTCCTGGGCGTATTCCTGGGCCTGCCCGTGCTCTGGATCCTCTTCGAGAACATGCTCAACCTGGGCGTCGGCATCGGCCTGATGTCCTCCGCCGGCCGCCTCGACACCTTCCTCGGCCTGGTCCTCCCGCACGGCCTGCTCGAACTGACCGCGGTCTTTGTCGCCGCCGGAACGGGCATGCGCCTGGGCTGGACCCTCATCGACCCGGGCCCTCGCACCCGTCGCAACGCCCTCGCGGAAGAGGGCCGAGCCGCAGTGGGCATGGCGATCGGCCTGGCTCTGGTCCTTTTCGTCTCCGGCGCCATCGAAGGCTTCGTCACCCCTTCTGGCCTGGCCACCTGGGCCCGGATCACCATCGGAGTAGTCGCCGAGCTGGCATTTCTGGCGTACGTCTACGTCCTCGGAGGCCGTGCGGTGCGTGTCGGCGAGACGGGTGACGTCGACGAGGCGGAACGCAGCGCCGCCGTCCCGACGGCCGCCTGATGTGCGTCCGACCCCTGTGAGCTGCTAGTCTCCTCTTTGCCCCACGAGACCCGTTGACACGGGTGGAGCGGGGAGGTAGATTCACATAGTTGCCTGGAACTGGACAAGAGGTCCGGCAACGATCTAGAATCCATCTGCTTCTCGAGAAGTTGCCAACCGCACTCTCGAAAGCCACCCTCCGATTACTCAGAAATGAGCGGCCGGTCAGACCGGCCAAGAACTTCTGATAAAGTCGGAACAGCCGGAAAGGAAACCGCGAGAGCGGCAACCTGGAAAGCGCCGAGGAAATCGGATCGAGAAAAGATCTGATAGAGTCGGAAAAACCGAAGGGAAGCCCGGAGGAAAGCCCGAGAGGGTGAGTACAAAGGAAGCGACCGTTCCTTGAGAACTCAACAGCGTGCCAAAAGTCAACGCCAGATATGTTGATACCCCGTCTCCAGCATCTGCTGGGGCGAGGTTCCTTTGAAAAAACACAGCGAGGACGCTGTGAACCGCCGGACTATTCCTCCGGTGGTTCCGCTCTCGTGTGTGTGCACCGGCTGAATTAATTTTCTGGCCGAGTAAACATTCACGGAGAGTTTGATCCTGGCTCAGGACGAACGCTGGCGGCGTGCTTAACACATGCAAGTCGAACGATGAAGCCCTTCGGGGTGGA
>NZ_JBSFVU010000036.1:0-68288 GCF_053592475.1 Streptomyces sp. NPDC002671
GATGGTTCTTCTTGGTCGAACAACCCATCTACCAGGGGCTTCACCAGTTCGTCAGCCCAACTGCCAAGCTGACGCAGCAGGTTGGAAAAGCCTCACTGCAATGAACATCGACTCGATCAACACCGACCGCGCACCCGAAAATTGGTTGCCGGCTCCGCCTGGCCGCTGCCCGTTCTGTTTGGATCCACACGGCCAGCCCACGGACGAAGACATCTACCCCAAGTGGCTCGTGCGCGAAATGAAGCGACACGGCATTCGAAATACGGATCCACAGCGACGACGTATCCACTGGCCCACGACACCGGTATGTCAGCACTGCAACAACACGTGGATGTCAGCATTGGAAAACGACATCAAAGAAATCCTCACCCCCATGTTCTTCCAGGTGAGGTCGCTGGACGAGCATGCCCAAAGCCGACTCGCTCTGTGGGCTGCCAAGATGGCCGTCCTCATGGACGCGGTGGGCGGCAACGTCGTCCCGCACGGAGCAGGCCAGGGCCTGGAGATCTATCGCCGCCCCCATCACGGCATGCGAGTTTGGATCGCCGCTTACCACGACCTGAACCCGTTGGCTCTGGTGTCGCGCCCGATCTACATGCCTCCTGGGAAGGATCAGAAACAGGAGTTGCTCGGCTTGTGCGTCACGTTCTCAGTCGTCAAGGTCGCATTCCAAGTCCTCATCCCCTTCTTCGACGGGGACCTCGCCCCACTCGAAGACTTTCGCAGTTCCGTCCTGCAGATATGGCCCTCGACCAGTCCCCTTCTGGACTGGCCGCCTCCGTTCCGATTCGACCACTCGTCTATCCAAGCGCTCGCAGCGCGAATCAACGACAACCGCGAGGACATAACGATGGAGGTGAACCTCAGCGCGGCGGTGCGGACGAGGCAAGCACCTTCGGAAGATCGCGTGTGAAGACCCTCGTCCAGATCCTCGAACGGCATGCAAGTCGAGGGACACCCGAGTCTGGTAAGGCGTCACCCCGCTGGGAGCCAGCCCCCCGAGCCCCTTCGAGACCAGTCGCGACCATCTCACCCCAAGGCCCTGACCAGGCAAAACAGCAGACTGCCCGGCGGCGATCTCGACCGAACATCATTCGGGACGAAGAGGCCGTGGGTTCAAATCCCGCCACCCCGACAGCCGTAACACCAGGTCAGGCCCGGTGCTGAGAGATCAGCACCGGGCCTGACCTGCTGCATGCCTCCGCTGTGGGAGCAACCTCCAACTCGCTCACCCAGGTGCCGAGATCCGCAAGCTCTCCCCCGCCGAGCGCCGCTTCACCGGCCCGCAGCAGCTGACCGGCGCAGCCGCTTCCGGTTGCGGCCGACGTACGGTTGAACTACCGAGGGCATCACGCACTCCGGCCGCCACGCCGGGTCGTCCTCGGCGAGAGACGAATCCGGGCCGCCTAGTGGTCGGCGCGGAGACGGGTCGGCATCATGTCCGCCGCAGTCGAAGCAACTCCGCGCGAGCTCATCATGGCTGGGGCCGCGCTGAGCACCCGCGCGGGTCCGCGCCCCCACCAAGGGGAGGCGTGATGACCCTTTCCCGGCTGGACATTCATAGGCGGAACCGTGGGGAGCGGACGTTCGTCACGCTTGCCGGTGACATCGGGCCGGCCACGACGCCGCTGCTGCGGGCCGCGTTGGAGCAGTGTCTGCTGGACGGTGTCGCCGTGATCGACATCGACCTGACCACGGTCGGCTCCTGCGACGCGGGGGGCCTGGATGTCCTCCGGTCGGCATCACTGCGCGCCGGCCGGGTCCACGCCTGCCTGAGGCTGCAGCACCCGTGCGCGCAGATCACCCGGCTCCTCGACGTCACCGGATCCACTTCGCTGCTCCATACGGCCCCCGTGAGCCCCGTCGCATCCGGCGACCTCCTGAGTACCGCGACGCGGACGCCCGGGGACCCCGCTCGTCGGGGGCCGGTCCTCAAGGATGGGATCCGGCTTCGCCGGCTGACCCGCTGGCAGGCCGAAGACATGCGCGAGGACATCGCGGACCTGGCTGCGGCGTCCGTCGCCGGCACCCCAGGTGAGGCGTACCACGACCGTGGAGACTTCCTGCACCGCCTGGCGGTCACCGCCCACCGCCCCGGCTTCGCCCTGCTGGTCGCGGAGACGACGGTGCTGGTCGGTTGCGCCTTCGGTTTTCCGGTGGGTCCTGACGGTTCGGGCCGCCGGGGGTTCGACGGAACGCTCCAGGGGATCATCCATCGGCTCACCTCCCGCGCACGGTTCGTCGTCCTCACCCAGGTGGTGGCCCATCCGCACGCTCAGCACCGCGATATCGGCCGCCGCCTGCAACAGCGTCTGCTCACAGACCTGCACTCCTGCCTCGGGATCACCCTGCTGCATCCTGCCGACCAGGCAGGACAAGCCGCCTTCTCGTCCTGGGGCTGGCAGAACATGGGTGAGGTCGTCGGGCTGCCCGGCCCCGTCGCCCCTTGCGTGTTGACCCTGTCTGTCGAAGGGCTGCCCTTGGCATGCCGATGATTCGGCAGAGGGGCGATGAGCCAGCGGTCGTACCGGCCCGGGCGGGGGCGGGCACACCCCCTTCGTCCGCCGTACCGACGTGTCTCCACGCGCTGGCTGTCTGCCTCTCCGCCATGGCTGCGCACCAGGCCGCCCTCCACGGCCGGGAGTAGCCTGACAGGTACCGAGAGCTTTCGGGCGCACGACCACGGCGGCGCCGTTCCCGGCGAGTGACAGACTCGGGCGGCCGGAAGTCGCCCGGAACGGGATCGCACGATGAACGCCATCGCAGAGCCCGCCGAAGGCACGGCACCGGGTGAAGGCCGCTCCTACCGGATGCCCTTGCCCCGGCTGCGCCTCACGCCGGGCGTCAGCCATGGCCCGCTGGACGGCGCGTGGTGGCCGCGCTGCGACGCGCTGGAACTGGAGCTGCCCGCGCTGGTCGGCTCCTTGGATCCGAGCATCGGCACCGTCACCCACGTCACCGTGGGGACCGCCGCCTGGCCCGGTGCCCCGCACGAGGTGATGGCGCCCGGCCATGTGATCGAGGTGGTCCTGACCGATCTTGCCGCCGAGGCGCATGCCATCACCGTGGACTGCGGCACCGTGGGACGCTGGGAACTGCTGGTGATCCCCCCGGACGAGCCGGCCGGAGCCGCCAGCCGGCTGCTGATCGCCGCCGCCGACCCCGGGAACCCACTGTCGGCTCCGCGCCTGCTGGCACTCACCGAGAGCGGCCTCGACGGACAGGACACATGGGAGTCGGAAGGAGGGTCCGGACTCAGGTGAGAGGCCCGATCCGGAGGGGGCCTGGGTGACGGGGCCAGTCCCGGAGCGTCTACGACCCCTCGACGGAGCGATGAGACTGGCAGACCCTCCGCCGTCCCCGCCCGCCGCTCCGATCGGCTCGGATCATGGCGGGTGAGGGGATGACGGCCGGACAGCGCGCGGACCGCTCCGAGAGCTTCGGGGAAGCTCTGCTGGGAGAGGTCCTCGATCGCGCGCATGAACTGCCGCCCCATCTCATCGGGCCATTGGTCGCTGACGTGGTGGAGCGGCTCGGGGGCCGCCGGCCGCAGGTGCTGCTGCAGGACTACGGCCAACTGCTGCTCGTACCGCTGCCCGGCGACGGCCTCACGGACGGCGAACCGCAGGTGATCGACGGCTCCGAGGCGGGCCGCTGCTTTCTCGACGCTCAGCCCGTCGAGCTGCCCGAGGACGACGGCGTGCGAATCCTCCTGCCGTTGCTGGACGGCGGCGATCAGGTCGGGGTCATGGCAGTGACGTTGGACAGCGTCGATGAACACGACCGCCGCCTACTGCGCAGGGTCGCCGGCCTGGTGGCCGACCTGCTGGTGACCAAGCACAGCTACTCCGACCTTTTCTTCGGTGTCCGACGCGGTGAACCGATGAGCGTCGCCGCCGAGATCCAGTGGGCCCTGCTCCCACCGCTGGCGATGATCATGCCTCGGGTCGCCGTGGCCGGGATCCTGGAACCCGCCTATGACGTGGCGGGTGACAGCTTCGACTATTCCCTCAACGAAGACGTCCTCCACGTGGCCATGATCGACGCGATGGGACACGGCCTGGACGCGGCCACGATGGCGACCGTGGCCATCGGCGCCTACCGCCACGCCCGCCGCGCCGGCACCGGACTGCCGGAGATCTACGCCTTCATGGACCGCGCAGTGGCGGACCAGTTCGGCCCCGAGCACTTCGTCACCGCGCAGATGCTGCAGCTGGACACCACGACGGGGCATCTTCAGTGGGTCAACGCCGGGCACCCGTCACCGATGCTCGTCCGCGATCACCGCGTCACACTCCGGCTGACCGGTCCGACGACCCTCCCTGTCGGCCTCGGCGGTCCGGAGCCGCAGACGAGCGAGATGAAGCTGGAGCCGGGGGACCGCCTCCTCTGCTTCACCGACGGACTGATCGAGGAGCACTATGCCGGGGAGGAGGAGTTCGGGGAGGACCAGATGATCGACTGGGTGAACCAGTTGGAGAGAACCGGCCGCGGAATCCGGGCGATGGCGCGCTCCCTGTCCCACACGCTCATGCAGGCGCGGGGCGGACACACCACGGATGACGCGACGCTGCTCCTGGTGGAGTGGCGCGGCTGACCTCACTCCGGCGGTACCTCGGCGCTTCCGGTGTCGATGAGGATCTGATTCGCCTGGGTGACGTTGTCGGCCCGGACGGCCTGGGCCATCGCGGCGCGGGCGGCCTCGGGCGCTGTGTCCGGCGGAACCACCAGCAGCGAGAAGATGTCCTGGTCGCCTCGGGTGATCAGTACGGTGTCGTCGCCCAGCGGAAAGGAATCGATGTGCACCACCCGCTCGTCGACGACGATCCGCGTCGGGAGCCCTTCCCAGGCCGTGGTGTCCAGCCCGACGCGCGTGAGGGGGCCGAGGTGGCCGGTGAGGGCACTGAGCAGCGCGGGCAGCTCGGCGGCGATGTCGCGCGACCGCGGCCACCACGCACCGTCGAGGACACCTTCGCGCGACTCCGTGGTCTCCAGCCGGAGCAACGCACACCCCGGCTGCACGGCCTCGTGAACACCGCTGGGCAGATGCCAGGAAACAGGCCGTGCATCGGAGCCGGTCATGAGGATCACCCGTCTTCGGTAATCGGGGCGATCACGGGACTCGCCTCGCCTTTTACACGCTACTCCTCGTGCCACGGGCGCCGATTTTCCGGATTCGCCCCGTCCCGGGCAAGCCAGCCGACCAGAACGGATTCGGCACACATGAGGCCGGAAAACCCTTCCAGGGAAATCCTCAAGCGGGTGTCGCAGGTTCGAATCCTGCTGAGGTGCGATGCAAGACGCCAAGACGCCTCTCCTCCCACCTGCCGCACCACCCTCCGGAAGGCCCCCCGTCGCACCGTCGGTTGGGTTGGATCAGCAAGTCCACGCTCTCCCACAGATCGGGGCATCGCTCACCCAGATTCCGAACACTGCGGCGTGCCGCTCAACGACCGTGGTTCAGCTGCGACCTGCCGATGTGCCGATGCCGCCCGCGGTTCCGGACTCGTTGCCTGTCGGTGAAGTGCCTGCTCGCGTGCACGCTCCGGGACCTCGGAACGGCGTAGAGTGAAAGGAGCGGGAGCACTTCGCACATCGGCCGCCATGCCGGTGTCGTTCCCGGCGAGCAGCAACACCGGCCTCCGGGAGGAGGCTCGGGGACAGGTCCGCGTCATGACCGCGACCATCGAACCTACGATCATCAAAGAGCGCCTGCCTTCGGCGTCGGCCCGGCTGTCCCTGACCCCGACCGGCTCAGTCCCAGGTCTTCTGGACGGCGCCTGGTGGCCCCGCTCCCGTGATCTCCTCCGGGAGATCCCCACTCTGACGGACGCGCTGGACGCGTGCTGGGGCCGGATCACCCACGTCACCGTGAACCCGGCCCACTGGCCCGTCATCCCGCACAAGGTCCCCGTCACGGGGCACACGGTGCATGTCGGCTGGTTCGCCGACGAGCAGGACCCGAACAAGGTGATGCTCCTTTCCTACACCGTGGGCCGCCTGGACCTGCTGGTGATCCCTCCGGAGACGGAGTCGGCCGCCGCCGCCCGGCTGATGGCAGAGGCAACCGTTCCGGAAGGTATCCGCACCGCCAGCGGTCTGATGGCCGACGAGGCCATCAGCCACGATGCGACAGAGGCTCGGACCCGGGAAGAGGAATGGGAGACCGACGGCGGAGCCGCTTCGGCGGCCGGAGCCGCGATCGGGATCTCGACTTCCGCCCCGAGGAGGTGAGACGTGGAGACCGCCGTCACCGCCGCCGTGATCATCTTCGTGATCGTCGCGGGAATGTTCCTGATCCACCGGCTCAACGCGCAGCATGACGACAGGATCGGGGCGTTCCACTACAGCGACGTCCTACCGGGAATCGGCCGGCGGACCCGTAAGAGCCCGCGTGCCACCGTGCCGAAGGATCCTCCTGCCGACGCCACACGCCGTGAGCATCGAGAGGGGAGCCGCCGATGACGCCGACCTGCTTCCGGCCAGGGTCGGGTGTGGGGCCACGGCCGTCACCCACCTGCACGTCGCCCCGGACGCACGTCGCCGTCGGAGAGCAAGGGGTCACCATGAAGTCACCGGAACTGCCGTCGGCCGGGCACGCGAAGGTTCGTATCGTCGCCGCGGACCCGGAGACGGCTCGCCATGTCGCGGAGACTCTCCGCCGTTGTTTCGCCGCCACCGAAGCGCGCAGCTACCCCGCGGGCACCGACGGCGGAACACGCCTCCACCTCACCGTGGACACCACGCGCATGGCGGAGCCGGTGCGCTCCTGGCTGATGACCAGCCAGTCCTCCCGGGACGATCACACGCAGCCGGACGAAATCTGAGGAGGATGCCCCTCAGCGGGGAAGGAGGACACCGCCCCAGACGTACGGGTTTCCGTCAGTGCCGGCACGAGAGGCAGGCGATCATGGCGACACTGCACGAGCGGCAGCACTACCGCGAGGCGATCATGAAGACCCTGTACGAGGCCATCGAAGGCAATCGCCTCCTCGGCCTCACCGGGGCGCAGCTGCGCGAGGATCCCGCCCTGCCCGAGGAGGACCTGGCCGCCGCCTGCACGTACTTGGCGGCCGAGGGACTGATCCAGGTCGACTGGGCGCGAGGAAACACACCCGCGATGGTCACACTGACGCACAAGGGGATCCAGTTCATGGAGACCGAGGAGGAGGACAGTGGCTGACACGGCGCGCACCGTCCGCAGGAGGGAAGGGACCCGGCAGACCACCTGTGCCTCGGAATGAGGTGAGCGAAGGTGGCGGATACCGGACTGCCGAACCGGAGCTGACCGTTCGAATCCTCCGGTCAGCCAGAACCCGTTTCTCGTGAACAGAACCAGATGCGGGTGACCACCTGCTGGGCACGGGGTCAGCTCGGTCGAGGTGAGGTGCTTCTGTCCGAGGAACCTGAGCTGGGCATGGCGGGTGCGGTCATGTCGAGCAGGAGCAGGGCGTCGTGGTCGGGAGTTCCGGGTTCGGCGGTGTAGACGCCGATGCGCTGGCCTGGAGTGCCCTCGACGTGCAGGGACTGGGATGTGAGGGTGAGCATGCCGACCTGGGGGTGCTGGAACGTCTTGTGGGCGGGCTTGCGTCCGGTGACTTCGTAGCGTTCCCAGAGCCCTGCGAAGTCGGGGCTTTTGAGGAGGAGTTCGCCGACGAGGTTGGTGAGGTCGGGGGCGTCGGGGGCTGTTCCGGCAATGGCGCGCAGGCGGGCGACGCAGGCGGTGATCTGCCGGTCCCAGTCGGTGAAGAGGTCGCGGGCTGCGGGGTGGAGGAAGAGGTAGCGGGCGAGGTTGCGCTGTTTGACGGGCCAGTCGTCGAGGCCCGCGTACAGGGCGAGGCCGCCGGGGTTCCAGGCCAGCATGTCCATACTGCGGCTGATGACGTAGGCCGGGTTGGGGCGCAGTGATTCCAGCAGCAGCTTGAGGTGGGGGCGGACCGTACGGCTGGGGGCGGGCGGGGGTTCGGGGGCGTAGCGGGCGGCGCGGGCGGCGAGCTCGCGCAGGTGCTGGTGTTCCTGGTCGTCCATGTGCAGGGCGCGGGCGAGCGCGTCGAGGACGGCGGGGCTGGGGCGGGTCTCCTTGCCGCGTTCCAGGCGTACGTAGTAGTCGATGCTGATGCCGGCGAGGGTGGCCAGCTCCTCGCGGCGCAGCCCGGGGGTGCGTCGGATGCCGGCGCCGACGGTGAGGCCAACGTGTTCGGGGCTGGTCTGGGTACGGCGGGCGCGCAGGTAGCGGCCCAGCTCGGCTCCCTCGCTGTTCGCACTCTCGGATGCCATGACTCCAGTCTCGCCCGCTGGGCACCCGCTGCGCGGGTCAGTGAGGGGCCCTGCCATTACCCCTGAAGAGCCCGCCCTGCCACCCGCGCGCAATCCGGGCCAAGGTGAATGAGCAGGACACCGGCACCCGGCCGCCGCCCGAACCGCAGCAGGCACGACCTGCCGGGCCGGGCGAGAGTGCGGGGCCGGGCAACGACACGAACCGGAGAGAGCGAGATGCGGTACATCAAGCTGCGGGACCTGGAGGTTTCCCGGATCGGCCTGGGCGCGATGGGGATGTCCCATGGCTACACCGGTTCCGGCACCAATGAGGCTGAGTCGATCAGGACCGTGCACCGGGCGCTGGAGCTGGGCGTCACGCTCATCGACACCGCCGAGATCTACGGCCCCTACACCAATGAGGAACTGCTGGGCCGGGCGCTGAAGGGGCGCCGGGGCCAGGTGGTGCTGGCCACGAAGTTCGGCCTGGTCTCCCACGGCGGCGACGGCGTCTGGAACCTGGACTCCGGCCCGGCCAACATCTGCGCCGCCGTCGAGGGCTCCCTGAAGCGATTGGGCACCGATCACATTGACCTGTACTACCAGCACCGGGTGGACCCGAACACGCCGATCGAGGAGACCGCGGGCGCTGAAGCCGAGCTGATCGCCGAGGGCAAGGTGCGCGCCTTCGGTCTCTCGGAGGCCGGACCGGACACGATCCGCCGCGCTCATGCCGTCCAGCCGGTCACCGCGGTGCAGTCGGAGTACTCCCTGTGGACGCGCGGCATCGAGGAGCGCGTCCTGCCCGTCCTGCGGGAGCTGAACATCGGCCTGGTGCCGTTCTCCCCACTGGGCCGCGGTTTCCTGACGGGCACCGTCCGCTCCACCGACCAGTTCGACGCATCCGACTTCCGACGCGACAACCCGCGCTTCACCGGCGAGAACTTCCAACGCAACCTCGCGGTCGCCGACGAGGTGCAGACCCTGGCCGCCGACGTCGGCGCCACGCCCGCGCAGGTGGCGCTGGCCTGGCTGCTCGCCCAGGGCGACGACATCGCCCCGATCCCCGGCACCAAGCGGGTCAGCCGCGTCGAGGAGAACACCGCCGCCGGCGCCGTCACGCTGACCGACGAGCAGATCGACAAGCTCAGCAGCCTGCCGCCCGCCGCCGGCGACACCCACACCGAAGCCCAAGCGCAGATGCTCGAACGCTGATCTCGTCCCCGGCGCGACAGCCCCCCCGTTTGGAGTAACCCCCTCTCATGCATGCAGCAGTGATGTACGGAGCCAGAGACGTCCGCGTCGAGGACCGGCCCGACCCGAAGATCGTCAAGCCGACCGACGCCGTGGTGCGCACGGTGGCCGCATGCGTGTGCGGCAGCGACCTGTGGCCCTACCAGTCGATGCCCGCCACCGACACCGGCCGCCCCATGGGGCATGAGTTCCTCGGCGTCGTCGAAGAGACCGGCGCGGACGTGACCGGCCTGACGACGGGCGACCTGGTCATCGCCCCGTTCACCTACAGCGACAACACCTGCGACTACTGCGCCAAGGGCCTGCACATCTCGTGCCGCAACGGTGGCCGGTACGGCTTCGACGGCGTCGACGGCGGGCAGGGCGAAGCCGTCCGAGTTCCGCATGCGGACGGCACCCTGGTGAAGCTGCCGGTGGCCGCCGACTCCGCGCTGCTGCCATCCTTGCTGGCACTGTCGGACGTGATGACCACCGGCCACCACGGTGCGGTCACCGCCGGCGTCGGACGCGGGGACGCGGTACTGGTCGTCGGGGACGGCGCGGTCGGCCTGTGCGCGGTGATCGCCGCCGAGCGGCTGGGCGCCGAGCGGATCGTGCTCGCGGGCCGCCACGAGGCGCGCACCGGCCTGGGCCGCGAGTTCGGCGCCACCGACGTCGTCGCCGAGCGCGGCGAGGAGGGCATCGCCCGCATCCGCGAGCTGACCGGCGGCGTGCACAAGGTGATCGAGGCCGTCGGCACCCGCCAGGCCCTGGACACCGCCCTGGGCGCGGTCCTGGACGGCGGCACCATCAGCCGCCTGGGCGTCCCGCAGTACGAGCAGGGGCCGATCGGCCCGGCCGAGTTCATGCGGAACATCACCCTGACCGGCGGGGCCAGCCCGGCCCGCGCCTACATCGAGCAACTGCTGCCCGACGTCCTCGACGGCACCATCACTCCCGGCCGCGTCTTCGACCGTACTTTCGCCCTCGACCGGACCCCGGACGCCTACCGGACCATGGCCGACCGCCAGGTCCTCAAGGCCCTCATCCGCCCCTGAAACTTCCCCTCCCACCGCACCGCGAAGGACTTCCCGCTCATGCAGTACATGACCTTGAACAACGGTGTCGAGATGCCGCTCCTCGGCTTCGGCGTCTACCAGATCCCCGCCGAGGACACCGAGCGCGCCGTCTCCGAGGCGCTGGCCGCCGGCTACCGCCTGCTGGACACCGCCGCCGCCTACGGCAACGAAGAGGCCGTAGGCCGCGCCATCAAGGCCGGCGGCATCGCCCGCGAGGACCTGTTCGTCACCACCAAGCTGTGGGTGCAGGACGCCCCTGCCGAGGACAACACCCGCCGTGCCTTCGAGACGTCCCTGAACAAGCTGGGCCTGGACCACCTCGACCTGTACCTGATGCACCAGCCCTACGGCGACGTCTACGGCCAGTGGCGCGCCATGGAGGCTCTCAACCGCGAGGGCCGGGCCAAGGCGATCGGCGTGGCCAACTTCTACCCCGACCGGCTGCTCGACCTGATCGTCAACAACGAGATCACCCCGGCGGTCAACCAGATCGAGACCCACCCGTTCTTCCAGCGCACCGACTACCAGGCCCTGATGCGCGAGCACGGGGTGCAGATCCAGTCCTGGGGCGGCTTCGCCGAGGGCAAGAACGACCTGTTCACCAACCCGCTGCTGGCCGAGATCGGCAAGGAGTACGGCAAGTCGGTCGCCCAGGTCGTGCTGCGCTGGCTCACCCAGCGCGGCGTCATCGCCATCCCCAAGTCCGTGCGGCCCGAGCGCATGGCGGAGAACATCGACGCCTTCGACTTCGAGCTCACCGACGACCAGATGGCGCAGATCGCCACCTTGGACACTGGCAGCTCGCTGTTCTTCGACCACCACGACCCCGAGATCGTCACCTGGCTCGCGGGGCGCCGCCTCGACGCCTGAACCGGACAGACCCCGAACAGAGCCAGCCCGCACAGGGCAGCAGAACTGGGAGCCATCTGGGAGCCAACCCGCTCCCCAAGCCCCTTCGAGACCATCCGAGACCACCGCACCCCAACGCCCTGACCAGGCAAGACAGCAAACCGCCCGGTGGCGATCATGACCGAACCTCATTCGGGACGAAGAGGTCGTGGGTTCAAATCCCGCCACCCCGACAGTGCAGTACAGATCAGGGGCCTGATCCGCTCAGCGGATCAGGCCCCTGATGCGTTCCCGAAGATCGTTTGGGAGAAATCTGGGAGAGGATCTTGGTCGGAGGTCTCCCAGGTGACTGCGTCTCTGGCAGCTGATCCGTGGCGCAGCCAGCCCGCAAGGCCTGTGCGTTCGCCAACGGCCTCGGACTGACCGGCGATTCACGGCGCGGCATGCAGCGCGTCGCTCCGCCGACGGTCGGCTCGCTTCCGCCGCTCGATGCGGCTTGGCGCACCTGAGCCGACTGTCCGGAAACTTCCCGATGGCGGTCGAAGCCGCAGGGACGCCGGGCTGGGAGGGACGGCACCATCGCGTGCTGGGAGACGTGTGGTGGGTGCAGGGCGACATGGAGCGGGCGGTAGCCGCCTTACCTGGCAACCCGGAGCGAAGCTGAGGAGCACGGTGTGGTCGGCGAGACCGCCATGGTCCAGGCACATCTCGCCTTCGCCGTTTCCTTCTCCGACCCGCTTCGGGCCGATGACGAACTCGACCGGGCAGACGGGCTGCTGTCGCGCCTCAGCCTGCGTTCCAGCGAGATGACCGCTCGCATCGCCGTGCTCGTACGCGACGCCGGGATCGCCGCAGACGTGCCCGACCGGGCGGCCGTACTACTCGCCGAAATCGGTGTCTCCGGCATTTCCTACGCAGCGGCGAAACTGCAGCCGGCCCTGTGCTTCCACCACGCCGTTCTCGACGCCCAGGACGACCTCGCCACCGTGATCACCCGCCTGCGCGAACTCACGCAGAGCGGCGCCTACGCCTACTACGTCGACATCGCGCACTTCATGGCCGACCTTCCGCTCCCCGAGTAAACGGCTGATACCGCAGGGGGACGCCGATTCGACAGCTGGAAGCTCCGTCTCGAGGGACCTTAGGGCCACGGCTCATGGCCGGTCATTACTCAGGGTGTCCCCTGCGACCACGCCCATGCCCTCACCCTTTCCACATATGCGCAGATCGCTGTGCGACGAGGCACGACTACGATCGCCGGTCATGGACTGGCTGGAGCGCACCGCGAGGCTGAGGCAGTGGACCAGAAGCGGGACCCGCGCTCCGCACAAGCCACTGCTGTTGCTGTACGCCCTCGGCCGGTTCCAGCAGGATGCCGTCGGCGAACTGCGGTACAGCGCGGTGGAGGAGGATCTGCAGCGTCTGCTGACCGAGTACGGTCCGCCCAACAGGACGACGCCCGCCTACCCGTTCCACCATCTGGTGAGCGACGGCGTGTGGGAAGTGCGCACCGACCGAGGACCGGGCAGTCCCGGCAGTAGCGTGCGGGAGCTGCGGGCCGTCGGTACCGCCGGGCGGCTGGCGCCGGAGCCGCGGGCTGCGCTGCGGCGAGAGCCGTCGCTGCTCGGCCGGATGGCACGGGTCCTGCTCGACCTGCACTTCCCGCCTTCGCTCCACGGCGACCTGTGCGAAGCCGTCGGCCTGGAACTGGAACCGACGGAGACCGGACAGCTCCCGGCCGTGCGGAGGCGGCGGGATCCGCGGATGCGGGAGCTGGTCCTGACGGCCTACGAGTACCGGTGCGCCTTCTGCGGCTACGACGGCCGGATCGGCGCCGTGCCGGTCGGACTGGAGGCCGCGCACGTACCGGGTGCCCACTCCGTCGCGGCGATCCACCGCTCCTGGCACACCAGCCAGGTCTTCCACGGCAGCCCACGCCCCGCCACGGCCGCCTGATCGCCGAGCGTCGATCACGTGACCCACTGGTAAGGAGTGGGATACCAGGAGTATGGTCACTTGTATGGCGACAAAGAAGGTAACCGTGACGATTCCCGAGGATCTCCTGGACGAGATCCGCGCGGACGCGGCAGAGCGGGGCCTGTCGGCGTACGTCGCCGAGGCGCTGCGCTTCAAGCGTGACCGGGACCGGCTCCGGGAACTGGTCGACTGGCTGCAGGAAGAACACGGCCCCGTCACTGACGACGAGCATGCGGCAGCGCTCAACGAGCTGGAGGAACTCGACGCCGAACACGAACGACGTCGAACCACCGGGAAGCACAACGCCGGAGAGGCTGCGTGAAGAAGCGAGCCGGTGAGCGCGGACAAAGGCCGCTCCGTGTCTTCGTCCTGGATTGTGAAGCCCTCTCCCTAGCAGTGCGCGGCGACCGGAAGATGATCGCCTGGCTCGACCTCGCGGCCCAGGGTGAGGCCGAGGTCGTGACGTCCCCGATGACCTTGGTCGAGGCGTACGACGGCAGGACGACCGAACAGCGCTGGGACTGGGTACTGTCCCGGCTCCAGGTCGTCGATATCGGGAAGGACGAGGCCCGCCAGGCACGGCGGCTCCTGGCTGACGCCAAGTTGCACGGCCACAAGTACGCGATCGACGCAGTGCTCGCCGTCATTGCGCGACAGCAGAAGGGACAGGTCACCGTCTTCACCTCGGACGTCGACGACCTGGAGAAGCTGCTCCCGGACACGATCGTCGTCAAGAAGGTGTGACTCGACCCTCGCCCCTCCAGCGCCCACTCCGTCGCAGGTCAGAACGGTCCCGTCCCGCCCGAACCCCCAGACGAACCTGTAGAAAACGTGTTGGGGTCAGCCCCAGCCGATGAGTTCCAGCCGGTGCAACCGGCGCACACTGGCCCATCGGCGGCTCGAACCGCTCCAACGCCGCCGACAGCAGGATGGGGAGGCGCGGACAGAATCCTCACCTCCAGTGGTCCAACCGCTTGCCGAGTAGCGGGGCGGCCTCACAGTCGCCCCGCTCGCGACGGCAACCCTGGCACCACTGCCACGTGGGACACCCGGGCTGTCGTACGTGCGCAGGAGCGGGCCGGCACGGGGGGGACCAGCCCGCTCCTGCGGTCGGCGCCCGCGTACCTCCCCATGAGAGCGGGCGCCTCGATAACCCACATGATCGGGTCACTCCGTCCAGCGCACCCGGACCCTGCAGCATCACCGGCGGCGGTAGAAGTTCACTGACCCAACGCTCTTGTGAAGAACGGACCTTGAGACCGTCACGGCTCAGCCGCGGACCATGCACGGCATCCTTTGGCACCGTCGCGGGGCCGGTACGCTGGAGCCGCTGCGGCACCCTCCACCTTGATCTCAGCCTTCGCGGCGAGTCATGGCCTGCGGCGATCGAGACGTCTTTGGGCATGAGGATGAGGCACAGGTGCTGATAGCGGGCCGGTACCGGCTGCGGGACGCGATCGGGCGAGGCGCGATGGGGGAGGTCTGGCGGGCCTTCGACGAGACGCTCGGCAGACCTGTGGCCGTGAAACTCCTGCTTGCCCAGAACTCCGACGCCACCGCGCTCTCCCGATTCCGCCTGGAGGCGCAGACCGCGGGCAGCCTCAGCCACCCGCACGTCGTCAGCGTCCTCGACTTCGGCGAGTACCAGGACCGCCTCTTCCTGGTGATGGAGCTGGTTGATGGCGACAGCCTCGCCCGGGTGCTCACCGGCTCCGGTCCGCTGCCCGCCGAGCATGTGGCCCGTATCGCCGCCGAGGCTGCCGCCGGACTCGCCGCCGCCCACCGGCAGGGCATCGTCCACCGGGACATCAAGCCCGCCAACCTTCTGCTGGACGCCGACAGCACTGTGAAGATAGGCGACTTCGGGATCGCCCGCTTCCTCGATGATCCCGGCGCGGCGCTCACCGCCACCGGGCAGATCGTCGGCACCAGCCTCTACCTCGCGCCTGAACGGGCCTTGGGCCGCACCGCGGGCCCGGCCTCCGATGTCTACTCGCTGGGCTGCGTGCTCTACCAACTCCTCACCGGCCGGCCGCCGTTCCAGGCGGACACCTCGCTCGCGATCCTCCACCAGCACCTCGACACGTCCCCGGTGCCGCCCCGGCAGCTCAGCGTCGACCTTTCGCCGGCCTTCGAGAGCTATCTGCTCGGCCTCCTGGCCAAGGAACCTGACAACCGGCCCACGGCCCAGGAAGTAGCCGACTGGTTCGGGCGCGGAGCCTGGCGCGGGGCGCCGGAGCCCCTGCCGAGCGAGCACCAGGGCCACAGGCATCCGGGCGGCCCGACTCTCGCCGGTCCGGCGGCGACGGTCTCTGCCACCTCGATGCCGAGTACGTCCGAGCCCGCCTTCGTCGCGGTGGCGGACACCGGGTGGAAGACGAGTGTGCACCGAGCCGCGCCCCGCCGCTCGCGGCTGCCGTTCCTCGGCCGTTCCCGCCTGCCGGCGGTACTGGGTGGCACCGCCCTGTTCACCGTGGCGCTGCTCGTCGGCCTGGCCTGGTTCTCGCCCGGCACCGGCTCGGCGCAGGGGCCGCACGCTGAGCCGTCCACGAGCACCGCGACGTCCCCGTCCTCCACGCAGGACAGCACCGCCTCCTCACCCTCGCCGTCACTTTCCTCATCCCCGGCGCAACCCGCCGGCCAAGAGAACGAGGCGACCAACGGCCGACCAGGCGCCGGGAAGGTTGACAAACACGGAGGCAAGGGCAAGCACTGACCGGAGTTCGGAGCCCTCGCACATGGTCGTGTCCCGCCGCAGACCTGCCACCGCCCGAGTGACAGGGCTCCTTGGGAGCCATCTGGGAGCCAACCCGCTCCCCGAGCCCCTGCGAGACCACCCGAGACCATGACAGCCAGACGCCCTGACCAGGGAAAACGTCATCCACACTGGCAAGATCAGCAACCGAACCTCGTACGGGACGAAGAGGTCGTGGGTTCAAATCCCTCCACCCCGACGTCTCTTGAGAGCCATTCGGAATCCGGTGCGTGCGCTCCATCAGTGATCTGAGCTTGGCTCGGCAGTGCCGTCCGAGGTCGTTTCGGGCTTCGCGAAGAGGACCTCGCGGGCCTGCTCCGCGGCGCGGATCATGCTCTCGCCGACGAAGTCGACGAAGCGGGCGATGTTCTCGAGGCGGACGGCGGCCGGGGTGTCGGGGCCGAGGAGGCTGACGCCCTGCCGTGCGGTCTGGGCGAGTTGGGCGTGGGATCGGGCGCTGGCGATCATCCCCTGGTACCAGACGTCGTTGTCGACGACGTAACGCTCGCGGCGGCCTTCGGCGCGTTCCCGGCGGATGAGGCCCTGGCTTTCGAGGAGCGTGGTCGCTTTGGAGATGGACGCCGGGCTGACCTGAAGGTGCTGGGCGAGTTCGGACGCGGTGTGACTGCCCGTGTCGGAGGTGTAGAGGCAGGTCAGGACCCGGGACATCATCTTGGGCAGGCCCGATTGCATGAGGAGGGTGGTGAACGCCTCCTCGTACTCGCGTACCGCCTCGGGGTCGCGCCCGTGGGCCTGCGGGGGTGTCGTCGATTCCCGGGGTGTGGTCTGCCTGCGGCGGTGGGCGCGGCGTTCGGTGGCGCGGTGGGCCAGGTCGGCGCGGTAGGCGGTGGGGCCGCCGTTGCGCATCACCTCGCGCGTGATGGTCGAGGTGGGGCGGTCGAGGCGTCTGGCGATCTCCGCGTAGGCGAGGCCGTCGGCCAGTCCCAGCGCGATCTGCTGGCGTTCCGGCTGAGTGAGTCTGCCTCCCGGCATCGCGGTCTCCTTCGTGGTCCGTGGTGTCTCCAGCATAGCGTTCACTTCCAATTCATTGCAACGAACAGAGTGGGTTTGTTGCGTTAGATTCAGAACCGTTGCAACGATTTCTCTGCTTCTACCTGCGATGATGTAAATCTTGCGCAACGAGCGTGTTGCCCAATCCATGAACGCAACGTAGCTTTTCCAATGTCAGAAACGACGAGCCGAAGGAGAGCACGATGCAGAAGTTCGACACCACCACCCCGGTGACCACCGTCCTCGACATCCCCGCCGGACGCGTCCAGTTCATCGGCGCCGACCGGTCCGACACCACGGTCGAAGTCCTGCCCGTCAACGCCGCCAAGAGCCGCGACGTGAAGGCGGCGGAGCAGATCGAGGTCACGTACAGCGACGGCGTCCTGCGGATCGTGGCCCCGGAGGCGAAGAACCAGCTCTTCGGCCCCTCCGGATCCGTCGAGGTGACGGTCCAGCTGCCCGCCGGCTCCCGTATCGAGGGCAAGGCCGCCAGTGCCGAGCTCCGCGGCGTCGGCCGCCTCGGCGACGTCGTCTTCGACGGCGCGTACCGCCAGATCAAGATCGACGAGGCCGCGAGCCTCCGCCTCACCGCGATCGACGGCGACGTCGAGGTCGGCCGGCTGGGCGGCCCCGCGGAGATCAGCACCGCAAGGGGCGACATCCGGATCAGCGAGGCCGTGCGCGGCACGGTCGTGCTCCGCACCCAGTCCGGCGACATTTCGGTCGTCGCCGCCGCAGGCGTCTCGGCCGCCCTGGACGCCGGCACCAGCTACGGCCGCATCAGCAACGCCCTCAAGAACGATGGCACCGCCGAACTCGACATCCGCGCCACCACCTCCCAGGGCGACATCACCGCCCGCAGCCTGTAGACACCCGCAGCCACTAAAAAAAGGGGGGCACCTCTCATGACCGACCTGGCCATCGCGGCGAACGGGCTGCGCAAGTCCTACGGCGACAAGACCGTCCTGGACGGCGTCGACCTGGCCGTCGGGGAAGGAACGATCTTCTCCCTGCTCGGCCCGAACGGCGCCGGCAAGACCACCGCCGTCAAGATCCTCTCCACCCTCATCTCCCCCGACCCCGCCAGTGGCCAGATCCGCGTCGGCGGTCACGACCTCGCCACCGACCCGCAGGCCGTGCGCGCCGCGATCGGCGTCACCGGGCAGTTCTCCGCCGTAGACGGCCTGATCACCGGCGAGGAGAACATGCTCCTCATGGCGGACCTGCACCACCTGTCCAAGCGCGAGGGACGACAGGTCACCGCCGGGCTGCTGGAGCGCTTCGACCTCACCGAGGCCGCGAAGAAGCCCGCCTCCACCTACTCCGGCGGCATGAAGCGCCGCCTCGACATCGCCATGACCCTGGTCGGCAACCCGCGGATCATCTTCCTCGACGAGCCGACCACCGGCCTCGACCCGCGCTCCCGGCACAACATGTGGCAGATCATCCGCGAGCTCGTCTCCGACGGCGTCACCGTCTTCCTCACCACCCAGTACCTGGAGGAGGCCGACGAGCTCGCCGACCGCATCGCCGTGCTCCACGACGGCAGGATCGCCGCCCAGGGCACCGCCGAGGAGCTGAAGCGGATCGTCCCCGGCGGACACGTCCGGCTCCGCTTCACCGACCCGGCCGCCTACCGGAGCGCCGCCGCCGCCCTGAGCGAGGCCTCCCGGGACGACGCATCCCTCGCCCTGCAGCTCCCCAGCGACGGCAGCCAGCGCGAGCTGCGCTCCATCCTCGACTGGCTGGACGCGGCCGGCGTCGAGGCCGACGAGCTGACCGTGCACACCCCCGACCTCGACGACGTCTTCTTCGCCCTGACCGGCGGCACCGGCATCCCCAACCAGCCCAAGGAGGCTGTCCGATGAGCTCCCTTTCTCTGGCCGTACGCGACGCCTCCACGATGCTGCGCCGCAACCTCCTGCACGCCCGGCGCTACCCGTCGCTCACGCTGAACCTGCTGCTCACCCCGATCATGCTGTTGCTGCTCTTCGTCTACATCTTCGGCGACACCATGAGCGCGGGCATCGGCGGCGGCGGTCCGGACCGCTCCAGGTACATCGCCTACATCGTCCCGGGGCTCCTGCTGATGACCATCGGCAGCACCACGATCGGGACCGCGGTCTCCGTCTCCAACGACATGACCGAGGGCATCATCGCCCGCTTCCGCACGATGGCGATCCACCGCGGCTCCGTGCTCATCGGACACGTCATCGGCAGCGTGCTGCAGTCGATCGCCAGCGTGGTCCTCGTCGGCGCCGTCGCCGTGGCCATCGGCTTCCGTTCCACCGATGCCGGTGTCCTGGAGTGGCTCGCGGCGTTCGGACTGCTCGTGCTCTTCGCCACGGCGCTCACCTGGATCGCGGTCGGCATGGGCCTGGTCAGCCCGAACGCCGAGGCCGCCAGCAACAACGCCATGCCCTTGATCCTGCTGCCGCTCCTGTCCAGCGCCTTCGTCCCCCTCCACTCGATGCCGGGCTGGTTCCAGCCGGTCGCCGAGTACCAGCCGTTCACGCCGGCCATCGAGACCCTGCGCGGCCTGCTGCTCGGCACCGAGATCGGCAACAACGGCTGGCTCGCCGTCGCCTGGTGCCTGGGCCTCGCGGTACTCGGCTACTTCTGGTCGGCCTCGAAGTTCAACGCCGACCCGAAGTAACCGCCATGACAACGCGGGGCCACCTCCCGCAACTCGTCCCACCCGAGGGCGGCGTACACCGACAACCCGTCGGCGTACGCCGCCCGTTCGTGTGTGCTCAGGGCTGACGTCCCTGCTCCTCGCGCCAGTTGCGCTGGTCGCTGGCGATTTCCTGGAGGGTGGTCTTGAAGGCGGCGTACCGCTCGGCGCCGAGGGTCTGGTGGTGGCGCTGCTCCATGGCCGAGAGGATGTTGCGGGCCTTGTCGATCTCGTCGAGGCCGTGTGCGGTGGGGACGACGAGTTTGGCGCGGCGGTCGGTGGGATCGGGTTCGCGGGTGACGTAGCCGAGGGCGACCAGTTCGTCGACGATCGTGCCGACGATCTGCTTGTGCTGCCCGGAGCGGACCGCCAGGTCGGTGGGCCGCATCCCCTCGGGCGGCAGGAAGGCGAGCACCGAGCCGTGCCGCGGGCTCACATCGGGGTGTCCCTGCTCATTGAGGGTTCCGAAGAGCTCGTCCTGGATGGCGCGCATCAGCTGCCCGGTGAGCATGCCCAGGTCGTCCGTGTTCTCTGGGGTTTCCATGGTCGCCTTCACCTTCACCGCGTATGTAGTCAGGATCTTTGACTATACGTAGGGTCAGCGGGCCGCTGGGTCGTACGGGAGCAGGACGACGTCGAGGATGATGTCGATGGCGTCGGCGATGCCGGGGATGGAGAGGCCGGGCAGGAGCTGGGGCCGGATGCCGTAGTCGGCCAGCGAGATCCGGGCGGTGGCGGAGAAGGCGAGGTGCTCCGCGTCGGAGAGCGGGTCCGGGGCGGCTCCCTGCCAGGACACGTCCAGGGTCACCGGGTGGGTGCTGCCCCGGAGGGTGAGGGCTCCATGCAGACGCCCGGTCCGTTCCGTCTCCTGGTCGAGCCGGTGTGCGGTGAACCGCATCTGCGGGTGGCGCTCGGTGTCCAGGAAGTCGGCGGTGCGCAGGTGCCCGTCGCGCAGGGCGTTGCCGGTGGACAGCGAGGCCGTGGCGATGACGATGTCGGCGCCGATGTCGTCCAGGGGCAGGGTGAGCGTGCCGCTGACCTCGTCGAAGCGGCCACGGACGCGCCCGGCCGCCCGGTTCACGGCGGCGAAGTGCACGCCGGTGTGGAACGGGTCGATGTGCCACACGCCGGTGCGGGCCAGAAGCTCGGCCGGGGAGAGGGACGTGGTCACTGGTGGCTCGCCTTCTGTACGTCGGTACGGTGCTGGAGGAGGTCGCGGACCGCGGGGGCGACCTCGTGGGCGAAGCGGTGGAGCTGTTCGGGGGTGGCCTGTTCGGGCCAGTAGAGGAAGGTCGTGAACGGCTGCTCGGTGGCGAGCCGGGCGATCAGCCGGGCCCACTGCTCCGGGGTGCCGCGCACGGGCGCCGCTCCGGTACGGGCGTCGGCCTCGCCGGGGTGGTCGGTGATGGTGCCGACGAGCTGGGCCATGCGCATGATCCGGCCGGGGTCGCGGCCGGCGTCACGGGCCGCGGCGTCGATGATCCGGTTGGCCTCGTCCCACTTCTCGTACGGGAGATAGCTGGGGATGGGAGCCGCCCAGCCGTCGGCGATCCGGCCGGTCTGCCGGAGCGCCCGTGGGCCCTGGGCGCCGAGCCAGATGCCGATCGGATGCGCGGGGGCAGGGCCGGCCTGCACGCCGTCGATGCGGTAGTGCTCGCCGTCGAAACGGACCGCGTGGTTCGGGCGCCACAGCTCGCGCAGCAGGTGAACGGCCTCTTCCAGCGCTTCGATCGCCTCACCCGGAGTGCGCCGGGCGACGCCCATCGAAGCGATGCCGTCCCAGTAGCCGCCGGCGCCGAGCGCGAGCTCGAACCGCCCGCCGGACAGCAGATCCAGCGTCGAGGCCGCCTTGGCCAGCATCGCCGGCGGACGCAGCGGCAGGCTCGCCACGTCCGGGAAGAACCTCAACCGCTCGGTGCGGGCCATCAGTTGGCCGATGAGAGCGAACGTGTCGACCAGGGCGGGCACGTAGGGATGGTCCTGCACGCCGACCAGGTCCAGGCCTCCGGCCTCGGCCACGTCGACCAGTTCGCGGTGCAGCCCCAAGTCGGTGGTCGGCACCAGCGAGAACCCGAACTCCAGCTGGGACATCACGCGTTCCTCCGCTCCGTCGAGAGCCAGCCGCGCAGCGCCCTGCTCAGGGCCGGCATCGTCACGTAGGTCATGGCGGCGCTGAAGGTCACCGCGATCACCGCGTCCCGTACCGCCATGGGCAGCCCGCCCAGCTCGGGCAGCAGCACCGACTCGGCCGCCAGCGAGATCGGATAGACCGCTCCGGTGGCCAGCACGGTCATCTTCCAGCGCGGGACTTTCGTCTCCGGCATCAGAACCCCCCGGGTTTTCGGAGACGTTCGACTGTTACGACTGCTTGCCGTAGAACTCGCGGAGCTGGCCGTTGAGGACCCCGAAGTCCATGTCCAGCGCGGCGTAGACCTCGGCGGCCTTGGGGTGGGCGTTGTCGGCGAGCATCTCGACCGCCACCGACGAGTAGTCCGTGACGATCACGCCGGCCTGCTGCATGCGCAGGATGCCGGTCGTCCGCTTGGTCTCGTTGAAGGTGCCCGACGCGTCGATGACGCCGTAGACGTCGTAGCCGTCCGCCGTCGCCGACAGCGCGGGCAGCGCGAGGCACACCTCGATGGAGATCCCCGCGACGATCAGCTTCCTGCGGCCCGTCGCCGCGACCGCCTCCCGTACGCGCGCATCGTTCCAGGCGTTGACCGTGCTGCGGTCGATGACCTCCAGACCCTCCGGCAGGGCCTCGGCGAGCTCCGGGGCGAGCGGGCCCCACAGCGAATCGGCGGCGGTGGTGGTCGCCACGATCGGAACGCCCAGCGCCTTGGCGGCCTTGGTCAGTCCGACCACGTTGTGCTTCAACTCGCCAACGCTGTAGTCGCGTACGGCGGCGAACAGCCCGATCTGGTGGTCCACCAGCAGCAGCGCCGCGTTGTCCGCGGTCAGCTGCTCGGTGAACCGGCCGGCGCGCTCGACTGCGGTGATCTGATTCATGATCTTTCCTCCCCTGGTCACTGCCGGTCCCCTCCGAACCGGCAGTAGTCACGATACTTGACAGTCACGATTCTTGACAAGTTTTTCTGCGCAGAAAGTCCGCAGGGCCCTTACCAACTCGGTAAGGGCCCTGCGGAGTTGCTGCGTGCGTGACCTACCGGCTTGCGGTGGGCTACTCGTTGACCAGTACGGGGATGGAGACGGCCGCGGCGGCGGGGGTGCCGGTGAGGTGCTTCGCGGGGACGGTGAAGTCGATGCCGTCGCCCGCGGCGCGCGGGCCCTTGTGCTGTTCGTTGCCCTGCGCGTCCTCGCCTTCCTCCTGGTACTGGAAGGTGCCGGTGCCCAGCAGGCGGCCGTGGGAGTCGTAGTAGGCGGCGCGGAGTTCCAGCGCGAGGACGTCGCTGACGTCGGAGGTGATGACCAGGTGCCCGGTGACCGCGGGCTTGTCCGTGAGCGTCAGGCTCTTGAGGCGCAGCCGGTCGGTGAACGGGCCGTCCTCGATGCGGACTTCGCCCTTGCGTGGGGCCGGGGAGAGCGTGGGCGCCGGGGCCGGCTCGGTGCGCGGGGCGGGCAGGGCGACTCCGGCGGCGGAGGCGCGCGGCTTCGGGTCGCCCGGGTGGTCCGAGTGGCCGCTGCAGCCGGCGAGCGCCACCAGGGCGGGGACGAGGAGGCCGAGCGCGGCGGCCTTGGTGCGGGTGAGCGGGCTCATCGGGCTTACTCCCGGGGCGTCGTCGGCGTCCGGAACGGTCCGTGCGGTCCGTGACGTCGGTCCATGCGGTACGTCGGTACGGGCGCGGGGCCGGGCGTGGGACGTGTGCCCGGCCCCGCGAGTGGCGTCAGCTGGTGCGCGGAGCCATGCCGAACAGAGAGCGGAACATCTTGCCGTACAGCTCGGTGTTGTTCTGGCTGGTGGCGAAGCGCTTGCCGCCGGGGCCGTACGCGTAGATCGGCACGTCGGCGCCGGTGTGGTTGCCGGAGAGGTAGGACAGCCACAGGCTGGCCTCGGGGCTGCCGTCCTTGACGTCCGCCGGGTCGTCGGGCGTACGGAACGTGGCGGGGCCGAAGTTCTTCGGGTCGCCCGCGCCGGCGCCGTTGACGATGCCCGAGGAGCGGGCCGGGTCCTTGACGTTGGCCGCGGCCGAACGCGACGGGGCGGAGTTGTTGGCCGGGTTGCCCGCGTCCATGTTGGCCGGCGGGGCCGCCGCCTCGGCGTTGGTGAAGGAGCCCTTCTCGATGATGTTGAAGCCGGCGCACTCGTGGTCCGCCGTCACGACGACCAGGGTGTGGCCGTCCTTCTTGGCGAAGTCGACCGCGGCCTTCACGGCGTCGTCGAACGCCTTGACCTCGGCGAGGGTCTGCGCGGCGTCGTTGGCGTGCGAGCGCTTGTCGATCTGGGCGCCCTCGACCTGGAGCAGGAAGCCCTTCTTGGAACGGCCGTTGAGCAGGGAGATCGACTTCTGGGTCATCTCCGCCAGGGTCGGCTCCTGCTGCTGCGGGGCGTCCGCGGGCAGCTGGGCCTTGGCCTGCTCGACGGTCAGGTTGCCGCGGTTGAACAGGCCGACGACCTTGCCGCTCTTGACGTTCGCCAGGTCCGCCTTGGTGGCGACCTTCTGGCTGGCGGCGGTCTGCGCGGGCAGCGACGGGTCACCGAAGCTGCCGAGCACCTGGTAGCCCTGCGACTGCAGCGCCTTCTGGTCGTCCGGCTCGAAACGGGCCAGGCCGCCGCCGAGGATCACGTCGGCGGTGCCGTTGCGGGCGATCTGCTCGGCGATCGGCGTGATCAGGGTCTGGTCGGCGGGCTTGTCCTCGAGGCTGCCGTCGGCCTTCTTGGGCAGGCAGGAGGCGTCCGAGTAGACCGGGCCCTGGCAGCCGCGCAGCAGCGCGTGGCTGAACTGGGCGGCCGGGGTCGCGTCGGTGATCTCGGCGGTGGAGACGTTGCCGGTGGCGAAGCCCGCGGTGTGGGCCTGCTCCATCAGCGTCGTCACCTTCTTCTCGTTGGTGTCGACACCGATGGCGGCGTTGTACGTCTTCACACCGGACGACCAGGCGGTAGCCGAGCTGGCGGAGTCGGTCACCAGCGACGGCTGGTTGGTGCCCTTCTCCACGGCGTACGTGGCGACGGCGCCGTAGTTCGGCAGCTGCTCCATGTTCAGCTTGCCGTTCGCGCCGTAGTAGCGCTCCCGGGCGGCGGTGACATGGGTGCGGCCCATGCCGTCGCCGAGCAGGTAGATGACGTTGTGGATCTCGTGGTCCTGACCCCCCTGCTGAGGCGTCGAGTTGGCCGCCACGGCCGTACCGGCGGCGAGCGCGCCGGTCGTGGCGAGGACCGTCAGGAGCCTGACGGATCTGCGCATGCGGATGCTCCTAGGAGGCTGGGCGCCACGACCCGACCCCCCTGTTGCGTGCCGGTCGCGAGCGCGCCCGGACTGGCCGGGCGGAGCGAAGGTAAGAGCAGGGTATGAACACGCCGCGATCTCAACATGTCGCCCAGGGGAACACGTTGACGGTCGGCGGCGATCAGCAGCTGCCCGCCGGGAGCCCGCGCACCCGGCGCTCGATCTCGTCCCGGACCGGCCGGACCGGAGCGCGGCAGCCGCCAGCCGCCAGCCGCCAGCCGCCAGCCGCGCCAGGGCGCCCACCGTCTGCCGGGAGACGGAGGGCGCCCTGGGCACGGCCGTGGTTCAGCGGTCGGTGGCCCGGAAGCGGCGCAGGCGCAGGCTGTTGCCGACGACGAAGACCGAGGAGAAGGCCATCGCGGCGCCCGCGATCATCGGGTTGAGCAGTCCGGCCGCGGCCAGCGGCAGCGCGGCGATGTTGTAGACGAAGGCCCAGAACAGGTTGGAGCGGATGGTGCCGAGGGTCTTGCGGGCGAGCCGGATGGCGTCGGCCGCGACCCTCAGGTCCCCGCGGACCAGGGTCAGGTCGCCGGCCTCGATCGCGGCGTCCGTGCCGGTGCCCATCGCCAGGCCCAGGTCGGCCTGGGCGAGGGCCGCGGCGTCGTTCACGCCGTCGCCGACCATGGCGACCGAACGCCCCTCGCCCTGAAGGCGCTTGACGACGTCGACCTTGTCCTGCGGCAGGACCTCGGCGATCACGTGCTCGGGGGCGATGCCCACCTCGGCGGCGACGGCCTCGGCGACCGCCCGGTTGTCTCCGGTCAGCAGCATCGGGGTCAGGCCGAGGGCGCGCAGCCGGCGGATGGCCTCGGGGCTGGTCTCCTTGATGGCGTCGGCGACTTCGAGGACCGCGCGGGCCTCGCCGTCCCAGGCGACCGCGATGGCCGTACGGCCGGCGGCTTCGGCGGCGGACTTCGCCCGCTTGAGGTCGTCCGGCAGGGACATCGCCCAGTCTGCGAGCAGCTGCTCGCGTCCGACGAGGACCGCGTGTCCGTCGACGATGCCCTGGACACCGAGGCCGGGGATGCTGGCGAAGTCCTCGGGGGCGGGCAGGGTGCCGACGCGGGCGGCGGCTCCGGTGGCGACGGCCTGGGCGATGGGGTGCTCGGAGGAGTGCTCCAGGGCGCCGGCCAGGCGCAGGACGTCCCTCTCCGCGGTGCCCTCGGCGGTGTGCACGGCCAGCAGGGTCATCTTGCCGGTGGTGACGGTGCCGGTCTTGTCCAGGACGATGGTGTCGGCCTTGCGCGTGCTCTCCAGCACCTCGGGGCCCTTGATGAGGATGCCGAGCTGGGCGCCGCGCCCGGTGCCGACCATCAGCGCGGTCGGCGTGGCGAGGCCCAGGGCGCAGGGGCAGGCGATGATCAGGACGGCGACCGCGGCGGTGAAGGCGGCGGTCAGGCCGGCGCCGTTGCCGAGCCAGAAGCCGAGGGTGGCGATCGCCAGGGCGATCACGACGGGGACGAAGACCGCGGAGATCCTGTCGGCGAGCCGCTGGGCGGCGGCCTTGCCGTTCTGGGCGTCCTCCACCATCTTCGCCATGCGGGCGAGCTGGGTGTCGGCGCCGACCCGGGTGGCCTCCACGACCAGCCGGCCGCCGGCGTTCAGGGTGGCACCGGTGACCGGGTCGCCGACGCTCACCTCGACGGGCACGGACTCACCGGTGAGCATGGAGGCGTCCACGGCCGAGGAGCCCTCGACGACCGTGCCGTCGGTGGCGATCTTCTCACCGGGACGGACGAGGAAGCGGTCGCCGACCTTCAACTCCGCGACGGGCACGAGTTCTTCGCGGTCGCCGCGCAGTACGGTGACCTCCTTGGCGCCCAGTTCCAGCAGGGCCTTGAGCGCCGCGCCGGCCCTTCGCTTGGAGCGGGCTTCGAAGTACCGGCCGGCCAGGATGAAGGCGGTCACTCCGGCCGCGGCCTCCAGGTAGATGTTCCCGGCGCCGTCGCTGCGGGCGATGGTCAGCTCGAAGGAGTGCGTCATGCCGGGCATGCCGGCCGTCCCGAAGAACAGCGCCCACAGCGACCACAGGAACGCGGCCGACGTACCGACCGAGATCAGCGTGTCCATGGTGGCGGCGCCGTGCCGGGCGTTGGTCCAGGCGGCCTTGTGGAAGGGCCAGGCGGCGTACGTCACCACGGGCGCCGCCAGCGTCAGCGACAGCCACTGCCAGTACTCGAACTGCAGCGCCGGGACCATCGCCATCGCGATCACCGGCACGGCGAGCACCACCGCCGTGATCAGCCGCTCCCGCAGGGGCCGCAGCTCGTCGGCCTCCGTCGCGGCGGAACCGCCGCCGGACTCCGCCTCGGTGCGGGCGGCGGGCTGGGGCTCGCGGGCGGTGTAGCCGGTGGCCTCGACGGTCGCGATCAGGTCGGCGACGGCTATGTCCTCGCGGAAGGTGACCTTGGCCTTCTCGGTGGCGTAGTTGACGGTGGCCTCGACGCCGTCCATGCGGTTGAGCTTCTTCTCGATGCGGGCGGCGCAGGAGGCGCAGGTCATGCCGCCGATGGCGAGTTCGACCTCGGCGGCACCGGGTGTCGTGGTGGTGGTCATGTCTGCTCCTCGCGTCGGTCTCGGACCGGACGGACTCGAATACCCATGGGGGGTATCCGGCGAACGACTCCATGTATACCCCCCAGCCGTATGCGGCGCAAGGGAATCGCAGGCTTGACTTAATACCCCCTAGGGGTATGTTGAAGTGCGTCGAGCCGCCAGCGGACGGCCGAGAGGCCAAGAGTCGAGGAGTGCCCCATGAACACCGGACTGCGGATCGCCGTCTTCACCGCCGCGCTCGCCGCCACCTTCGGCACCGCCTACGGCGTGGGCAACGGCGTCGGCGAGATCAGCCCCCAGACCAAGCACGCGGCACATGGGAAGCACGCAAGCGCCACGCACGGTGAACACGGTGAGCACGGTGAACACGGTGAACACGGCGGAGGCCACACCTCAGCCGCGCTCCCCGGAGGCCTCCAGATCTCCGACGGCGGCTACACCCTCGCCCTGAAGACCCCCACCCTCAAGCCGGGCAAGAACACCGACCTGCGTTTCACGATCACCCAGGACTCCACCGGCCGCGCGCTCACCGCCTACCAGCGCGAGCACACCAAGGAACTGCACCTGATCGTCGCCTCACGCGACCTGACCTTCTACCGCCACCTGCACCCCACCCGCGCCGCCGACGGCACCTGGTCCACCCCCGTGAACCTCCCCAGGGCCGGCACCTACCGCGTCTTCACCGACTTCGCCCCTCGCGGCGGCGAAGGCCTCACCCTCGGCGCCGACCTCACCGCAGCGGGCACCTACACCCCCGCCCAGCTCCCCACGGCCAAGACTACGGCCGAGGTGGACGGATACGCGGTCACCCTCCGCGGACACCTCACCACCGCCCAGGCCGGCCGGCTGACCCTGACCGTGACCCGCAACGGCAACCCCGTCCGCGACCTCCAGCCCTACCTCGGCGCCTACGGCCACCTCGTCGCCCTGCGCGCCGGAGACCTCGCCTACCTCCACGTCCACCCGACCGGCGAACCCGGCGACGGCACCACCACCCCCGGCCCGGACATCACCTTCACCACCACCGCACCCAGCACCGGGACCTACCGGCTCTTCCTCGACTTCAAGCACGCCGGCAAGGTCCACACCGCAGCCTTCACGGTCCAGACGAGCGAGCCGGCCCCGCACGGTAGTTGAGAGCCGGGGCGGTCTGCCTACAGGCCCACGTCGCGGCTGCGCAGGTCCTCCAGGGACTCCCGGCGGATCAGCAGGCGTGCCGTGCCGTCGCGTACGGCGACGACCGGGGGGCGGCCGAGCATGTTGTAGGCGGAGGCCATGGAGAGGTGGTAGGCGCCGGCGACGGGGACGGCGAGCAGGTCGCCCGGGTGTACGTCGGCGGGGAGCGCCACGTCCGCCGCGAGGACGTCGCCCGCCGCGCAGTGCCGGCCCACCACGGTCACCCGGGCCGGGGCCGCACCGGAGTGCCGGCCGACCAGGAGGGGGGCGTACCGGACGCCGTACAGGGCCGGGCGCGGATTGTCGCTCATGCCGCCGTCCACGGCCACGAACACGCGCTCGCCGCTGTGTTTCACGGAGAGGACGCGGTACAGGGCGATGCCCGCGGGCCCCGCGATCGCCCGGCCCGGCTCGATGATCAGGCGGGGCACGGGGATCCCGGCCGCGACGCACGCCTCGGCGAGTTCCAGGCGCACCCTGCGGGCCAACTCGGTGAGGTCGAGGGCCGGTTCGCCGGGGCGGTAGGCGATGCCGTGGCCACCGCCGAGGTCGAGCTCGGGCAGGACCAGGCCGTGCTGCTCGTGGAGCCGGGCCATCAGGCCCACCAAACGGCGTATGGCGCCGAGGTACGGCTTGACACTGCTGATCTGGGATCCCAAGTGGCAGTGCAGACCCATGAGTTGGAGTTGCGGCTGGTCGAGTATGCGGGCGATGGCGTGCTGGGCGTAGCCGTCGGAGATCGTCAGGCCGAACTTCTGGTCGTCGGTGCCGGTGCGGATCTTCTCGTGGCCGCCCGCGCTGATGCCGGGGACGACCCGGACCATCACCTTCTGGTGCCCGTCGGGTCCGACGGCGGCGGCCAGCCGGGCGATCTCCGAGGGGCTGTCGATGACGATGCGGCCGACGCCGAGGCGCAGCGCGGTGTCCAGGTCGCGCGGGGACTTGGCGTTGCCGTGCAGCACGATCCGCTCGGGCGGGAAGCCGGTGGTGACGGCCAGTTCGAGTTCGCCGGCGGAGCAGACGTCGAGGCCTAGGCCTTCCTCGTCCATCCAGTGGGCCATGGCCCGGCACAGGAACGCCTTGGCGGCGTACAGGACTTCGGCGTCCGGGAAGGCGTCCCGGTAGGTGCGGCAGCGGTCGCGGACCTCGGCCTCGTCCAGGACGTAGACGGGGGTGCCGAAGCGGTCGGCGACCTCGGCGAGCGATACGCCGCCCACGGCGAGGTCGCCCCGCAGGGGCACGGTGGTGGAGGCGGGCCACACCGACAGCTCGCCGGACGCGGTGAAGGCGGTGGTTTCGTGAACCGTGGTCATCGTGGCTGCCTCTCTCAGGCGGTCCGCAGTACAGGGATTTCAGGCGTGACCGGCGTGATCGGCGTGGGCGCCGGGGCGGTGAACTGCGGGTCCACCGTGACGGCGGTGACGCCGAGCGGGGCGGTCAGCGCGCGCAGCGCGGGCTCGGCGAGCCGGATCCACTGCTGGCCTCGGCCGAGTACGGCGGTCAGCGCGCGCTCGGAGGTGAATCCGACGGCCGTGCGCTCGCCGAGCGGTGTGCGGAAGAGCCGGGCCGCACACCCGGAGGGGCCCGGCCGGACCGGGACGTACAGGGGTCCGGCCGGGAACGGATCAGAGGGCTCGGGGTCGTCGCCGTACAGGAGTTCTGTCATGGGAATGCCTTCCAAGAGGCCTGAGGTCCTGAGGTCCAGAAGTCCGGAAGTCCGGAAGTCCGGAAGTCCGGAAGTCCGGAAGGCCCCGGACGCGGGGAGGCAGACCGGGGCTCGCTTCGACGCTATCCCCGCCGCCCCCGGTTCCCGGCCGGGCCCTGACGAGACGCTGACGGCGATCCGTACGACCTTGACGGGACGCTGACGGGGTCGGTGACGGGGTCCACAGGGGCTGTCAGAAGGGCGCCAAGAACTGCCGTACGGGCTGTTCAAAAGCCGGGCGGCGGAGGTGAGATGGAAGCCGTAGCGAGAGAAATCGCCGGCCGGGAGACCCCGGGCTGGGAGCCGCCCGAGGGGGATCTGGCCGCGCGCCGGTTCCCGGCCTCGTCCTACCTGGCCGAGGCGTGGCAGCGGCAGGCCCAGGAGAAGCTGGTCACCGTTCTCGGCGAGGTGTTCGGCAGTGACGGGCCGAACCTCGCCATGCGGGCCCTGGTGGCCCGGAGTGCTCCCGGACGGGCCCTGGTGGAGATCGCCGACGGCGAGGGGGACGTGCTGGTCGTCGGTGCCGGGCAGCGGGGGCGGCTGCGCCGCGCACTGCGGCCCTCGGTGAGCCGGTACTGCCTCGCCCACGCCGCCTGCCCCGTCCTGGCGGTGCCGCCCTCACCGCTGGAGGCCGAACTCAGGGCCGTGCACCGCCGCAATGTGCTGGGGCTGCGGCTGGACACCCGCCGGATCCGCGAGGAGTTCGAAGCGGTCCCGCCGACGGCGTAAGCCCCGACTCGGCCCACCGCGCCTCAGCCCGGGACCACGACAGGCCCGCCTCCGGACCACGGCCGGCCCACCCCGAGCCCACCAACCGCCCCGGCGCTCACTAGGCTCACCCCGCCGCCCCCGGTGCTCAGTTCGCCACCCCCGACGAGGAGAGGTCCGGCCGGCCCGGGGCGGGGGTGCGTTGCGGGGCCGTCGGGACGCTGAGGACCATGGTGAGGCCGCCGCCGGGTGTGTCCTCGGCGTGCAGGGTGCCCCGCATGGCCTCCGCGAAGCCGCGGGCGACCGCGAGGCCGAGGCCCACGCCGGCGCCGCGCGGCGAGTCGCCGTACCGCTGGAAGGGCTCGAAGATGCGGTCCTTGGCCTCGTCGGGGACGCCCGGCCCGCGGTCCACCACCCGGACTTCCACGCGGTCCGCTATCGCGCTTGCCGACACCAGCACGGTGGTGCCGGCCGGGCTGTACTTGACCGCGTTCTCCACGACGTTGGCGACCGAGCGTTCCAGCAGGCCCCGGTCCACGGCGACCATCGGCAGGGTCTCCGGGACGTCGAGGTCCACGCTGTCCTCCGGTACGCCCCCGAGTGCCATCGGGATCACCTCGTCGAGGTCGGTCTCGCGGATGATCGGGGTGACGGTGCCGGTCTGGAGGCGGGACATGTCGAGCAGGTTGCCCACCAGGTGGTCGAGCCGGTCGGCGCCGTCCTCGATGGCTGCCAGGAACTCCGCCTGGTCCTCCTCGGACCAGGCGACGTCGTCGGAGCGCAACGAGGTCACCGCGGCCTTGATGCCGGCGAGCGGGGTGCGCAGGTCGTGGCTGACGGCGGCGAGGAGGGCGGTGCGGATGCGGTTGCCCTCGGCCAGTTCCTTGGCCTCGTCCGCCTTCTGCTGCAGGCGCCGGCGGTCCAGGACGACGGCGGCCTGGGCCGCGAAGGCGGCGAGCACCCGGCGGTCCTCGGCGGGCAGCACCCGGCCCGACAGGGCGAGGGAGAGGCGGTCGCCGACCGGCACCTCGACGTCCGCGTCCTCGGGCGCGGCGCAGGGGCGGGGGCCGACGCTGCCCGCGCAGGTCCAGGGCGCGACGTCGCTCTCGCGCTCCAGCAGGGCCGCCGACTCCATGCCGAAGGTCTCCCGGACCCGCTCCAGCAGCGCCTCCAGGCTGGTCTCGCCGCGCAGCACGTTGCCCGCGAGGAAGGAGAGGATCTCCGACTCGGCGCGCAGCCGGGCCGCCTGATGGGTACGACGGGCCGCCAGACCGACCACGGAGGCGACCGACACGGCGACCCCGAAGAAGATTGCTATGGCGACGATGTTCCGGGGGTCGGCGATGGTCAGCCGGTGGATGGGAGGGGTGAAGTACCAGTTCAGCAGCAGGGACCCGAAGGCCGCCGAGGCCAGCGCGGGCAGCAGGCCGCCGAGCAGCGCCGCGGCCACCGTCAGCGCCAGGTACAGCAGCATGTCGTTGGCGAGGCCGACGTCCGGGAACATGCTGTTCAGCAGCCAGGTCAGCAGGGCGGGCCCGGCGAGGCCGGCGAGCCAGCCCCAGACGATCCGGGACCGGTTGAGCCGCGTGCCCCGGGCCACGGGCAGCCCGCGGCCCTTGCCCGCCTCGTCGTGCGTGATGAGGTGGACGTCGAGGTCGGGGCCCGAGTCCCGGGCGACCGTGGCACCGACGCCGGGCCCGAAGACGTACTGCCAGTCCTTGCGGCGGGAGACGCCGAGGACGATCTGGGTGGCGTTGACGCCGCGCGAGAAGTCCAGCAGCGCGGCCGGTATGTCGTCGCCGACGACGTGGTGGAAGGTGCCGCCCAGGTCCTCCACGAGGGTGCGCTGGACGGCGAGTTCCTTAGGGGAGGCGGCGGTCAGGCCGTCGCTGCGGGAGATGTAGACGGCCATGACCTCGCCGCCGGCGCCCTTCTCCGCCAGGCGGGCGGCGCGGCGGATCAGCGTCCGGCCCTCCGGACCGCCGGTCAGGCCGACCACGATCCGCTCGCGCGAACCCCAGATGGCCGAGACGCGGTGCTCGGTGCGGTACTCCTGGAGGTAGGCGTCGACCCGGTCGGCCACCCACAGCAGCGCCAGCTCCCGCAGGGCGGTGAGGTTGCCGGGCCGGAAGTAGTTGGACAGGGCCGCGTCCACCTTGTCCGGCTTGTAGATGTTGCCGTGCGCCATGCGGCGGCGCAGCGCCTGCGGCGACATGTCGACCAGTTCGATCTGGTCGGCGCGGCGGACGACCTCGTCGGGCACGGTCTCGCGCTGCCGCACCCCGGTGATCGACTCCACGACGTCGCCCAGCGACTCCAGGTGCTGGATGTTGACCGTCGAGATCACGTCGATCCCGGCGGCCAGCAGCTCCTCGACGTCCTGCCAGCGCTTGGTGTTGCGGGAGCCTGGGACGTTGGTGTGCGCCAGCTCGTCGACGAGGGCCACCTGGGGGCGCCGGGCGAGCACCGCGTCGACGTCCATCTCGGTGAACGTGCTCTCCCGGTACGCCAGTTCCGCGCGCGGCACCTGCTCCAGGCCGTGCAGCATCACCTCGGTGCGCGGCCGGCGGTGGTGCTCCACGAAGGCCACGACACAGTCGGTGCCCCGCTCCACCCGGCGGTGCGCCTCGGAGAGCATGGCGTAGGTCTTGCCGACGCCGGGTGCCGCGCCGAGGTAGATCCGGAGCTTGCCGCGTGCCATGTTCATCCTTCGAAGCGGTAGCCCATGCCGGGCTCGGTGATGAGGTAGCGGGGATGTGAGGGGTCCGTCTCCAATTTGCGGCGGAGCTGCGCCATGTAAACCCGAAGGTAGTTGGACTTGTTGCTCTGGGAGACGCCCCACACCTCGTGGAGCAGGTGTTTCTGGGTGATCAGGCGGCCGGGGTTGGTCACGAGGATCTCCAGCAGGTGCCATTCGGTCGGGGTCAGGCGGACGTCCCGCCCGGCCCGTACGACCTTCTTGGCGAGCAGGTCGATGGCGAAGTCGTCCGTCTTCACGAGGGTCGTCTCGGGCGCGAGCGGGGTGGCCTCGGTGCGGCGGACGGCCGCGCGCAGCCGGGCGAGCAGTTCGTCCATGCTGAACGGCTTGGTGACGTAGTCGTCGGCGCCGGCGTCGAGCGCGGCCACCTTCTCGTCGGACGACTGGCGGGCGGACAGGACCAGCACCGGGACACGGGTCCAGCCGCGCAGTGCCTTGATGACGTCGACGCCGTCCATGTCGGGCAGGCCCAGGTCGAGCATCACCACGTCGGGCTGGCGGGCGGCGGCCAGGCGGAGCGCGGTGGCCCCGTCGGGCGCCGCGTCGACGCCGTACCGACGGGCCTGCAGGTTGATCACGAGGGCCCGTACGAGCTGCGGGTCGTCCTCCACCACGAGCACCCTGGTCATGGGTGTGTGCCTTTCCTGTCGTACGGCGGACCATCGGGGGGGCTGGGGAGTGAGGCAACGGATGTCATGACTGCGGGAGCCGGCGGTCCGGGATGGTTCCCGGACCGCCGGCTCCCGCGTGTGTCGCGTAACCCCATCAATGCTTCGCCACGAGGTCCTTGAGCGCGATGTTGAGCTCCAGGACGTTCACGCGGGGCTCGCCGATGAAGCCGAGGGTGCGGCCGGACGTGTGGTCCTTGACCAGCTTCTCCACCTGCGCGACCGACAGGCCGTTCTTGGCGGCGACCCGGTGGGCCTGGAGGTCGGCGTACTCCGTGGAGATGTCCGGGTCCAAGCCGGAGCCGGAGGAGGTCACCGCGTCGGCGGGTACGTCCGCGAGCTTGACCGTGTAGCCGGGGACGGAGTTGTCCTTGACCACGGCGGCCTGGGCGGCGACGACCTGGGCGCAGAGCGTGCCGTCCTCGGGCTTGTCGGGGCACTTGCCCTTCACCGCGCCGCTGTCGGCGGCGAGGTTGGTGGCGCCGGACAGGAGCAGCTTGTACTGCGTGTTCACGCTGTTGCTGCCGAGCCCGTTGGCCGGGCGACCCTGGAACCACTTCAGGTCCGCGTCCGGAGTGTCCTGGCCCTTCTTCAGCGGCAGGTTGTACGACTGCCCGATCAGGGAGGAGCCGACGACCTTGCCGTCCGACTTGATCTCCGAGCCGTTCGCCTTGTCGTGGAACAGTGCCTGGGCCACGCCCGTGACGACCAGCGGGTAGATGACGCCCGTCACCAGGGTCAGTACGAGCAGTGCCCGCAGGCCCGCTCCCAGCAACCGGGCTGTGTTCATAAAGGAGTTGTTCATGTCCTTCACCCGATCCCGGGGATCAGAGAGATGAGCAGGTCGATGATCTTGATGCCGATGAACGGGGCGATCAGGCCGCCGATGCCGTAGATCCCGAGGTTGCGGCGCAGCATCTTGTCCGCGCTCATCGGCCGGTACTGCACGCCCTTCAGGGACAGCGGCACCAGCGCGATGATGATCAGCGCGTTGAAGATGACGGCCGACAGGATCGCGGAGTCGGGCGAGGACAGCTGCATGATGTTCAGCTTGTCCAGGCCCGGGTAGACCGCCGCGAACAGCGCCGGGATGATCGCGAAGTACTTCGCGACGTCGTTGGCGATGGAGAACGTGGTCAGCGCACCACGGGTGATCAGCAGCTGCTTGCCGATCTCCACGATCTCGATGAGCTTGGTCGGGTTGGAGTCGAGGTCGACCATGTTGCCGGCCTCCTTGGCGGCCGACGTACCGGTGTTCATCGCCACGCCGACGTCCGCCTGCGCGAGCGCGGGCGCGTCGTTCGTGCCGTCACCGGTCATGGCGACCAGCTTGCCGCCCGCCTGCTCCCGCTTGATGAGGGCCATCTTGTCCTCGGGAGTGGCCTCGGCGAGGAAGTCGTCGACGCCCGCCTCCTCGGCGATCGCCTTGGCGGTCAGCGGGTTGTCACCCGTGATCATGACCGTCTTGATGCCCATGCGGCGCAGTTCCTCGAACCGCTCCCGCATGCCGTCCTTGACGACGTCCTTGAGGTAGATGACGCCCAGGACGCGGGCGCCCTTGTCGTCCTTGACCGCGACCAGCAGCGGGGTGCCGCCGGCCTCGGAGATGCGGTTGGCGACGGTGTCGGCGTCCTTGGCGACCGTGCCGCCCTGCTCCTCCACCCAGGCGACGACCGAGGCGGTGGCGCCCTTGCGGACCTCACGGCCGTCGACGTCCACACCCGACATACGGGTCTGGGCGGTGAAGGCGATCCACTCGGCGTGCGCCAGCTCGCCCTGGTGGCGCTCGCGCAGCCCGTACTTCTCCTTGGCCAGGACGACGATCGAGCGGCCCTCGGGGGTCTCGTCGGCCAGCGAGGACAGCTGGGCGGCGTCCGCGACCTCGGCCTCGGTGGTGCCCTTGACCGGGACGAACTCGGCGGCCTGTCGGTTGCCGAGGGTGATGGTGCCGGTCTTGTCGAGCAGCAGCGTGGAGACGTCACCGGCGGCCTCGACCGCACGCCCGGACATGGCGAGCACGTTGCGTTGCACCAGGCGGTCCATGCCCGCGATGCCAATCGCGGAGAGCAGGGCGCCGATGGTGGTCGGGATGAGGCAGACCAGCAGGGCGACCAGCACGATCACGGTCAGGTGCGTGCCGGCGTAGTCCGCGAACGGCGGCAGCGTGGCCACCGCCAGCAGGAAGACGATCGTCAGCGACGCGAGCAGGATGTTCAGCGCGATCTCGTTCGGCGTCTTCTGCCGGGCCGCGCCCTCGACCAGGTTGATCATCCGGTCGATGAAGGTCTCGCCGGGCTTCGTCGTGATCTTGATGACGATGCGGTCGGAGAGGACCTTCGTACCGCCGGTGACCGCGCTGCGGTCGCCGCCGGACTCGCGGATGACCGGAGCCGACTCACCGGTGATCGCCGACTCGTCGACCGAGGCGACACCCTCGATGACGTCACCGTCACCGGGGATGATGTCGCCGGCCTCGCAGACCACCAGGTCACCGATGGTCAGCGCGGTGCCGGGCACCTGCTCCTCGGAGCCGTCCTTCAGCAGGCGCCGCGCCACGGTGTCGGTCTTGGCCTTGCGCAGGGTGTCCGCCTGGGCCTTGCCGCGGCCCTCGGCGACCGCCTCCGCGAGGTTCGCGAAGATCACGGTCAGCCACAGCCACGCACTGATCGTCCAGCCGAACCAGTCGCCCGGGTCCTTGAAGGAGAAGACGGTGGTCAGGACGGAGCCGATCCACACGACGAACATCACGGGGGACTTGACCATCACCCGCGGGTCGAGCTTGCGGAAGGCGTCCGGCAGGGACTTGACCAGCGCCTTGGGGTCGAAGAGGCCCGCGCCGACACGGCTTTCGGCCGGCTTGTGCCCGGTGGGGACGTCGCTGTGCGGCGCCCGGGTCGGAGTGGCTGTGGACATGGAGTCCTCTGACTTCTCTATACGGGTGGTCATCACGCAAGCCCTTCGGCGAGCGGACCCAGCGCCAGCGCCGGGAAGTACGTGAGACCGGTGATGATCAGGATCGCGCCCACCAGCAGGCCGGTGAACAGCGGCTTCTCGGTGCGCAGGGTGCCCGCCGTGACCGGCACCGGCTTCTGCTCGGCGAGCGAGCCGGCCAGCGCCAGGACGAACACCATCGGCAGGAAGCGGCCGAAGAGCATCGCGAGTCCGGTCATGGTGTTGTACCAGTCGGTGTTCGCGTTCAGGCCGGCGAAGGCCGAGCCGTTGTTGTTCGACGCCGACGTGAAGGCGTACAGGACTTCGGAGAAGCCGTGCGCCCCGGAGTTCAGCATCGAGTTCGGCGGGGTCGGCAGCGCCATGGAGGCGGCGGTGAAGACCAGCACCAGCGCCGGGGTGATCAGGATGTAGCAGGCCGCGAGCTTCATCTCTCGGGCGCCGATCTTCTTGCCCAGGTACTCGGGCGTACGGCCGACCATCAGACCGGCGATGAACACCGCGATGACCGCCATGATCAGCATGCCGTAGAGGCCGGAGCCGGTACCACCGGGCGCGATCTCGCCCAGCATCATGCTGAGCATGGTGATCCCGCCGCCGAGGCCGGTGAAGGAGGAGTGGAAGGAGTCCACCGCACCGGTCGAGGTGAGCGTGGTCGACACCGCGAAGATCGACGACGAGCCGACGCCGAAGCGGACCTCCTTGCCCTCCATCGCGCCGCCCGCGGCCTGGAGCGCCGGGCCGTGGTGGGCGAACTCGGTCCACATCATCAGCGCGGTGAAGCCGAGCCAGATGGTGAACATCGCGGCGAGGATCGCATAACCCTGCTTCACGTTCCCGACCATCACACCGAAGGTGCGGGTCAGCGAGAACGGGATCACCAGGATCAGGAAGATCTCGAAGAGGTTCGTGAACGGGGTCGGGTTCTCGAAGGGATGGGCGCTGTTGGCGTTGAAGTAGCCACCGCCGTTGGTGCCCACCTCCTTGATCGCCTCCTGCGAGGCCACCGCGCCACCGTTCCACTGCTGCGAGCCGCCCATGAACTGACCGACCTCGTGGATGCCGGAGAAGTTCTGGATGACACCGCAGGCGACCAGGATCACCGCGGCGACGGCTGCGAGCGGCACCAGGATCCGAAACGTGCCGCGCACCAGGTCGGACCAGAAGTTGCCCAGCTCACCGGTGCGCGAGCGCGCGAAGCCGCGCACCAGTGCCACCGCGACGGCGATACCGACGGCCGCGGAGACGAAGTTCTGCACGGCCAGACCGGCGGTCTGCACGACGTGACCCATGGTCTGCTCGCCGTAGTACGACTGCCAGTTCGTGTTGGTCACGAAGGAGACGGCCGTGTTGAACGACTGCGCCGGGTTGACCGCGTCGAAGCCCATCGAGCCGGGCAGGACGCCCTGGAGCCGCTGGAGCAGGTAGAGGAAGAGGACGCTGACGGCCGAGAAGGCGAGGACACCGCGCAGGTACGCGGGCCAGGTCATCTCGACGTCGGGGTTGGCACCGATGGCCTTGTAGGCCCACTTCTCGACGCGCAGGTGCTTGTCGGAGGAGTAGACCTTGGCCATGTAGTTGCCAAGGGGGACGTAGGCGAGCGCCAGTGCGCCTATGAGGGCGACGAGCTGGAGCACGCCGGCAAGTTCGGGACCCATGTCTGTTCTCAGAACCTCTCCGGGAAGATCAGGGCGAGGACGAGATAGCCCAGCAGGGCGACGGCCACGACCAGGCCGACTACGTTTTCGGCGGTCACAGCTTCGTCACCCCCTTGGCGACGAGGGCCACCAGCGCGAAACCCGCGAGCACGGTGACGACGAAGGCCAGATCGGCCATCGTGAACTCCTGGAGAGGTTCGGGGGCGAAACTAGGACGGTTAGAGGAAAGCGTCTCCTTGGCCGGATCCGGTCGCCCGTTGACGACCCTCTTACGGCCCGCATGACGGCTTTGACGGGACTCTTACGGCGACCGCTCGATACCGTCCGGTAACGGTGTGCCGACCCAGCCGGTAGCCGCGTACGGAAGGCGTCAGAGCAGCCGGAAGCGCAGCCGGCAGATCACCGCGTCCGTCTCCCGGCGCACGGCGTGCGCGACGACGGCGCCCCGCTGGTTCTGCAGGAGCCGCTGCCACAGCCGCTCCGGCTCGGTCTCCGGGATCAGCACGGTGACCTGGGTGGCCGGCTCCGCGGCGGCGACCTCACGGACGTAGGCGGCGATGGGGCGGCCCAGGCTGCGCCGCTCGCAGGACAGCCGCACCAGGGGCACCCCCGGGTCCCAGTCGGCCCAGGCGCGCTCCAGGGCGTGCAGCGCGGCGCGGTCCTCCGGGTCCGGGTAGCAGACGGTGACCGCGCGGACCTCGTCGCCCAGGGAGGCGGCGGCCGTCAGGGCCTCGGAGGTGAGCCGGGACAGGGACGACACCGGCACGATCACCAGCGAGCGCTCGCGGTGCGGGGGCTCCGGGATCCGGCCGAGGCCCAGCCGCTCGCCGATCCGGCCGTAGGCGCGGTGGACGGCGATGAACGCGGCGACCATCAGCGGCAGGGCCACCACGATCAGCCAGGCGCCCTCGGCGAACTTGCTCGCCGTGACGACGACGGTCGCCGCACCGGTCAGCAGCGCGCCGAAGCCGTTCAGCAGCGCCTTGCCGCGCCAGCCCGCGCCGCGTTCCAGAAGCCAGTGCCGGACCATGCCGACCTGGGCGATCGTGAAGCCGACGAAGACGCCGATGGCGAACAGCGGCACGAGGGTGTTGGTGTCGCCGCCGGAGAAGACGAGCAGCGCGGCGGAGACCAGGGCGAGGGCGAGCACGCCGTGCCGGTGCACCTGGCGGTCGGCCTTCAGGGCGAAGACGTGCGGCAGGTAGTTGTCGCGGGCGAGCAGCTTCAGCAGGACCGGGAGGCCGCCGAAGGAGGTGTTCGCGGACAGGGCCAGCAGGATCATCGTCGCGAACTGGATGACGTAGAAAGCCCAGTTGTGGCCGAGCGAGGCGTCCGCGAGCTGGGCGAGGACCGTGACGCCCTCGACCGGCTGGAGGTGGAAGCGGGAGATCAGCACCGACAGGCCGATGAGCATCAGGCCGAGGACGGCACCGAGGGCGACCTCCGCGCGCTGGGCGCGCCGAGCGCGCGGGACGCGGAAGGAGGGGACGGCGTTGGCGATGGCCTCGACGCCGGTCAGCGCGGAGCACCCGGAGGCGAAGGCCTTCAGCAGGAGCAGGGTGCCGACGGAGGTGGCGTTGTCCGCGACCACGGAGGCGTGTCCGGCCGCGGTGGCCGTACTGACGGGGGCGGACCGGAAGAGGCCGACCGCGATCAGCACGAAGATCGAGCCGACGAAGACGACCGTGGGCACGATGAACGCCTTGGCCGACTCCACGATGCCGCGCAGGTTGACGGCCGTGATCAGCACGAGCACCACCAGGCACAGCCACAGCCGGTCGTCGTACAGGCCCGGGAAGGCGGAGGTCAGGGCGGCCACGCCGGCCGTGACGGCGACGGCCACGTTGAGCACGTAGTCCAGTACCAGGGAGGCCGCCGCCACCAGGCTCGTGCGCGCGCCCAGGTGCGTCTTGGCCACGGCGTAGGAGCCGCCGCCGTCCGGGAAGGCCGCGATCACCTGCCGGTAGGAGGCGACCAGCACCGCCAGCAGGGCCGCGATGGCGAGGGTGACGGGCAGCGTGAAGCCGAGACCGTGCGCGCCGGCGGCGGCCAGCACGAGGACGATCGCCTCCGGGCCGTACGCCACCGACGCCATCGCGTCCAGCGACAGTGCCGCGAGTCCGGTGACGGCGGTGAGCCGGTGGCGTTCGCCGGTATCCGGGGGTTCCTCGCCGGCGGGGACGGCGTCCGGTTCGGTGGTCAGGACGGACATAGGTGCGTGCTCCTTGGTCAAGAAAGAGCCGCGCACAAAGGCCTGGCTGTGCGCGGGTGCACCCAGGTTCTGTCCGATACCGACCGCACCCGGCAGTTCCTTGCGCCATCTTCGCGCCCATGCGACTGACCTTGATGAGATCTTGACGGGTGACGCCGTCAGAGTCGTGTCAGGACGGCCGTTTCCGCGTCCCGGCGTCGGTACGGTCGCGGGCATGGGACGTCGCGACGACGCAACGTACGACCAGCGCTGGGCGCGCGACGCAGGGGAGTCCGTCGGCTGCGCGGGCGCGCTGCTCGCCCTGCTCCTCCTCTTCGACTGGGGCACGGGCAAGCTCGCCCTGTGGCGCTGTGCCCTCTGGCTGTTCCTCGCCCTGCTGCTCTTCCTCCTCCTGTGCCCCGCCCGGGTCTCGGCCGGCCAGGACTGGCTGTCCGCGCGCCGGCTGCTGCGCGAGCGCCGGGTGCGCACCGATCTGCTGGTGTCGGTCCGGTGCCTGGGTGGCGTCTCCCAACGGCTTCTGCTGCGCGACGTGTTCGGCACACGCGTAGAGCTCGACCCCGAGGTGCTGGTGCGCAACCCGCGGTTGTGGCACCGCCTGGAGGAGGGCGCCCGGAAGTCGGCGGCCGACGGTCTGCTGCTGTGCGGACAGACCGCGGTGCGCCGCCTCTCGGCCCGTGTGGACCGGGAGACGGCGCAGGCGGTGTTCAAGGTGTCCGGACTCAACTGACAGGACGTACAGGGGGTGTCGACTCAGTCCCGCCGCCCTGGGGGATGCGGCTGGACGCCCGTCATCAGGATGTCCAGCCCGCGCCGCGTGGTCGCCAGCACCACCCGGTCGCCCGCCCGCAGCACCCGGCCCTGTGCCGGACGCCAGTCGAAGCCGGGCCGGGCGGGGCGGAGCCCGGTCAGGGTGTCCATGGCGGACGGGGCGGCGGACGGGCCCGCCGCCCCGACGGCGAGCACCCGCCACTCGTTCTCCCGGAACGCCTCGTGCACGGAACGCCCCTCCAGCTCGGGATGGCCGGCCACGTCCACGCAGGTGAACAGCAGCGAGCCCCGCTCCACCGGCATCACGCCCAGCACATGACGGCCCATCATGGCGGCGGCGAAGGACGGCGCGGCCAGCGCGGAAACGCTTCGGCTGCGGGTCAGCGCGTCCGGGTAGGAGGCGCGCAGGGTGCGCTGGACGGTCGCCGCGAAGTCGTCGTCGTACAGCCGCATGACCACGCGGACCTGCGGGTTGATCTCCCGGACCGCCATGACGATGTCGAGGTTCTGGCCGTCGTCGCGGGTGAGGACGAGCAGCGAGCCGCTGGCGCGGACCCGGGCCAGTTCGAGCACGCCGGGGTCGGTGGCGTCCTGCAGGATCAGCGGCACGCCGAGTTCGCGGGCGAGCGCGACTCCCCGGGCGTGCGGGTCGCGTTCGACGGCCACGACCTGATGGCCGGTGGCGCGCAGCCGGACCAGCACCCGGGTGCCGATCTTGCCGAGACCGACGAGGACTATGTGGCCGCTCGTGTCCTCGTCCGGCGGATGGCTCGCGGAGGCGGCGCGGAACGCCTCGGTGGCGTTCAGCGTCGCGGCCACCACGAGCGGCAGCACCGCCAGGCCCACGAAACCGGCGATCAGCTGGAGGACGCGGCGGGCGACCGACTCGTTGGTGGCCGGGTCGCCCATGGTGAAGATGTCCAGCATCGGCAGGTACAGGTTCTTCCACCAGGGATGCTCGTCCGCGAACAGCGCGGTGGCGGCGGCCAGGGCGAGTTCCATCGCGCCCAGCGCCCCGTAGACGGCCGTGACCTCGCGGGACAGGAAGACCTTCCACGGCAGGTGCGCGAGCTTGGCCCGCAGCCAGGCGCCGGCCCGGCGGCCGGACCGGCCGCGCTGGGCCTCTTCCGGCGCCTGGTGGTGGGTGACCTCCTCCAGCATCAGCCGGCCGTGCGTGAACTGGCGGTGGTAGGCGGTCCTGGTGTCCGGCAGCAGCTGCGTGCCGTCGTCGCCCGGCGTCTCCGGGCTGTCCTCGCTCGCCGGGTCGTCCTGGTGGGCGCCGGACAGCACGGCGAGGGTGGCCAGGTCGGCGGCCTGCGCCGGCGCCCCGGCCGGACGTACGACCCCACGGAACACCTGGTCCTCGACCTGAATGGTGTGCCCGTGGCCCATGGCGGCGGCGGCCATGAGTTCGGGTACGGCGGTGTCGGCGTCCGACAGCACCGTGGTGGAGGTGTCCTGCGCCAGGTCCTCGGCACGCTCGGCGGCACGGTCCAGCAGCCGCTCCAGGTGCCGGCCGCGCTCGCGGCGGAACATCCGCACCACCAGCCGCACGGACGGGTTGAGGTTGCGGGCCAGCAGGGCGGCGGTCATGTTGACCTGGTCGTCGCGGTAGGTCAGCGCAAGCGCGGCGGCCCGCTCGACCCCGGCGGCCCGCAGCGTCCGCTCGTCGGGGCGCGCGGAGACGAGCAGCTCCACCGGTGAGCGCGGGTCGTCGTGCAGCGCCGCCATCCCGGCGCCGTACTCGTCGTCGCGGGAGGGCAGCACCACGGTGACGACCTCGCCGCACACCGCGTCCAGTTCGAGGGCGAGCCGGTGCGCGAGGCCGTCGTCGCCGCAGATCACCATGTGCTGGGAGCGCTGGCCGATGTCCCGCCGTATATGGAGAGTTGACGTCACACCGGAAGGAAACGGCGGGACGGACGGTACCGTTCCGTCCCGCCGCCGATCCGAGGTAAGGATCACGTGAGGGAACGCGTCGGGGCTACCCGCGCACCGGCCCCGCCGTGTCCAGCGCCGCGCCCGTCTGGTCCGCCAGGGTCACCGCGACCAGGCGGGCCTGGAGCGGGGGTACGTCACCGGGGCCCGGAGTGAGCAGGAAGCGGCCCAGGTAGTGGCCGTTGCCGAACGCCCGCAGTTCGATCTCGCCCTCGGGCCAGCCGTCGGTGTCCGGGTTCCAGGTGCGGCGGCCCACCGTCACGCTGCCGTCCTGCTCCAGCCGCGGCAGCCGGCCCAGGAGGGTGCCGTACTCGAAGCGGCAGGCGCGCAGGCCGAGCAGGCCGGTCAGTTCGCCGCGGACGTGGTCGACCACGGTGTCGGCGGAGTTGGCGGACTGGACGAGGGCCGCCGTGCGGTGGATCCGGGCCAGGTGGTCCGCGTCCGTCACCGTCAGCACCTTCAGACGGCGGGCGCGGGCCGCGAGTTGGGAGACGATCAGGCCGACCGCCAGCAGCAGCACCGCCGTCCAGATGTCCGCGGACGCCGAGATGGCGAAGGTCCCGTACGGCCGGGTGAGGAAGCTGTGTCCATAGCGGCTGCGCCGCGGGCGAACCAGGCCGCCGCCGACAGCGCGCCCACGGCGCCCGCCGTACGGCTGCCCAGCGCGGCCACCGCCACGACCACCACGACGAGGACCAGCGCGGCGTTCGTGTGCGACAGGCCGGTACGGAACGGGACGAGCGCGAGGGCCACCAGGAACGGGGCGAGCAGCCCCGCGGCCAGCGCGAGCCGGTCGCGCCGCGGCCGGCCCGGGGCCTTGGCGCGGCCCGGACGTCCGTGGTGCGCCCTCCAGATGCCGGTTTCGGTACTCATCACGTACCTCCTACACGGTGTGCTCCGTCGGTTCGGCGGGAACGGTCTGCCGGGTCTGCCCGGCCTGGTCCGCGAACGGCAGCGACACCACCATTGTCAGCCCGCCGCCCGGTGTGTCCTCCGGTGTCAGCGTGCCGCTCATCGCCTCGGTCAGGCCCCGGGCGAGGGCCAGGCCCAGGCCCAGACCGGTGGTGTTGTCGGTGTCGCCGAGCCGCTGGAAGGGCTCGAAGAGGTGGTCCCGGCCGGTCGGCGGGAGGCCGGGGCCGCGGTCCACGACGCGCAGCTCCACCCGGCCCGCCAGCGCGCTGGCGCTGACCAGCACCTGCCGGCCGGGCGGGGTGTGGCGCGCGGCGTTGCCGACGAGATTGGCGATCACCCGTTCCAGCAGCGGCGGATCGGCGAACACCGCCGGGATCCCCTCCAGGTCCCCCACCTCGACGACCTCCGGCACGTCCGACAGTGCCATCGGCAGCACCTCTTCCAGCGAGGTCGCGCGCAGGTTCAGGGTGAGGACGCCCGCCTCCAGCCGGCTCAGGTCGAGGAGGTTCTCCACGAGCCGGTTCAGCTTGGCCATGGACTCGTCGGCGGTGGCGAGCAGTTCGTCGCGGTCGGCGGCGGAGAACTCGACGTCGCGGCTGCGCAGCGAGGTGACCGCGGCCCAGCCCGCCGCGAGCGGGGTGCGCAGGTCGTGGCCGACGGCCCGCAGCAGCGCCGTACGCATCCGGTCGGCGGCCTTGACGGGCTCCACCTCGGCCGCCGCCTCGGCCAGCCGGGCCCGCTCGACCGCGGAGCCGACGTGCGCGGCGAAGGCGGCCAGCACCCGCCGTTCGGAGGAGGACAGGGTCCGGCCGCGCAGCACCAGGTAGGCGCCCGGACCGGCCGGCACGGAGGTGATGCCGGCGGCCGTGGTTCCGCCGGCCGTGGCGCCGTCGGTATCCGGCGGCTCGTCGGCCAGCTCCGCCGACTCCATGCCGAAGGTCTCCCGGGTCCGCTCCAGCAGGGCCGGTATCGTCGCCTCGCCCCGCACGATCGTTCCTGCCAGCGACGACATGGTCTCCGCCTCGGCGGTGGCGCGGGCCGAGCGGCGGGACAGGCGCAGGGAGCGGTCCACGACCGCGGCCACGGTGGCCGCCACGACCGCGAACACGCCCAGCGCCACCAGCGCATTGGGATCGTTCAGGGTGAAGGCGCCGATGGGCGGTATGAACCAGTAGTTCAGCAGCAGCGACGCCGTCACCGACGCGATCACCGCTGAGGCGACACCGCCTATGCAGGCCACCCCCACCACGGCGAGCAGGAAGAGCAGCGCCTCGCTGGTGAGGTCCAGCGTGCCGCGCACCTGGGCGAGGGCTGCCGTCAGCATGACCGGCAGCACCAGTCCGGCCACCGGGCCCGCGATCCGACGGGCCGTGGACAGCGTGCGGCGCCGCGAGGGCAGCAGGGTGCCGCGCCCGGCCCGCTCGTGGGTGACCCGGTGGACGTCGATGTCGCCGGACAGCTCGGTCACGGTCTCCCCCGTGCCGGGCCCGCTCAGGAACCGGGCCAGCCGGCCGCGGCGGCTGGTGCCGAGGACCAGCTGGGTGGCGTTCTCGGCGCGGGCGAACTCCACCAGGGTGGTCGCCACGTCGTCGCCGACCACTGAGTGGTAGCTGCCGCCGAGGTCCTCCACGAGCCGTCGCTGCCGGGCGAGCGAGGCGGCCGAGACACCGCCGGCCAGGCCGTCGCTGCGGGCCACGTGCACGGCCAGCAGGTCGCCGCCGGCCGACCGGTCGGCGATCCGCGCTGCCCGCCGCACGAGCGTGTCGCCCTCGGGCCCGCCGGTCAGGGCGACCACGACCCGCTCGCGGGTCTCCCACACCCCGCCGATACCGTGCTGCGAGCGGTACTCCTGGAGTGCCTCGTCCACCCGGTCGGCCACCCACAGCAGCGCCAGCTGACGCAGCGCGGTCAGGTTGCCGGGGCGGAAGTAGTTGGCGAGGGCCGCGTCGATCTTCTCGGGGGCGTAGATGTTGCCGTGCGCCATGCGGCGGCGCAGCCCCTCGGGCGGCATGTCCACCAGCTCGATCTGCCAGGCCCGGCGGACGACCTCGTCGGGGACCGTCTCGTGCTGCGGGACCTGGGTGATCTTCTCGACCACGTCGTTGAGGGACTCCAGGTGCTGGATGTTCAGCGCGGTGACGACGTCGACACCGGCGGCGAGCAGCTCCTCGACGTCCTGCCAGCGCTTGGGGTTGCGGCCCCCGCCGGGGACGTTGCTGTGGGCCAGCTCGTCGACGATCGCGACCTGCGGGCGGCGCTCCAGCACCGCGGCCAGGTCCATCTCCTCGAAGTCCCCGCCGCGATAGGTGCAGCGGGCGCGCGGCACGGTCTCCAGGCCGTCGAGCATCTCCTGCGTGTGCCGGCGCCCGTGGCACTCCACGAAGCCCATCACCACGTCCGCCCCGCGGGCGGCGCGGCGCCGCGCCTCGTCGAGCATCCGGTAGGTCTTGCCGACCCCCGGTGCCGCCCCGAGGTAGACCTTCAGCCGTCCGGGCCGTACGTCACTCATCGCCGTCGATGCGCTCCGCTCACATGGTCAACTCCCCTTTCCGCAAGGGGGACTGCTCCTAAGGAAGCCCCTCCGCGGGCCACCGCGTTCCGGTGTTAGCGGATCCTTTGCGCCGCTCACGAGGACCTTGACACTGTCTTGACGTGACCTGGGCCGATAGGGTGAAGGCGGTGTGCCGGGAAGTCTGGTCGGCGGGGGAGCCAGGGTGGCTCCCTCTGTACCCCAGGGGGACGGCATGCGGAGCGTCGGCACGGTACTCGCGTTGGTCATTCTGGCCACCGTGGTGGCCACCTTCGCACGCCGGTGGCGCATTCCCGCCCCCTCGCTCCTGGTCGTCGCCGGTCTCGCCGTGGCACTGCTGCCGGGCACCCCGCAGATCGAGATCAGCCCGGAGATCATCGGCCTCGTCGTCCTGCCGCCCCTGCTGTACGCGAGCGCTGAGGAGATGCCCTGGCGGGAGCTGCGGGCAGTGTGGAAACCGGTCGGGATACTCGCCATCGGCCTGGTCCTGGCGTCCGCCGCGGCCGTCGCCGCCGTGGCCGCGGCGGTGACCCCGCTGTCCTGGCAGATGGCGTTCGTGCTGGGCGCGGTGCTGGCCAGCACCGACCCGGTGGCGGTGACCGCGCTCGGCCGCAGGCTCGCCCTGCCGCCGAAGGTGCAGGTCCTGGTACAGGCGGAGAGCCTGTTCAACGACGCGACCTCGCTGGTGCTGGTCCGGGTGGCGGCGGGCATCGCCGTCGCGTCGGCGGCGGCGGACTGGGGCTCGGCGGGCACCAAGTTCCTGGTCCTCGCCGGCGGCGGCACGGTGATCGGGGCCGCCGTGGCCGGTGTGGTGGCGCTGATCCGGCGGCGCACCGAGGAGCCGGTGCTGGAGACGGTGATCGCCCTGGTCACGCCGTACGCCGCGTATCTGCTGGCGGAGGCCGCGCACACCTCCGGGGTGACGTCGTGCGTGGTGGCCGGGGTGGTCCTCGGCGGCCGGGGCGACCGGCTCACCAACGCCCGCATACGGCTCCAGCTGCACGCGGTCTACGGCACGGTCGTCTTCCTGCTGGAGAGCGTGGTCTTCTCCCTCATCGGGCTGGCGCTGCCCGCGCAGGTCCGGGCGCTGGCCGACGGCGACCGGTCCTGGCCGCTGTACGCCCTCGCCGTGGCCGCCACGCTCGTCGCCGTACGCCTGCTGTGGCTCGCGCCGCTGTCGGCGGTCGTGCAGCGCAAGGGCGGGATCAGTCGGCTGAACTGGCGCATCCCGGTGGTGCTGACCTGGGCGGGCACCCGGGGGGTCATGCCGCTGGCCGCCGCGCTGTCCATCCCGGAGGTCACCCGGAGCGGCACCCGCCTGGCCGACCGTCCCCTGGTCCTCGTCCTGACCACGTCCGTGGTGGTCGTGACGCTCGTCGTCCAGGGCTTCACGCTGGCCCCGGTCGTGCGCGCCTCCGGCATCGCCCTGGAGCCCGCGCACACCGAACGCGAGGAGTTCGAGGCCCGCTCCCGTCTCGCCCACGCCGGACTCGGCCGGCTGGAGGAGCTGGCGGAGCTGGAGGCCGTACCGGACGTCGTCCTGGACCGGCTGCGGCGCGGCCTGAACGCCCGCCTGGAGGATGCCCGCGACCGCCTCGCCGAGAACAACGGCGCCGCCGTGGCCACCGAGTCCGCCGACCTGGTCTACCGCCAGCTGCGCCGCGACCTGATAGCCGTGGAGACGGCGGAACTACAGCGCCTGTACGACGACCACCGCATCAGCGACACGACCCGCCGCCGCCTCCAGCGCTCCCTGGACCTGGAGGAGGCGCGGCTCTCGGACGCGTAGGGCGCCGCCCGGGCCCGTTCCGGATTCACCCGAGCGGACGGCGCGGCTGGCCGGGGCATGGGAGCACGTCGAGGCTGGGCGGGGACGGACGGTCGGCGGACACCTACGCGAGAAGGGCCCGGTATGCGTACGGAAGACGTGCTGAAGCGGTGGACGACCCCGCTGGCGGCCCCCGCCTACCCCGAGGGCCACTACCGCTTCCACGACCGCCAGTACCTCAACATCACCTACCGCACCGACCCGGAGGCCCTGGCCCGGGTGGTCCCCGAGCCGTTGCGGGTCCCCGAGCCGCTGGTCCGGTTCGAGGTGATGCGCATGCCGGACGTCACGGGCCTCGGCGACTACACCGAGTCCGGGCATCTGGCGGTGGTCGAACACGACGGTGAGCGCGGCGAGTACAACCTCGCCATGTTCGTCGACAACCACCCCGCCATCGCCAGCGGCCGGGAACTCGGCGCCTTTCCGAAGAAGCTCGGCGCACCAGGGCTGTACGTCGACTCCGACACCCTGATCGGCACCCTCGACTACGGCACCGTCCGGGTGGCCACGGCGACGATGGGCTACAAGCACGCCGTCCTGCACGAGACGGCCGCGCTGGACGAACTGACCGTCCCCACCTTCATGGTGAAGAAGCTCCCCGGCTATGACGGCACCCCGCGCATCTGCGAACTGATCCGGACGCAGATCTCCGACGTCACGGTCAAGGGCGCCTGGACCGGACCGGCGCGGCTCCAGCTCTTCGCGCACGCCCTGGCACCGCTGGCCGACCTGCCCGTGCTGGAGATCGTCTCGGCCAGCCATCTGCTCACCGACCTCACGCTCGGCCGCGCCGAGGTCGTCCACGACTATCTGGCCGCCGGCTAACGGAACTCGGCGAGCCGGGGCCGCAGGCCGAGCGCGGTCAGGAGCATCGCCGCGAGCAGCAGCCCGTCCGCCCAGGGCAGCAGGTCGCCGACTGCCGAACGGCCGTCCGCCGCCGAGGAGTCGAAGTGGGCGCGGTTGATGTCCGTCACCTTGTCCAGGGCGGCCATCCACTCCCCGAAGTGCGCGTTGGAGGTGTCCGGCTTCCAGTCCATGCAGAACTCCACCGCCTGCCGCTCCTTCCCGGCCGCGAGCAGCGCCCGGACCTTGCGGTCGTCGCGTTCGTAGACGGCGTACGTGTCCACGGTCCGCTCGGCGGCGGCACGTTCGCCCGGGAAGGTGATGTTGTCCAGCTCGCGCCGGAACTCGCCGGTGAAGCCCAGGTGTCGGTGGTCGGTGCTGTAGGCGCGCCAGGTGGTGGCGAGCTTCTCGTCGTACGTCGACAGGGTCGCGCCGTCGAGGCCGTACAGCTTCTGCGACTTGTCGAGAAAGGAGCGCGCGTACTGGTCGCGGCGGGCGGGGTCGAGGAGGAAGCGACTCTCGTCAGCGTTGGCGTCGTAGGCGATGGCGCGGGCGCGGGAGAGGGCGACGACGGAGTCGAAGGCGTCGTGGCGGGCCACCCGCAGGTCGTCGGCGTTGGTGCCGAGCAGCTGCGCGCCCAGGATCACCGCGAGCAGGGTGCAGACGGTGGCGCCCAGCACGCCGGGGTTGAGGATCCGCCGGAAGCGGCGGGTCAGGTACCACTGGAGGACGCCGAGCGCGGCGAGCAGCAGCACGCCGAGGGCAATGACGGCGGCGAGCCGGGCGGACAGGGCGGAGTCGGCCGAGCGGTAGGCCGCCTCGAAGTTGGCGTCGTTGGCCGACACCAGTGTGCGCGCGGCGGGCAGGAGCTTGGCCTGGAGGAGGTCGGTCGCCTGGCGGTAGTCGACCAGGGCGGCGGGCTTGCCGCCGGTGTGCGCGTCGTTCTCCAGGGCACGGCCGACGAGTTCCTGGTAGGCGGCGAAGTCGTCGGTGAGGCTCTCCACGGTCTTCTCGGCGGACCGGTCGCCCTGCGCCGCGACGGCGAGGGTGCGCAGGTCGTGGCCGATCTCGCGGCGCGCGTCGCCGTAGAACCCGACGGCCTTGTCGTACGGGGTCTTGAGCCGGTCCTTGCCCGCGTTGCCGCTGGACAGCAGGATGTTGGCGACCTGCGCGTCCATGTCGTTGAGGGCGAGGTTGAGGTCAGCGGCGCTCGTGGTGCGCGGTGCGTCCCGGCCGGTCACGTCGGACCAGGTGCCGTTCGCGGACAGTCCGGCGACGAGCAGCAGCACCGCGACGGCGGTGGTCAGCAGGAGCGTGGCCGCGCGCAGGAGGCGCAGCCGTGCGGGCACGGTGGCCCGGAAACGGCGGCGCAGAGCGGCCCGCACGGCCACGACCTGCCGGCGCGGGCGCAGCCCCGGACCGGGATCGCCCGTCCGCGAACCCCCCCGTTCGCGCGGACCGGGGCTGCTGCCCGCCGGGGCGACCGTCGTCGGCTGTGGCGGCGTCTCCCCCTCGGTCGCAGGACCCTGTGTTGTTCCGGCCGTGATGGCCACGGTCCCTCCAACGTCACGCCACGGACGGTCGCCCGTCCCCCGTTGCCGACCAGTCTGTGACCGAATTCGGCCACCGTTGGCTTGCGTTGACGCGTCCCTGACGGCCGCTCGGCTTTGTTTGACGGCTCTTTGACGCCCCGTTGGGCCGGGCCGTATGAGTGCCGCAAATTCCTTCCGGATCAGGGAGGTTGGGGCCGAATGGGGGGTTAGGTTCCCTTGTCCTACCGCCGTTCGTCGGCATCAAGCGTGCGGTCGGCGGCCCGGTGGCGAGCCGTCACCTCGGCGCGTAGCGGAGAGGGTCAGACGTGCAGCCGGTAGGGCAGCATGCAGACCACGACGTCGGTGCGGGCCCGCAGCACGGTCGCCAGCAGCAGACCCCGCTGGTTCTGCAGCATCTCGTAGCGGCGGTGCCGGGGTTCGACCTCGGGGATCAGCACCGCGACCTGCCGTCCGTCCCGGGCCGCGTGCTGCACGTAGTCGACCATCGGCTGGACGAGTGAGCGGTGCGGGCTGTCGATGACCTCCAGGCGCACCCCCGGGTTCCAGCGTGCCCACGCCTCCTGCAGGGCCCGGGTCTTGTCCGGGTCGTTGTGGACGGCGACGGCGACCACCTCGTCGCCCAGCGCGAGGGCGGCGCCGATGGCGTGCCGGGCGAGTTTGCTGACATCGCCGAGCGGGACGATCACCAGGCTGCCGGGGCGCGGGGCGGGCGGGCCGGGGATGCGGCCGAGACCCAGTTCCTCGCCGACGGCCGTGTAGTAGCGCTCGATGCGGGAGAACAGCAGCATCAGCAGCGGTACGGCGATCACGACCACCCAGGCGCCCTCCAGGAACTTGGTGAACAGGAGGATGCACCCGGCCAGGGTGGTGAGCACCGCCCCGGTTCCGTTGATGAGCGCACGGCGCTTCCAGCCCCGGGGCCGCTGGGTGGCCCAGTGCCGGACGAGACCGAGCTGGCTGAGGGTGAAGCCGATGAACACGCCGATCGCGAAGAGCGGGATCAGCCGGTGGGTGTCGGCATCGGAGGCGATGAGCAGCAGCGTGGCCAGCAGGGCCAGCGCCACCACCCCGTACCGGTAGACGGGCCGTTCGGCACGCAGCCCGAACAGGTGCGGCAGCCGGTGGTCGCGGGCCAGCAGGCTCATCAGCACCGGCAGCCCGCCGAAACTGGTGTTCGCCGCGAGCAGCAGGACCAGGGTGACGATCAGGTTGGTCGCGTAGTACGCCCAGCCGTCGCCGTAGGCGCCCGCGGTGAGCTGGGCCAGGACGGTGACGTCCGAGCGCGGGGCGACGTGGTCGCGCCGGATCAGCACGGCGAGGCCGATCAGCATCAGGCCGAGCAGCGCGCCCAGCATGAACTCGGTGCGCTGGGCACGTCTGACCCTCGGGGTGCGGAAGGTCGGCACGGCATTGGCGATGGCCTCCACTCCCGTCAGCGCCGAGCAGCCGGACGAGAACGCCTTGAGGACGAGCAGCACGCCCAGCGCCTCGTGCGCCTGGACGGGCTGCGCGCCGCCCACCACGGCCGCCGGACGGGAGCGGAAGAGGCCGACGGCGACGATGCCGAGGATGGCCACGATGAACAGCACGGTCGGGAGCATCAGCACCCGGGCGCTCTCGGTCACGCCGCGCAGGTTCACGGCGGTCAGCAGCGCGAGGCCGGCCAGGCACACCAGCAGCTTGTCGTGGGCCAGGGCGGGAAAGGCGGAGGCCAGGGCGTCGGCGCCGGCGGTGACGCTGACGCAGACCGTGAGGACGTAGTCGACGACCAGACTGGCCGCGGCAAGCAGGCTGGGGGTCGCCCCCAGGTCCTTCTTGGCCACGGCGTAGGCGCCTCCGCCGTCCGGGTGTACGGCGATGACCTGGGCGTACGACACGACGAGCGCCGCGAGCAGGAACGTGATGGCCAGCGTGATCGGCAGGGTGGCGGTCAGCGCGCCGGTCCCGGCGGCCACCAGGGCCAGCACGATGGCCTCGGGGCCGTACGCGACCGAGCTGAGCGCGTCCAGCGACAGCGCGGCCAGCCCTTCCATGCTGGTGAGGTGGTGCTTCTCCCCCTCGCCCGGGCGCAGCGGTACCCGCGGTTCCACCTCACGGCGTGCCAGGCCATACGCCATCGGGACCTCACCATGGACGGCAGCACGGTCGCGACCAGTGTCTCCGGGAGACGGCCGTACGGCTTCCCGGGATCGGCCGGCCGTGCGTACGGCAGCCGTCCGCCCCCGCACGCGTAAGGAACCCGTCAGGATCCGCCACCCGGGTGTCAGAAGCCCGTCAGGAACACTGGCCGGGGGTGGTGCGGCGCTTAGCGTCGCTGCCATGCGACGGAGCGGACCGGCAGGACCGGCCGGTGACCGCCACTGGCGTGGCAGCGCCCGGCTCGCGGTGGGCTGCGCCCTGGCGTTCTGCGCCCTGAGCATCCTCGTCGACTGGGACGCGGGAAGCCTGACGCCGCTGCGCGCGCTGCTCTGGGTCACCCTGTCGGCCACGGTGTGCACCGTCCTGCTGCCGCAGCGGGTGAGTGCGGGCCCCGGCTGGCTGGCCGTCCGCACCCCCTGGCGCCGGGTCGTGGTGCACACGGACGCGCTGGCTGCCGTACGGCAGTACGACGGCGTCTCCTCCCACCTCGTCCTGCGCGACATCCACGGCCACCGCCTGGAACTCGACCCCCGGGTCCTCGTCGCCAACCCGCTGCTCTGGCACGCCCTCGACACCGGCGTGCGCCGCTCCCTGGAGCGCGGCACGCTCCGCCAGGGAGCGGACGTCCTCGACCGTCTGGGCCGCCGCATCGACGACGAGACCACGCAGGCGGTTCTGCGGGCGTCCGGGCTCTCCTGAACGCCCGCCTGCCTGCGAGGTCCGCCAGGAATTCGTGCAGGAGCGTCACACACGCTGCACACAGCCTTTCGAATGCCTCGTTAGCGTGACTGACCGCTCGATCTCCTGTGCGGGCGCGTCCAGGCCGTGGCCCCGGTGGGCCGACGGCGCAGTCGAGGCAGGAAGACCCCGAAGATCCCGATGGACTACTGCTCCTCGTGTCGTAGGCACCTCAACGGCGCCCTGGTCTGCCCCGGGTGCGGCGCCTACGCCCCGGACATCGCTCCGCCCAGCACGGCGAACCGCACGGCGGACCGCGTGGATCACGGCCTGGGTGACGGCCTGGATGACGGTCTGGACGACGGCATGGACGACGGCCTGGGCCCGGACCTCTCCGCGGAAACCGCCGGTGTGGCGGTCGCCTCGGAAGGGCGCGCGGCCCGGCGCCGGCAGCGGGCGCGCTGGAAGAAGAACCAGCGGCGGGCCGTGGTCGCGACCGCCGTCGCGCTGGTCGGCGGCGGCCTGACCGTCGCCTCGCTGGACCGGCACTCCCACGACAAGGCGCAGGCGGCCACCGTGCCGGACGACCGGCCCATGGGTGACGCCGTCCTGGCGCCGGGTGCGGGCGGCCGTACGGACTCGACGCCGCCGCCCGCCGCTCACCGGGCGACGCCCACCGCGTCCCGGACGCACTCCCCGGCGAGCGCCGCTCCGACGGGGCGGCACCGCGCGCCGACCGTCCCGGCGGCGCCGGCCATGACCCGCCCGGACGCCGTCGCACCGCCCCGCCCGGTCGCCCCGGTCTCGCACCCGCACACCACCATCCCGTCGACCAGCACCGGCACGGCGACGCAGCAGCCGGCTCCGGCCCCGAGCACGACCACCCCGAGCACGGGTACGGGCACGAGCACCGGCTCCGACTCCCAGCCGAGTTCCACGCCGGCCACCAGCCCCTCCACCCCGACGGCGACCTCCCCGAACCAGAACCAGATCTGCCTGGTCCTGCTCTGCCTGGGCTGACAGGCCCGTTCCTGGAACCACCGGTCTCCTTGGGGCAGTCTTTCCCGTCGTGGGGAGCGTTCCGAATCAAAGCGGGCCCGGCGCACCGCCGGCGCACATGATCGTCTGCGGTGACGACGGGCTCGCGCACCGGCTGGCCGCCGAACTGCGCGGCGTCTACGGCGAACAGGTCGTCCTCGTCGTACCGCCGAACGAGCGCACGGCCCGGCCCCCGGTGGTCGGCCGGGCGCGCGGCGCGACGGCGCTGCTCGACCGGATGGTCAGCGCCGCCGTCGGCCGGACCGGCGGGAACGGTGGAAACGGTGGAAACGGTGGAAGTACCGGCAGTGCCGGGAGTGCGCTCTCGCCCGGCACCAGCGGCAACGCCAACCGGGCCGACGGCGAACGGGTGTTGGAGGCCGTCGAGGTCACCGAGGCCATGCTCGCCGAGGCCGGTGTGGAGCGGGCCGCCGCGCTCGCCCTCGTGTACGACGACGACGAGACCAACATCCGCGCCGCGCTGACCGCCCGCCGCCTCAACCCCAGGCTCCGGCTCGTACTGCGCCTCTACAACCGGCGGTTGGGCCAGCACATCGAGGAACTCCTCGATCAGGCAGCCACGTTGGCGATAGGGGACGGCCTGGACGGGACCGTGGACGTCTCCACGACCGTGCTGTCCGACGCCGACACCGCCGCCCCCGCGCTGGCCGCCTCCGCGGTCGCCGGCACCAGCAAGGTCATCCAGACCGACGGGCTGCTGCTGCGGGCCGTGGAACGGCTGCCCGCCGGGGTCGGACAGATCGCCGATCCCGGGCTGTGCACGCTGGCCCTGCTCTCCGCGACCAGCACCGATCCCGCCGGGGCCGACGGGTCCGAGGGCAGCGGGGAGCACGGGCCCCGGCTGCTCCCGGACGACGACGAGGTACGGCGGGCCGCCGGGCGGGCGGCCGTGGTGCTGGAGCAGGTGTCGTCCGCGGCCGAGCCGGGGTCACCCCTGGCCGGGCGCGGAGCGGGGGGCGTGGTGGCGCTCGGCTCGCTGTTCTCGCGGCGGCTGCGGTGGTCGCTCGCGGGGATCGTGGGCTGCGTGCTGGCGCTGGCCGTCGCGCTGTGGGTGGTGACGGGCATCCATCCGCTGCAGGCCTTCTACCTCACGCTGCTGGACATGTTCGCGATCGACAACCCCGCCATCGGGGAGTCCCTCGGCCGGCAGATCCTGCAACTGCTGTCCGGGCTCGTCGGGTTGCTGCTCCTTCCGGTGCTGCTGGCCGCCGTACTGGAGGCGCTGGGCACGTTCCGCACCACCTCCGCGCTGCGCAAGCCACCGCGCGGCCTGGGCGGACACGTGGTGCTGCTCGGCCTCGGGAAGATCGGCACCCGGGTGCTGACCCGGCTGCGGGAGCTGCAGATCCCGGTGGTGTGCGTGGAGTCCGACCCGGAGGCCAGGGGGCTGGCCACCGCGCGGCGGCTGCGCGTGCCCGTGGTGCTCGGTGATGTGACCCAGGAGGGCGTCCTGGAGGCCGCGAAGATCCACCGGGCGCACGTCCTGCTGGCGGTGACCAGCGCGGACACGACCAACCTGGAGGCGGTGCTGTACGCGCGGTCCGTCCGCCCGGACCTCCGGGTGGTCCTGCGCCTGTACGACGACGACTTCGCCACCGCCGTCTACCGCACCCTGCGCGCCGCCCACCCGCACGCCCGCACCCGGAGCCGCAGCGTCACGCACCTCGCCGCACCGGCGTTCGCGGGCGCGATGCTCGGCCGGCAGATCCTCGGCGCGATCCCGGTGGAACGCCGCGTCCTGCTGTTCGCCGCGGTGGACGTGGCCGGCCACCCGGAGCTGGAGGGCAGGACGGTGTCCCAGGCCTTCCGGGCCGGGGCCTGGCGGGTCCTGGCCCTGGAGGGCCACACCGATGTCCCGCCCGACCGCGTGCTCCAGAAGGAGGACCGTGTGGTGGTGGCCGCCACCCGAAGGGGCCTGGCCGAACTGGGCTGAGCCCCCGAAGGGGCTCCCACCCGAAGAGCCCTCTTACGCCCGGCCCAAGTGCCGCTCCGCGAACTCGATCTCGAGGCGGACCTGCTTGATGCGCTCGTCCACGACCAGCGACCCGTGCCCGGCGTCGTAGCGGTACACCTGGTGGACCGCGCCCCGGGACTCCAGTCTCTTGACGTAGTTGTCGATCTGGCGGATCGGGCAGCGGGGGTCGTTGACGCCCGCCGAGATGTAGACGGGGGCCTTGACCTCGTCCACGTAGGTCAGCGGGGAGGACGCCTCGAAGCGTTCCGGGACCTCCTCCGGGGTGCCGCCCAGGAGGGTGCGGTCCATGGCCTTCAGGGACTCCATCTCGTCGTGGTAGGCCGTGACGTAGTCCGCGACCGGCACCACCGCGACGCCCACCGCCCACGCCTCGGGCTGGGTGCCGACGCCGAGGAGGGTGAGGTAGCCGCCCCAGGAGCCGCCGGTGAGGACCAGCCGGGCCGGGTCGGCGAGGCCCGAGGCGACCGCCCACTCGCGGACGGCGGCGACGTCCTCCAGCTCGATCAGGCCGACCCGGTGCTTGAGCGCGTCCGTCCAGGCGCGGCCGTAGCCCGTGGAGCCGCGGTAGTTGACGCGGACCACCGCGTAGCCGTGGTCGACCCAGGCCGCCGGGCCCGCCGCGAAGGAGTCGCTGTCGTGCCAGGTCGGACCGCCGTGCAGGTCGAAGACCGTGGGCAGGGGGCCCGTGGCACCGGCCGGCTTCTGGATCAGGGCGTGGATACGGCCGCCGGGGCCCTCCACCCACGCGTCCTGCACGGCCACCGAGGGCGGGCACTTCATGCCGGGCGGGTCCAGGACGATCCCGCCCGCCGTGGAGCGGACCACGGGCGGGTGCGCGGCCGACGACCACAGGTACTCCACGCTGCCGTCGGGCCGGGCCGTCGCCCCGGAGACCGTGCCGGGCGGGGTGGGGATGCGGGTCAGCTCGTGGGTCGCCAGGTCGTAGCGGAACAGTTCGCCGCGGGCCTCGAAGCCGTGGTCGACGAGCAGGGCCGAGCCGTCCGGGTACCACTCGGCGCCGACGTCGCCCGGGAGGTCCAGGGCCAGGTCCGTCTCCTCGCCCGTGGCCACGTCCCACACCAGCGGTTCCCAGCGGCCCCGGCGCTGGTGGCCGATGAGCAGGCGGGTGTCGCCGGCGACCGGGGCGAAGCCCATCACCTCCAGGCCCAGCTCCTCGGTGCCGCCCTTGGTGTCGTCCAGCTCGGCGACCGTCATGCCGTCCGGGCGCAGCACGCGCAGCGCCGCGTGCATGGCGTCGCCGTGCTCGGTGTGCTCGATGGCGATCAGGGAGCCGTCGTACGAGAGGTCGCCGACGCCGGCCGACTCGCGGTGCCGGTAGATCTCGGCCGTCGCCTCGCCCTCGCGGGCCAGGTGGATCGTCGTGCCCTCCTCGTCAGTGGAGCGGCCCACCACCGCCATGCGGCCGTCGCGGGCCAGGGCCAGGCCGGAGGGGTAGGAGGGGTCCAGGCCGGGGACGGCCGCCTCGTCCGCGCCCCCGCCGAAGGGCTGGCGGCGCCAGACACCGAACTCGTCGCCGTCCTTGTCGTCGAACCACCAGATCCAAGCGCCGTCCGGGGAGAGTACGCCGTCCGTCGTGCCGTTCGGCCGGTGCGTGGCCTGGCGCTGCTCGCCCGTCGTGCGGTCCCAGGCGTACAGCTCGTACGTGCCCGTCGCGTTCGACACGAACAGGGAGCGGTGCGGCGCGTCCAGCGCCCAGTCGGGCAGGGACACCCGGGGCGCCCGGAAGCGCCGCTCCCACTCCGGCATCTCGGGCGCGGCGGGCGCGCCCCCCGCGTCAGGCTCGTCCGCCGCGTCACGCACGTCCGGCTTGTTGCTCTCGCTCATGGCCCCAGTCATGCGCCCATATTGCCTGGCCGCACCGACAATTGGTGTCGTTCATGCGCAGGCTGTGGATAACTTCGCGTAACTCGGCGAACCCCGGGCCCGTCCGCCCCGCACCGGCGCCGTACCGTGGGGGGCGTGTACCGGTTTCTGCTGACACCCCGCTGGTGGGGCATCAACGTCTTCGTGCTGCTCGCCATCCCCTTCTGCATCTTCATGGGGTCGTGGCAGCTGAGCCGGTTCGAGGCGCGGATGCAGGACCACCGCACCGCGACCGAGCGGGTCGACTCCGGCAGGCACGAGGCCGCCCGGCCGCTGGCCGGGCTGCTGCCCGTCGACAAGAGCACGTCGGGCCGGCGGGCCACCGCGAGCGGCCGGTACGGCAAGCAGCTCCTGGTGCCCGACCGGCAGCTGGACGGCAAGCGCGGCTTCTACGTCCTCACCCTCCTGCGCACCGACTCCGGCAAGGCCCTGCCCGTCGTACGCGGCTGGCTGCCCGGTACGGCGGACCCGGCGAAGGCGCCCGCCGCGCCGGCCGGCGAGGTCACCGTCACCGGCGCGCTCCAGGCGTCCGAGACCCCCGGGGACAACGGGATCAGCTCCCGCGGCGGGCTGCCCGCCGGGCAGACGGCGGCGATCAGCTCGGCCTCGCTGGTGAACCTGGTGCCGTACCGGCTGTACGACGCCTGGGTCACCCTGGACAAGGCCGACGCGGGGATGAAGGCCGTACCGGCGACCGCACCGGACGACACCGGGCTCGACCTGAAGGCCTTCCAGAACCTCGGTTACACCGGTGAGTGGTTCGTCTTCGCGGGCTTCGTCGTCTTCATGTGGTTCCGGCTGCTGCGCCGCGAGGTGGAGTTCGTGCGGGACGCGGCACTGGGACTGGTGCCGGAGCCGGAGACCTACGACGCCGCCAGCACCCCGGTGTAGTACACGGTCCCGGCGCACGCGTCGGAAACCGTCGCCGTCGCCGTCGAACCGGTCTGGCTGGTGTGGGTGACCACGACGCTGCCGTCGGCCTCGCCGTCCCCGGTGACGAGCTGGGTGGTGGTGCCCGCCGAACCGCCCGTGTCCGTGCCGGTGGTGGTGCCGGGGTCCTGGGTGGCGGACGGGTCGGGCGAGGGGCCTCCGGTCGCCTCGCCGGTGGTGGTGCCGCCGGTCACGGGACAGTTCTCCGAGGGCACGAAGACGAACTGCTCCTCGTAGGCCGAGCCGGGCTGCAGCACCAGTCCGGAGACCTCCTGGGAGGGGTCGGGCAGGCCGGCCGCCGCGTCCCCGGCCGCATGCCGCACGGCGCTGACCTTGGCCGGGTCGGCGGCGCCCTGCGGCGTCACGCCCACCGTGCCGGCGCCGCCGACGGTGCAGGCGGAGCGGGAGACGTTGGTGACGCGGAAGCTGCCGTAGACGGCGCCCGCGGAGTCGGGGGCCTGGGCGCTGCCGGTGGGGGTGCCCAGCTGGTCCGCCGTACACACCGGAGCCGCCGACACCAGGGTGGCGGACGGGTCCACGCCGCCGGTGGAGCCGGTGTCGGTGCCGGCGCTCTGGCCATGGCCGTCGCCGCTGCTGCCGGGCTCTCTGCCGGGCTGCTCGGCCCGGCCGCCGGAGTCGTCGCGCCGGGTGCCGGAACCGCCGCCCTGGGTCTTGGCCCGGCCCTTGCCGTCGTGGGCCTGGGAGGACTGGCCGGCCATGCCGGTGTTGAGGTCGGGGCTGCCGGAGTCGGTGACGTGCACGAGCGCGGGGATCGCGGTGCCGATGAACAGCGCGGCGGCGGCCATGCCGACGACGGCCTGCCGCTTGCGGGCCCGCCGGGCGGGAACGGCACGGCGCAGATGGTTCAGCGTGCCGGTGCGCGGTTCGAGGTCGTCGACCACGGAGTGCAGCATCCGGCGCAGGGCCTGCTCCTCCGGGGCGAGCCCGGCGAGGGCCGGGTCCCGCTCCTCGGGGCCCTTTTCGTCGGGGCTGTGGTTCACAGTTCCGTTCCCAGCGTGCGATTGCGTGTGCTCGTGCGGATGGCGTTCATGGGAGTCGCCTCCCCCGGAAGCTGAACCGGCATGTGAATCGCCCCCTTCGGCGCCGCCGCTCATGCGGGCGCCTCCATGGCGACGCGCAGGGCGGCGATGCCCCGCGAGCCGTAGGCCTTGACCGAGCCCAGGGATATCCCGAGGGCCTCGGCGACCTGGGCCTCGGTCATGTCCGCGAAGTAGCGCAGCACGAGGACCTCGCGCTGGCGGCGCTGGAGCCCCTTCATGGCCTTGATGAGGTCGCGGCGCTCCAGCTGGTCGTAGGCGCCCTCCTCGGCGCTCGCCATGTCGGGCATCGGCTTGGCGAGCAGCTTCAGGCCGAGGATGCGCCGGCGCAGGGTGGAGCGGGAGAGGTTGACGACCGTCTGTCTCAGGTAGGCGAGGGTCTTCTCGGGGTCACGGACGCGCTTGCGCGCGGAGTGGACCCGGATGAAGGCCTCCTGGACGACGTCCTCGCAGGAGGCGGTGTCGTCGAGCAGGAGCGCCGCGAGACCCAGCAGTGAGCGGTAGTGCGCACGGTAGGTCTCGGTGAGGTGGTCGACGGTGGTGCCGGCCGCCACGGGCTGTGCGACCGCGGCGGCGTCCTCGGAGTCGTCACGCTGGCTGGGTATGCGGGCGGGCCGCGCTGCGGGCATGGGCGCGATCACCGGCATGCCGCCGGCCATGCGGGGCGGCCGGAGCGCCGCCCGGGGCGGCCGGAGGGCCGCCGTGCCGCGGGCCGCTGAGAGTTCGAGTACCTCTGCCACGCCAGTTGGACACGTTTCCCCCCGGGAGGGTTGTACGTGCCGGACATCACATGTGCGACAACCGGCCGTGCCTCAAGTGCCGTCATGCGCCCCGCTCTTCCCCTATGTCCCATGTGAACGGGCGTCCCCACGCCCGGAGCCCGACGTCCCCACGCCGAATTCCTCCACGTCCCCACGCCCCCGCAGGGGTGACCGCAAAGACGCTCCCCGCCTCGCGCGTGGTTGCACGGGGCGGGGAGAAGATTCTTACCCGGATCCTATAAAGCTGTCAGTCGCAAATATCTGTGAGGCACCGCTCAGCGCGGCAGCCCCTGGCGTCAGGCGCGGCCGTTCGCTTCGGACGCCACCAGCTCGGCGATCTGCGCGGTGTTGAGCGCGGCCCCCTTGCGCAGGTTGTCGCCGCACACGAAGAGTTCGAGCGCGGTCGGGTCGTCCAGGGCGCGCCGGACCCGGCCGACCCAGGTGGGGTCGGTGCCGACGACGTCGGCGGGGGTGGGGAACTCACCGGCGTCCGGGTCGTCGTAGAGGACGACACCGGGGGCGGTGGCGAGGATCTCGCGGGCGCCGTCCACCGTGACCTCGCCCTGGAAGCGGGCGTGGACGGTGAGGGAGTGGCCGGTGACCACCGGCACCCGGACGCAGGTGACGGCGACCGGCAGCGTCGGCAGTCCGAGGATCTTGCGGGACTCGTCCCGCACCTTCATCTCCTCCGACGACCAGCCGTCGGCCCTCAGGGATCCGGCCCAGGGGACGACGTTCAGCGCGACCGGCTCCGGGAACGGCCCGGTGTCGTCCCCGACGGCCCGCCGTACGTCACCGGGCTTGGTGCCCAGTTCGGTGTCGGCGACCAGGGACAGCTGGGCCCGCAGCGCGTCCACACCGGCCCGCCCGGCCCCGCTCACCGCCTGGTACGACGACACGACCAGCTCGCGCAGCCCGAACTCGGCGTGCAGCGCGCCCAGGGCGACGATCATCGACAGGGTCGTGCAGTTGGGGTTGGCGATGATGCCGCGCGGCCGGTACCGGGCCGCGTGCGGATTGACCTCGGGCACCACGAGAGGCACCTCCGGGTCCATCCGGAAGGCGCCCGAGTTGTCCACGACGACCGCGCCGCGCGCGGCGGCGATGGGCGCCCACTGGGCGGAGACCTCGTCGGGCACGTCGAACATCGCGATGTCGACCCCGTCGAAGGCCTCTTCGGTGAGGGCGACCACTTCGACCTCCTCCCCGCGCACGGCCAGCTTACGGCCGGCCGAGCGCGGGGAGGCGATCAGACGGATCTCGCCCCAGATGTCCGCGTGCTGGGACAGGATCTGGAGCATGACCGCGCCGACGGCCCCGGTCGCTCCCACGACCGCGAGCGTCGGCCTCCCGGTCTCCGCCATCAGCGGCCCGTGCCTCCGTAGACGACGGCTTCGTCGGTGTCGGAGTCGAGCCCGAAGGCGGTGTGCACGGCGCGCACGGCCTCCGGCACGTCGTCGGCGCGGGTGACGACCGAGATGCGGATCTCGGAGGTGGAGATCAGCTCGATGTTCACACCCGCGTCGGACAGCGCCTCGAAGAAGGAGGCGGTGACGCCCGGGTTGGTCTTCATGCCGGCGCCGACGAGGGAGATCTTGCCGATCTGGTCGTCGTAGCGCAGCGAGTCGAAGCCGATGCCCGGCCGGTTCTTCTCCAGCGCGTCGATGGCCTTGCGGCCCTCGGTCTTGGGCAGCGTGAAGGAGATGTCCGTCAGCCCCGTGGAGGCGGCGGAGACGTTCTGCACGACCATGTCGATGTTGATCTCGGCATCGGCGATGGTCCGGAAGATCGCGGCGGCCTCACCCGGCTTGTCCGGCACGCCGACGACCGTGATCTTGGCCTCGGAGGTGTCGTGCGCGACACCGGAGATGATGGCCTGCTCCACCTTCTGGTCCCCAATCGGCTCACTGCTGACCCACGTGCCCTGCAGCCCGCTGAAGCTGGACCGGACGTGGATCGGGATGTTGTAGCGGCGGGCGTACTCCACACAGCGGTGGAGCAGCACCTTGGAGCCGGAGGCCGCGAGCTCCAGCATGTCCTCGAAGGAGATCCAGTCGATCTTCTTCGCCTTCTTCACCACGCGCGGGTCGGCGGTGAACACGCCGTCGACGTCGGTGTAGATCTCGCAGACCTCGGCGTCGAGCGCGGCGGCGAGCGCCACGGCCGTCGTGTCGGAACCGCCACGGCCGAGCGTGGTGATGTCCTTCTTGTCGGCGCTGACGCCCTGGAACCCGGCGACGATGGCGATGTTGCCCTTGTCCAGCGACTCCCGGATCCGGCCCGGCGTGACGTCGATGATCCGGGCTTTGTTGTGGACCGAGTCGGTGATGACGCCTGCCTGGCTGCCGGTGAACGACTGGGCCTCGTGGCCCAGGTTTTTGATCGCCATGGCCAGCAGGGCCATGGAGATACGCTCTCCGGCGGTCAGCAGCATGTCGAACTCACGCCCGGCAGGCATCGGCGATACCTGCTCGGCGAGATCGATCAGCTCGTCCGTCGTGTCGCCCATCGCGGAAACGACGACAACCACCTGGTTGCCGTTCCTCTTGGCTTCCACGATCCGCTTGGCGACGCGCTTGATGCCCTCGGCATCGGCTACGGAGGAGCCTCCGTACTTCTGCACGACAAGGCCCACGTGCGCTCCTCGCTCGGTTCGTTTGTGTCGGCTAAGTCTATCGAGCGTCCGAATTCCGCCTCCCTGCTCCCGCATGGTGAGACGTCGGACGCGCGCCGCACGGACATCCATGTCGTCCGCACGACGTCCGTACGACCTCATGCCCGCCCGAAGCCGGAACACGCGGAAAGTGCCCCGGGTCACAGTGCCGGACCTGAGAGCGTGGTGGCCGCCTCACGGGCACGACTGAGCGCCCCCGAAGCCGCCGGCTACTTGGCCGGGCGCAGACCCAGTGGGCCGCCGATCTCCTCGGCCATGACGCGGCCCGCCTCGAACTCCAGGGTCTCGTCACCCATGTCGGACTGGTCGGTGTCGAGGCCGTCCAGTTCCTCCAGGGGCTGGTTCAGGCGGACGTGGGCGACCAGGGACTGGAGGGCGCGCAGGGCGGCGGAGGCGGTGCTGCCCCAGTTGGAGAAGTAGGAGAACTGCCACCACCACAGGGCCTCGACGGTGCGGCCCGCGCGGTAATGGGCCATGCCGTGGCGCAGGTCGGTGACGACGTCGGCGAGGTCGTCGGAGATCCGGGCCGGGACGGGCGCCTTGCGGGGCTCGTAGGGGTCGAAGACCTCGGAGTAGACGTCCACGGGGTCCAGGAGGCGGGCGAGGTTCTCGCGGAGCACGTCGACGTCCTGCTCCGGGCCGAGGTCGGGCTCGTAGCGCTCGTCGGGGACGATGTCCTCGTGCGCGCCGAGACGGCCGCCGGCCAGCAGCAGCTGGGAGACCTCCAGGAGGAGGAAGGGCACCGCCGAGTCGGGCTCGTCGCCCCGCGCGACCTCGGTGACCGCCACCAGGAAGCTCTCGATCTGGTCCGCGATCTGGACCGCGAAGTCGTCCGGGTCCTGCGCGGTGGCGTGCAGCGTGGCGTCAGACATCTAGGAGTCGTCTCCCCTCGAAGGCGCGGCCGAGGGTGACCTCGTCCGCGTATTCCAGGTCGCCACCCACCGGGAGGCCGCTGGCCAGGCGGGTGACCTTCAGGCCCATGGGCTTGATCATGCGGGCGAGGTACGTCGCCGTCGCCTCGCCTTCCAGATTCGGGTCCGTGGCCAGGATCAGCTCCGTGACCGTTCCGTCGGCCAGCCTCGCGAGAAGTTCTCGTATCCGCAGATCGTCGGGGCCCACGCCCTCGATCGGGCTGATCGCGCCGCCGAGGACGTGGTAGCGCCCGCGGAACTCCCGGGTGCGTTCGACGGCGACGACGTCCTTCGGCTCCTCCACGACGCAGATGACCGAGGGGTCGCGCCGGGCGTCACGGCAGATGTTGCACAGCTCCTCCTGTGCGACATTGCCGCAGGTCGCGCAGAAGCGGACCTTCGCCTTGACCTCCAGCAGCGCCTGCGCGAGCCGCTTCACGTCCGTCGGCTCGGCCTGCAGGATGTGGAAGGCGATCCGCTGCGCGCTCTTGGGACCGACGCCGGGCAGCCGCCCCAGCTCGTCGATGAGGTCCTGGACCACGCCTTCGTACAACGGACTGCCCTCCTGGAGACCTTTCGGTACGTACGGTAGTTGGCTGCCGCCTGTCCTAGGAAGGCGGTGCGGGTGTCGCCCGCGTGGCGAACACCAGAACGGTCAGCGGATCAGAACGGCAGACCGGGGATGCCGCTGCCGCCGCCCAGGCCCTGCGCCAGCGGGCCGAGCTTCTGCTGCTGAAGGGCCTGCGCGTTCTCGTTGGCCGCCTGTACGGCCGCCACGATCAGGTCGGCGAGGGTCTCCGTGTCCTCCGGGTCCACCGCCTTCGGGTCGATCTTCAGCGCGCGCAGCTCACCGGCGCCGGTCACGGTCGCCTTCACCAGCCCGCCGCCCGCTTGCCCGTCGACCTCCGTGTTCGCCAGTTCCTCCTGCGCCTGCTGGAGGTCCTGCTGCATCTTCTGGGCCTGCTGGAGCAACTGCTGCATGTTGGGCTGGCCACCACCGGGAATCACGATCAGCTCCTGGATTCGTCGTTTCCTCCGTTGTGCACGAGCCTACGTGGTCCACGCGGCCATCGCCCCGCCACTCTTTCGAGTGAGAACATGGCGTGCCCTATACCTGATCACGGCGCTCTTCTGGGCGGAAAAGGTGGGAAAGCCACCCCTTCGTTACCCATTGGGCGGTAGGAAGGGGACCGTGTGACAGCGTGCAATGTCACGCAATGTAACCGTTCATAAGGAGTGCCGGGTGGGTCAGCCGGAGATGCAGCCCGAGGGTCCGCCTCAGGACGGGCGGGGCGAGGGTGCGGCCGGGCTGCGGCCGGGCGATCTGACCGGGCGGGAGTTCCCGCTCGGGGACTGGGGGGAGCCGGCGGAACGGCTGGACGAGCTGTACCGCTGGGTGGAGCGCGGGGCGCTGGACACGGCGGCCTGGTATCTGGCGGACCGGGTATGGAAACGGCGCGGGGCGCGGGCGCTGCGCGCAGGGGCCGCCACGGGCGCGGTGACCGGCGCCGCCCTCCCCCTCCTGGACCTGACCGGGATGCTGGGCGGCGTGGCCCCCTGGGGCTATCTGGCTCTGCTGCTCGCGGTCTCCTGCGTCGGCGTGGACCGCTTCTTCGGTGTCACCTCGGGCTGGATAAGGGATGTGGCCACCGCGCAGGCCGTGCACCGGCGGCTCCAGGCGCTCCAGTTCGACTGGGCGTCGGAGAGCGTCCGGGAGGTACTGGGCCCGACGGAGGGCACGGCCAGCGAGGCCACCGAGCGCTGCCTGGGCGTACTGCGCCGCTTCTCGGAGGACGTCACGGACCTGGTCCGCACGGAGACGGCCGACTGGATGGTGGAGTTCCGCACCGGCCCGACCCCCCTCGGCATCCAGACGGCGGTGGCCTCCGGCGCCCGGGCCGAGTCCGCGAGCGCGGTCGGCAGATTCCCCCTCCCCCCGCCGAACGGCACCCGCCCGAACATGCCCCGCCAGCGCCCCCCGGAGCCGCGCTGAGGATTCCGGCGGGCAACGGCCGATGAGTTTTTCCGGCGCCCCCGGTCAAAGATCCCGAAAGCCAGGCACAAGACACCGAGACCAGGCACGGCACCCCAAGGAGCCCCCGATGCGCACTCTGATCAGCACCGCCTTCATCTCGCTCGACGGCGTCGTGGAGGCCCCCGGCGGCGAGCCCGGTTACCGGAACTCCGGGTGGACCTTCAAGGACGTCGAGTTCCTCCC